>DATERL010000024.1:0-35553 GCA_035271585.1 Prolixibacteraceae bacterium
AACCAAAGGGAAAGAGTGCATCGTTCATATAGCGGTAAGTGCGGCCTTGCATTGAGTAATCTTCAAAATCATTTAACTGATCGGAGCTTTTGTAAAAGGTAATTGGCAATTTGCCCGATGGGTTATAATCGCCAAAAAGCACATCGGCAATGGCCTGCCCACCCGACTCGCCTGCATACCATGCCTGAAGAATGGCATCGCAACTTTTGGTTTCGGGAGTAAGTGCAATGGCGGAGCCCGAACAATTTACAAATATAATTTTTTTACCAGCCTCTTTCAATGCTTTCAAACAGTTACGTTGTACCGAGGGAAGGTCGATGTTGGTACGGTCGCCACCTTTGAACCCAGGAAAAGACACCGGCATTTCTTCACCTTCAAGATTCCCTGAAAGCCCACCAACAAAAACGACTTCATCAATACCTTTTAGTTTATTGATCAGTTCATTGTAATTAACGTTAACCTCTTTACCAAAATTGAATTCGATATTGGCCTGCCAGTCGTTTAACTGAGCATAGTGAATTTCAATTTCGTATTTTTTTCCGGCTTCAATTTGAAAAGGAATTCTTGTTGGTAAGGTTCGCCAATTATCATATTTTTGAAGGGATTCACCATTAACTAACAACTCAAAATGTCCGGTAGCACCACCTTTAAAAACAATTTCTTCCGTTTTTTGGGCTATAAACTCTGTTTCAAAAATGGCTGAAAACCCCTCAAGTTTTACTCCCGAAGCAAATTCGTGTTGCCCAGCTGCGGTCTTTCTAATTGGGTTAATAATTTGATCAGTAATTACTATTTCACCTTCTCGGTCGATATTATTCCAATAACTGGCCTTAAAACCTGCTTTTCCTTGGAACGAACACTGGTCGAAATAACTTTCGGTTACTTTATCTTCCACCAAATCACATCCTTTATCATAGAATATGTTTTTCTCGGGCAATTTTGATTTAATGCCTTCCAATATTGATATAGTTTGGTTTGGCGTTCCGTTGTAATTTCCCCACAACATGGGTTCATCGTTGGCATTAGGACCAATTACTGCAATTTTTTTGCTCTTTTTTGATAGCGGCAAAATATTGTTATTATTCTGAAGTAAAGTCATGATTTGGCGTGACATATCCAAGGCCAACTGACGGTGCTTTTCATTATTTAATATTGAAGCTGGAATTTGAGCCCATGGAACAATTGCATCGTCATCGAAATCGCCCAAGTCGAAACGACCAATTAAAACACGCAGCAGACTTTTATCAATGTCAGCTTCTTTCATCAAGCCACGTTCAACGGCTTCGGGTATATTTTTATAGGGATAGTTTTCCCATACACATTCCACGTCGGTACCAGCCAGAACACCTTTTGAAGCAGCATGAACTGCATCGGACGATACATTATGTGTAGTAAAAAAATCGGTTATGGCACCACAATCAGAAACCACAAGGTATTCGAAGCCCCATTCATCGCGAAGAATCCGTTGCAAAAGGCGAGTATTGCCACAGCATGGCTCGTCATCTAAACGCTGATAAGCGCACATTACCTGGCGTACATCGGCATCTTGTACCAATGCTTTAAAAGCAGGCAAGTAGGTTTCGTACAGCTCGCGTGGATTTACATTATTCAGGTTCAACTCATGGCGGCTCCACTCTGGGCCTGAGTGTACTGCATAATGTTTGGCACAAGCCAATAATTTACGGTATTTAGCATCGGCAGGGCCTTGTAAACCTTTCACAACAGAAACGCCCATACGTGAAGTGAGGTAAGGATCCTCGCCATAAGTTTCCTGCCCACGTCCCCAACGTGGGTCACGGAAAATATTTACATTAGGTGTCCAAACCGATAAACTTAAGAACCGCTTATTTTCGTTTCCAGCATTAATCCATTGGTGATATTTTGCCCTTCCTTCGTCAGAAACAGCATCGTAAATTTCATACAATAGTTTATCGTTGAACGAAGCAGCCATCCCTATGGGTTCAGGAAAAACCGTTACATTATCGTTATTGGCATATCCGTGTAATGCTTCGCTCCACCAGTTAAATCGCTTAATACCTAAACGAGGAATGGGATCGGACTGATCGCACATTAAGTTTGCTTTTTCTTCAAGTGTTAACTTCGATATTAAATCTTTTGCCCTTTCTTGGGAACTAAGATTTGCATTTTGAAAGGGATGTTGCTGTGCCCATAAACTATGAACAAACAAGATATTGATTAAAAATACAAGCACTATTTTCACATTCATATTCATAAAATTTAATTATTGTAAAGGTTTTAAGGACGCAACAAATCCTCCACGTCGAAGTAATTTAACGTCAAATGAGCTTGAGTTATCAACAACCATGTATGTTGTACTAAAAGCTTTATCGTGCTGTCCATCGGATATTAAAGTGAGTTTATAGCTGAGCCCTTCCTGTAGGAAATCTAATTCAACATGCTGTATATTTTCTTTCCTTTCAGCACTGGTAATTCCTCCAATATACCAGTTATCACCTTTTTGACGTGCAATTACTACTTCGTTTCCAGGATAGCCTGAAATAAACTTAGTGTTGTCCCATGCTGAAGGTATATCTTTTAAAAATGATTTTGGAGCATCGGGAAGCTCACGATAGCCTTCAGGTCGATCGGCCATGTGTTGAAGTGCTGATTCAAAAACAATGCTCAATGCTAACTCGTGGCCATAAGAGGTAATATGAGGAAACTGGGAATTGGTAAAAGTAACAGGCGTATAATCCATTGACCCCACAACGTTACGTGTAAAGGGCAAAACGGTATTGTGTTTGGGTGCAGTTGTTGTTAAATCGGGTCCATTGTTATACCATTCAGCTCCTCGAACTCCCTCATAAGTCATCAAGTGTGGGTATGTTCGAGCCCAGCCACGGGGTACAATACAGCCATGGAAATAAACCAACATTTCGAATTGAGCTGCATCTTCCAAAATGTCGAGATAATAATCGATCATGTATTGCTTTTCGCTTAGGAAGAAGTCAATTTTAACGCCCGCAAATCCGTGTTTTTTCAACCAAGTAAATTCTTCAACACGACTTTCATGTGTTTTCATTCGGTCGATAGGTGTGGACGTTATCCACTTAAACATACTTGAGTTGTACCAAATTAGGGGTTTTACACCTTTTGAAAGAATGTATTTAGCAGCATCTTCTACATTACCCCCATTCTCCATTTCATCCCACTCCCAATCGAGCAAGGTGTAGGGCCAGTTCATTTCGGCTGCTAAATCGGCAAAATCGCAAACAATTTGATAGTCTTTTGTACCATGGTTATCGGACCAATAGTTCCACGAAACAAGTCCAGGTTTTATCCAATTTGTATTTTCTAATTTACTTGGAGTGGAAACATCATCAACAAGGGTAGACTCAACGATATCGGCAAGGCTTCCAATAATTATCACCCTCCAAGGTGATTTCCAGGGAAGTGTAATTTTTGGAAGTGCTTCGCCTTCGCCTTCGTTGGGATGAGGAAGCGTTACTTTATACGCTGACCCAGTATTGATGTTACTTAATTTGGTGGCACAATAATTTCGATCAACATCGGCCTCATGAATCAAATACCAACACGCTTCATCTTCAGTATTAAAAAGTGCAGGATAGCACCAGTTTTGTTGATCAGCTGCATCGTTTGCGCTAGCATAAAGCCCCTCGTTTGAGAGGTCGAATTTTTCAAGCCATCGTTTGGCTTGGGATGGAATTATGTATGATGTAAGTTCGTCATTTACTATATAAGAACCTTCTTTATCGGGAAACTCATAGCGAAAAGCCACGCCATCATTGTATGCCCTTATAATCAAATTCATTTTGGTCTTTTGAGAATTCTCAAAATAAAATACAAGCTCGTTACCTGAATTTTGGCAAAGAGACTTTTTCCCATGAATTGATGTGTAATTTTCGTTAATTGATTTTGTTTTACCTGTTTTTAACAAAACCAGGTTTTTCGAAAAATCGTGTTCATTAGTTTTTAATCCAATCTTAACTGTGGTTAAATCAACCTTAGCATTTTTATTATAGGCTATATTCATTACCCATTCACCAGTAATGTCCATATTGTTATAGACAAGCTCTACGCTAATCCTATTACTTGGTGATGTAACTTTACTTATCGCCGCAGAGGCAATTGTTGTGATACATAGAACAAACAACACTGTTGTTATTAGCTTATTACTCATGGTTATATTTTTTTTTAGACTACACTACAAAACCAAATTAATGATTCTTATTTATAATTCTTTAAAAATAAAATATAACAATAAGTATTGTTACTAATTTTAGATATTAACTTTTTGAATTTGAACATTAATTCAAAAGAGCTTAAGTTTTACACCACCATCAAAACCAACTAAACAGGTTTGCCTAAAACACAAAATATAAATTGTCGGTCAATTTATTATAAGAGGCCATCAATAATATTTTATAATTTCAAATTATAAGCCCCCATTAAACTCATCAATATTCTCATGGCAATACTCCAGATATAAGTTTATTTCACAAATGGAAAATACCAATTTTCTTCATTCATAAGTTTTTCTCTAACACGATTTGCTGTTGAAGAATCAGAAAATTTATCAGCTACTTTATCAGCTAAATATGAGTTGTCTCTTCTGCGGGCAAGCCTCATTAAATCTAACCATCTTTTTCCTTCAAAGGCAAGTTCCATTGCCCGTTCTTCAAATATTAAATCTTCGATGTATGAAACAGAGTCAGCTCCCTCGGGAACAGTTTGGTTTTGCAAATACACACGCCCCCTTACGCCAACACTAGTATTCCAATTAGTGTATTTTTTGTATCCATCGTTCAAAACAGAAAGTGCAATATCGGAATTACCGCTCCTGTTCATTGCCTCTGCCAGTAACAAATGAATATCGGCAGCACGGTAGAGTATGATATAAGAACTAAATTTCCAAGTACTGCTTATGTCCAAACTATATTTATTTACAATTGGCTCATCATTAATCATAGTATATGAAACATCTAAGCCGCGATAAATATCGCCAGAAGTTTTACCCGCCACTGGCAATTGGGATTCAAATAGGTTAATGATATTAGAAGTAGGTTGAGCTTGGTATTCAAAGTCATACCCATACCACCTTTCAATAGGATTCGGCTGCCCTTGGCCGTAACTAAATGGAATGCAGGACATTATCTCATCAGCCCCATAATTTATAAAGATGTTACTCCAATTCTTTCTGGCATATGTAGGAGATAATTTATAAATAGAGGTATAATTATCCCATCCTTCTATGGCCATCTTTAAATAGGTTGCTGCATTAACATAATCTTGTTTTTCAAGGTATATTTCTCCAATCAAAGCCTTATTATACATAGGCAGAATCCTAAGGTATAAGCTATTGTTTTCAGCTTCGAGACGATCATTGTTTAAATAGGGCAATAGATTATTTATCAAGGTATCCATGATAGCTACCCGAGAGACATAAACTATTTTATTTTCAGCATACTCAGGAAGATTATCGTAATGATAAGCGACTTCGCCATACAAACGAGCAATGGTAAAATACGCCCACGATCGGAGACCTATTAAATTTCCTTTAATAACCTCAATGTCAATTTCGGTCACATCCTTTTCTTTACTCAAAATTTTATCAACATATAGCAACGATTCGTTGGTGTTAATAACAACCTGATAAAGAGCCGATGGATCGATATTCGGATTATCGCTATTTAATTCATGATTATTAATACTTTGCCAATTGTGATCGGCCTTAGCGGTTGTGATTGTTGCATCGCTTAAGAGATCACAAGCAAAAACAATTTGAGGAATTATATCTTGAAGAATAGCCAAAGATGCGTGACAAGCGAGTTCAGCCTCAGCCAATGAATTGAAGGCTTGATCAGGAGTAATCCTATCACTGGGGACTTCGTTAAAAAAATCATTGGAACAAGCTCCAGCCATAAAAATGACTACTAATTGGATGAACATCCATTTTAATATATTTTTCATTTTTCTCATTTTTTACAAACTTATACTAAGAATTATCGAGATTTTAAAGAATCAATATTGACTCTTGTCATTCATAACTATAATCCTAATTTAATACCAATTACAAATGATTTCGGCTGAGGCATTTTCCCATAATCATTGCTTAAATACAAGGGATCATTGTATAGCATAAACTCTGGATCAAGACCCGAGTAAGATGTTAACACAAACACGTTACTCGCTGTTACATAAAGCATAAGATCATTAAATATTTTCGTAGATGAAGGGTATTTATAACTAACTGTGAAAGAATTCATACGAACATAGCTGCCATTTTCTAACCAACGATCAGAGAATACACTATTCCCATAATTATCGTTTATTGAAAGTGCAGGGATATCTGTGTTTGAATTATCAGCAGTCCAACGTTTACTAACAATTGCTTGTTGGTTGCAACCAAACTCCATCGATTGACCTAATTTATTAACATGATTGTAGATATTGTTTCCTGCACTAAAGGCAAAATCGGTACTTACTTCGAAATTACCGTAGCTTATTGAAGTAGACAAACCACCATAGATAGGTGATATAGGACTTCCAATTATCTGCTTATCAGCATCATCTATAATTTTATCTTTATTAACATCTACATAGCGAACATCTCCTACTTTTCCTCTTTGGCCATTTGGACCAAGATATTGCGCTGCTTCATCTTTATTATTGAATAATCCATCAGTTTTAAATCCATAATATGAATACATGGGTTCACCAACTTTCGTTACAAGCTGAACTCCTTCAACCTCATTTACAATCATGTCATCGCTATCAAGGATAAAGTCGATTGATGTAATTTTGTTATCGATATATGAAATATTGCCACCAATATTCCAACTAATTTTATTATAATCCTTGCGATAATTAAAGGATAATTCTGCACCCATATTTCGCAATGCCCCTGAGTTTCCATAATAAGAAGTATATCCATAAGCAGGTGCAAGTTCTTGTCTGGTTATTAAATTATTAACCATTGAATTGAAGAGATTGACAGAAACATACAATTTCTGAGATAACATAGTCAGATCCGCTCCTAGGTTAATGCTGTTCTGTCTTTCCATTTCCATGTTAGGATTTGGTATCGACTCTCGAACCAGTAAACTCGTAGAGGATAATTTTCTGCCTCGGTAATACAAATGACTATTATCGTATGCAAAATTATTCATATTCCCTGTTTGATTGAATGATGCCCTTATTTTAAAATCATCGATCCAAGTTTTATCTGCCATGAATGGCTCAGCTGAGAGCCTCCATGCTCCACTAATAGATGGATAAAAATTGTAACGCGATTTTTCATTTAAAACAGAGTTAGCATCATATGAAAAAGCGGCTGAAAAATAATATTTGCTTAAATAGTTATAATCAGCATTAGCATAATATGAGACCCATTTAACAACCCGTTTTTCACCTTCAATGGATCTCAATTCGGAGTTATTGGCACCTTGTCCAAGGCTTTTAAAGTCATCGGTTGACGAATTTAAATCAGCTCCATTATCATATTCAAATGAATTATTTACATATCGATAACCAATTTTAGCATCCAGCAAACCATTATTATTGAAGACATATTTATAGTTCAATTGGTTTTGGTTTTGAGTTGAACGATATTCGTTGACCATAACCTTGCAGCTATTATAGGCTGAATCAATTCTGCTTAAACCAACATTTGGGATGAAAATATTATCCCTCGAATTATTAAAATTAATACCAACTAATGTTGAAATCGATAAATTATTAGTGAATACATATAGTGCCTTAACCGATGTAATAAAATGGTAGTTTTTGTTTTCTGCATCAACATTTTTAACAATTGCTGCAGGGTTACTTGCATTAAACACTCCAATATCGTCAATCGTTTCGAGTTCAGATCCCTGAGCATCAAACTTCATTGGAGACATGAGTGGCGATTTGAATTGAGCTGCCAGAATTGGGTTGGATGCAATATCATACCCTTGTTCCATTAAACTGGAATTAGATAATGATAGTTTAGTGTTAGGCATAACACTAAATTTATCGGTAATATTAATTCTACCATTAACACGTAAATTGAACCGGTTATAACTTGTATTCTTTAGTACACCTTCGTGATTTAAGTATCCGGTAGATATATTGTAAGTAGCAATATCATCACCTCCTTTTAAGAATAGGTGATATTTTTGAAGAACACCAATACGATAAATCTCGTTTTGCCAATCGGTATTATTATTATAACGGTAATAATCTTCTGATTTCTCTTCCGCATTAAGATATGGATATCTCAAATTAATTTCGTCTTGAGATAATTCTGTTTGATTCACTTGTTCGCCAAACAACTTTTTAAAGCCATCAGCATCTAATAATTTTTGTCGTTTAGGAGAAAATGCTATTCCGCTATATGCATTAAATATGATACGACTACTGGTTTCTCCTTTTTGTTCAAGATTCACATAAACTACTCCATTTGAACCATTTGATCCCAAATGAGCATTACCATCGGAGAAAACTGAAACGCTTATCACATCATCAACGTCAACAATATCGAAGGGATTATGGGTAAAGCCATTAATTGCACTATAATTGGCATAATGAATTGGGTGAATCATGTCATCAATAATAACCAAAGGTTCATTTCTTCCATACAATGATGATAATCCTCTGATATTAAAAAAACTCTTACTTCCAGGCATACCTGAGCCATTGATAAGCTGAGTTCCGTTTAAACTTCCTTGAAAAATTCGGTCTAAAGAACTATTGGCTTTGTGACTCATATCAGAAGCCGTGATGTATGAACTAGGTTGTATTATATCGCGAGCAGCAACATTACCCAAAGGTGTTACAATTACATCATCTATTGATTTAAATTCCTTGCGAACCATATAAATGGTTAGAGTTGTACGCCCATTTAATTCAATTATCCGGGTTGTAAAATCAGGCAATTGAACAACCATTATTTCATTAAGGGCATTTATATTAATCTCAAATACACCATTTTCATCTGTACTTGAACTTACACCAGCAATAGAAACCAGAACAGACTGAAGAGGCTTATTACTAGTAGCTTCTTTAACAACCCCTGATACTTTATATAGATTTTGTGCTGATAACGACAAAGAGCACAAATTCACCAGAGCAATAAAGAATAATATTGATTTAGAGATATTTCTTACCATTTTTAAAGTTTTTCGATTATTGAAATATTATTCAATTGGTATAAAAGTTAACCTGTCCCACATAATTACTCCGGGATATACGGTTTTTAGTTTCACAACATGTTCTTGAGTTGTTGGCCAATCAACGTCGCATATATATTCGTCAACAAAAACCACATCATCTACTATTGTGTTAAAATCGAACATTTTATCAATCTTAACACCATCAAAATAGAATACTATATTAGCACGGTTATATCCTTTTTTAAAGTAACCGTATACACTATACTTACCGCTTGCAATTTTCGGGAGTGTAACCTCCAGCGTCCAATAACCTTCAGACATAGTAATACAATCTTCATTAATAAAACCGGTTCCTTGGGCTTTTCTCCAATACTGAAGGTAGTCGCCTACCCACTTTATTTTAGCAATACCATTTTCTCCATCATAAAAATTTTTGGTTCCATCTGTCGTATATATTTCTAGATCCATGAATTCGGGCAAGGCGGTAATATCAACTATATGTGTCTGTGGAACTGATTTTTTGGCAGGCAACAACTGTGTAATTCCATGAATTACTCCATTTTTAGTAGGAATGTTTGAATAAAGTTGAATAAATGATGTAATAATAGAGTCCCCATCAGCTGAGTTAATTAAAAAGTCTGTTTTAACGCTCATATTCAAGAAATTAGTTCTTGAAATAGTATAATATACCTCATCTTCGATATCAGACATATAGAAAGTTCCTTCGAGACAATGATATTCCATATAATCGTAAAAACCATTGCCTGCTTGGGTAATAACTCCCTTACCGTTGTCAAACCGTTCTACTAAATCGTTGGCCGAATAAATTTGATTGGCAATAAAAACAGAATCAGGTACAGCAAGAATAGAATACCGAACACGAGCTGTTCCATTCCCGTAAGGAATTTCAATAATATCGAGGGTGTCGCTTAGGCCAGCCATTTCTAATCCTTTAGTAAATATCGAAAATTGCTCCAATTCTTTAATTGTTGCGTACGTTCCGGTCATTACAGGATCAATAACTTTATCAACTTTATGAATTAGTCCATTAGCCACTTTTATATCTCTATTGGTTATATACGAATGCTTGTTGATAACTATTTCAGAACCGTCGAATTCAGAGACTAAGAAATCGCCAATTGCATTTTTTTCACTCAAGCTACCTAAACCGATATCATTGGTGTAAACCACAGCAGACAATACATGATTTCTAACCACCATAGATAGCTCTTGAGTAGAAAAATCTCTGTAAGAGCTTTTATCTTTAGATAAATAATAAGCTTGCCAGGCATCATTGTCGGGCAAAAACAAGGTAAATGGACCACGGGTACTTAAAACACCCGACATATTGACATAATTTGCTATTTGGATAAATTCGCTGTAGTTAACAGAATCTTTTCCGATGAATTCGATCATTTGTAATTCTTCGGTATTAATTTCCCATTCAACCACTCCATAATTGCATTTCACTAAAATTTGACTAACTATTATTAAAAATATCAGCCATCTATTTATTTTAAAATAAGCTCTTTTCATGGTTTATTTCTTTAACGGTCATAAAATGGATTCTGTACTAATTTTGTGTTAGACTTCAATTCAATTTCAGGAATTGGAAGATAATAACTCATCGTATCCAGGATTCGCGATCTCAGTACGGGTTTTTTCTTTACATCTGCACCTTCCAATATCATTTGGATTATCAGATTTTTATTTTGAAAATTATTTTTCTTTGCAAAATGAAGTACATCGAACCAACGCTTACCTTCAAAAGCAAATTCTTTTGCTCTTTCCTCCATGATGATACTTCTAAACAATTCTTTTTCAGGATTTATGTTCATGGGAGTTAGCGAAGCCCTTTGACGAATGTCATTAATATAAGTGTTAGCTTCAAAAAAAAGTCCTAATTCAGACAATGCTTCGGCCTTCATTAATAAAATATCGCCATAGCGATAATATATTATATTTGCATCGCTTTCGTTTTGGGTTCTCTTTGTTCTTGAATCTATACTTTTATATAAATACTTTGCACGTGGGTCGGGATAGCCTTTTCGGACATCGATTGACGAGAAAAGTTCCTTCGCATAGGGCTTAAGGGCAACTTTTGATCCCCCAACAAGCCCCATAATATCATAACAAAGTGGATTTCTTTCCGACTCGTATGCCTCATTAAATTGAATCTCAAAAATGCTTTCCACTGAATTACCTGGATAAAAAAGAGTAAACCAGTCAGTTGTGCTTAGTAATTGAAACGTATTACTGTTTATAATTTCATCACACATTTGAATGCATTTTTCATATTGCTCACTCCAAAGATAAATGTCAGCTAAGAGCGCATTTATTGCATATTTATTGATTCTCCCTTTGTACATTTCAGGTTTTGAAGCATATTCGTCGGTATAAGCAAAATCTTTGGCTTTTAATAAATCGTTTTCGATTTGTTTAATAATTGTTGCTTCTGAACTTTTTTCAATTGAAAAACTAACTGTATCGGTACTTGATGCGTTCAAAACCAAAGGTACTTCCTTCCAAATCCGAACTAAGTCGAAGTAACACTTGGAGCGAATAAACAAGGCTTCAGCCTCATAAGACTTTTCGGTTTTCGAATCAAAAGTTTCATCAATATCAAGTACAGTACTTGCAAATTCCAATATTGTGTTTGAAAGGTTTATAGCATTATAAAAACCACTCCATTTAATCTTATCGTTGGTTGGCAATATTTCGGATTGAGCAATTAATTGATAGTCGCTATAAGATGATCCAGTAACTTCAATCATATCAGCTCTTACTTCGCCCCAAAGCCATAATGCAACTGCGTTGTCACGATAAGCATCATACATGGCGGCCATAACTGCTGCTACATCCTCTTTCTTTTTCCAAAATTCCTGTTTAACTAATTTATTTTCAGGTTCCAAATTCAACCATTCATCGCAAGAAAAAGTTCCTATAAGCAATAAAATGATGAGGAGACATTTTGTATATTTTACTAATATTTTCATATCTAATATGTTTAATATTAAAACTTAATATTTATGCCTAATGTAATACGCCTTCCGGGAGGTGTTCTACTATTATCTTTGGGTAAGCCGGTAGGACCAGGCAACCCAACTTCCGGATCCTGCCCTGAATAATTTGTCCAAGTGAACAAATTGTAGGCAGTGCCATATATTCGGACGTCTTTTAGCTTTATTTTTTCACAAGCTCTTTTGCTTACATTATATGAAAGAGAAACTGTTTTTAAACGAATATAGGATGCGTCTTCAACAAACCTACTAGATCCCATCCAGTTATACCCTTTATTGTAAAGTGCTCTTGGCACATCGGTTGAATCTCCTACACTTCTCCATCGCCAATTAGTTGCTTTACTTTGGTTGTCATGGTTATACATTTTTTCAGTATCCATTCGGGTTTGGTTGATAATATCTTGTCCTAACTTATAGTAAAAAAAACAGTTAAATGTCCAATTTTTATAACTGATACGAGGACCTATTCCTCCCATAATTGATGGATTGTAGTCTCCAAGAATAACCACATCAAGCTCGTCAATAACACCATCGTAATTAGTATCGGTATATTTTGCATCGCCAGCTTCAAACACATAATCATTAGCACCGTGTATCATTGTTAATTGTTTTTTTCCGGTAATATCATAAACTGGATTGCCTTCGATATCTCTCACTACCAAGTCGCTATTATTAACATAAGCACCTTCGTAATTATATCCAAAGAAAGTACCAACAGGAACCCCAGGAAGAACTTTAACCTTATAATTTCCATTTTCCAACATATTTCCTTCTTCTAAGGAAAAGTTTTCGGGAAGACTTAAAACAACATTTTCATTGTGCGACATATTAAAGTTAAAGCTGAATTTAAAATCTTTCATCTCTATAACTTTCGCATCAATCATAATTTCCCAACCTTGGTTGAGCATTTTTCCTTCGTTTTGACTAATTGAAGTGTAGCCAGAAGTTGAAGGTATGGCTGAATTTTTGATATAAAGGTTATTGGTTGTTTTTCGATAAACATCTAATTCAATATTCAACCGATTGTTGAACCCCCAGAAAGTTAAACCAGGGCTAAATTGCTCGATAGTTTCCCATTTGAGCGAAGTTAGTTCAACTTTATCGGGACGAACGCCAGAAACACCCATATAGCCATTAGCAGCACTTACACTATATGTACTAAAATACAAATAGTTGTCGCCAGGGGAATTTCCTGATAACCCCCAGCTAGCCCTAATCTTTAAATCGTCGATGAATTTTAGTTGCTTAACAAAAGATTCGTTGGAAACTCTCCATGCAAAAGTTGCCATAGGAAAAGTTCCCCATCGGCTTTTACTACTAAATTTAGAATTTCCTTCGTACCTAACACCAGCAGTAAAAATATATTTATCCATAAACTTATACATAACTTGTGAATAGGCTCCTAATGAACGGAAGCCACCAGATGTTCCGGTAAAGCTTAATAAGTTAACCGCTCCCGAAGGGTCTTTTAAGAAAGAGGATGCTGATAGATAAGTTTCAGTAGCATAAAACCTATCGTTTTTCGATTCGGTATCGAAAACCCCCTGTATTATAAGTTCATGATCGGTACCAAGTTTAGGTGTATAAAGCAATTGATTTTTAGTGGTTACCGACGAGTTTTTAGTATATGATTCTCTTGCCTTATTTGTCGAAGTACTTAAAAACTCATATCCAAGTGCTTCCCATGGTAGAAAGGAAGAAGTTTTTGCATCTGAAATATCCAAAGTAATGGTTCCATCATATATTAACGATGGCAAGATATTGTATCGAATTGAGAATGCTGCACGGGTATTATCTTGAAGTGTTTTATTACTTCCCAATTTAGCTACAGCCATCGGATTAAATACAGACATTCCAGAACCTTGCATAGTTTCAACGGGTGTAAAATAGGAGTCTAGTTGTTTACCATCTTCATCCATTTCATATATGGACATATTTGGCATTTTTATGTGTGCGACCGACCTAACATTCTTATTACCTACATTATAAGGCGCATCACGGTCGTAACGAGTAAACATTATGTCGGTTTTCAATCTAAGTTTTGATGAAAGGTCATAGTCGAGCGATGTGCTTACGTTAATCTTTTTGAGTCCGGTACCAATAGTTGTACCTTTTTCATCTTGATAGCCTAAAGACATTTTATACCTCGACTTATCACCACCACCTCGGACAGAAAAGTTATGATCGGATACATGTCCTATTTGTGTGATTGCTTTGACCCAATCGGTATTTTGTGCAAAATTATGATAGTTTTCCCAAGTGGGATCAAAATCTATTTCTGAACTATTATAGCTTCCATCATCATTTTGTTGAAACCAGGTGCCAGCATCGTTATTATAATGCTCTTCTTTTATTAAGCGGGCATATCCTGAACCATCTAACATGGGTATCGGTTTGGGTTCTTTCGACAAGGTGTATTTTGTTGTATATTCAAAAATTGGTTTTGACTTTACTCCACGTTTTGTTTGTATCATCAGTACACCATTTGCTGCTTTTGAACCATATATAGCAGTTGAAGCGGCATCTTTTAACACTTCAATCGACTCGATATCTTCAGGGCTAACATCGATAAGGTTTCCAAACTGCTCAATATTTGCACTGGCAAAATCAAAGTCAGATGCAATTGATGTGCTATAGGGAATCCCGTTCACAACAATCAACGGTTCGTTATTCGCATTTAAGGTAGCAGTACCTCTTATTCGAATATTCAGCCCTGATCCGGGGTCTCCAGACATAGCGGTAATGTCAACATTACTGATACGTCCTTGAAGCATTTCTTCAACGGTAGTGGTTTGGCTAACCTTAAGATCCTCAAATTCAACGCGTGCAATAGCAGTCGCGCGGTCTCTGATCCTCATTACCCCATCGTTTCCCATTTTCTCACCAAGGATAACAATCTCTCCTAAGCCTTGGCTCTCATCTTCAAGTATAATTTCAAATTGAGTTTTATCTCCCACTTCAATTGTTTGCCTTTTAAACCCAATAAATGAAACTTGGATTAGTGCTTTACGAGAAGATATCCTAAATGAAAAGTTTCCATTAAAATCGGTTGTTGTGCCAGTAACAAATCGGCCGTTTGCATCTACTTCTACAATGTTTACACCGGTTATTGGCTCTTTATTAGTTTCTTTAACAGAACCAGTAATAATTATACTTTGGGCATATGTGTAATTTGAACCCAATATAAAGAAGAGCAACAAAGCAATTCGCAAAAATTGAGTATATTTTTTCATATATTTATAACGCTTGGTTATTAGACAATTACTCATGATTATTCGTTTTGTAGGATTTTGTCGATTTTATGCAACACACCGGATTTTATTAAATTGTTAGCCGTTATATTTCGAATATCAACTTTATTCCCTGCGTGATCAATTACGCTCAGATTATTTTTTGAGTTAACAATCTCAATAGGAGCGTAATATATTGCACCAACATCACTTGAATCTATTTTGGCCGTAGGAAAATTGCCTTTTATTTTACCATCATTGAAAATCACATTTCCAGATACAAAGTGATAACGGAGGAAATTTTTTAATTCTTCAATATCTTCTGGTATTTCTCCATTATTTTTAGCCGTGATTATTGCATCGTTAGTTGGTGCAAATACAGTCCAAGATCCATCAAGTTGCGTAAAGCTTATTTGAGGAAATTCAAGCTTAGTTTTGTCATCTAAAATTGTGTCGGAAAGGCCAGCTTGATATAAAAGATCATAAAACTCAGTTAAATCTTCATCTCGAGCAATAAACATTGCTGCATCATTTTTGGGTCCAAGAATAGCTTTGTCGAGGAAATATAATATTCCGTTATCTCCATTTTGTAAACCTGTGATCTGTGCAAAGTTTTTTAACTCCTGATTTCCTCCCCCTTGTAATTTGTTATTATTATAATAGGCATAGTTACCAGAGTTCATTTTCACAAATCCATCTCCTGAATAATCGATGCCTCTGTCCAGAGTGATATGGTCACTAACATAAGATTTGATATCAAACTCATCCATTTGATTCCATAGACCATCCTCCGATTGAAATTCAATTCTTTTTCCTGTTTTAAAATAACGAATTCCTCCTTCTAAAAATCCATCGTTTGTAGGGGCAAAAATAGTTACATCCAAATCGGGTGATGTAAGTGAAATAATCATCTTCGATGTATTTATTCCATATAAGAAAGTAGTATAAATGCTATCGAAAAACACAGGAGCTATTGTACTGGTAAAAGCCCTTGGAGGATTATACTTATTCATTATAAATACGGGGCCATTGCTTAACAATAATGCTTCATCAATATCGGCATAAATATCAATAGGAACCTCATCGCCATAATAATTAAAAAATTGTTTTTGCATTTTTGATGGAATTACAAAACGGTTAACAAGACATGATTGGGCAAGAAAGGTTAAAGTGATTTCAGGTATCTCGTCCAAACTTGAAAACTTTTGCTTGAATGTATTATTAATGTATTCCTGTAACACATCATCGTTTGGTATTAATGCAGTCCATGAGTTTTTTCTCTGGATAATACCTCCATCAGGAGTTGGGCCACCTTCACTGGCGATATTCGTAATGTTTAAATAATTCTTTGTATAAATTTTTGTTTTATTTTCATCTTTGTCATAAGCAATAAAAGAGTAATCTGCAAAACGTTGAATTAAGTCATAGTAAACACCTAATTTATCTTGATTATCTTTAAGATACTCTTCAATACTGGGAATCCCGGGTACTGCTTTATCTATATAATAAATAAAACCATTGGAACATTTAGCTTCAGTGTCCAACACGTTAGCATTATACCATTGCAATCCGCTCCATTTTGTTTTTGGAAAAAAGAAGTTGTAATCGGAGCCATTAACATCTCCAAAACTTTCTTTAAAATATTCAGTAGAAAAGTATGGAACCCATTTCTCTTGTCCCTGAATTTGTAATGTTTGACCTTCAAAGTTTTTGAAGTAGCGTACTTCTTCATTATAATTTTTTGCCTTACTTTGTGTTTGCATTCTCCAAAGTAATGCTCCAATTTCACTTCCTTCTTCCTGCCATCCACCATGCCAGTATGAAAAGTCATAAACAAATTGCTGCCTGGCTTTGGGGGTATTCATAACATTGAGTGTAAATAATCTAAAAATCTCTTCTTTAGACAACTCACTAACTGAAGATACCCCAATACTATTAAAATAAGCCTGATAAGCACTATCATTAGCGGCCATAATTGTAAAAAGTCCTTTTGATATTGACTCTTCATATCCAGCCTCTCTCATTAGCTCAAGCAGAATACTATAATTTCCCTGATCCTCAAGTGTCGAAATAATTGTTCCTCCCAACCATGGAGGATCGTCATAACGGGAAAAATGTTCGTCTTCGCAACTAAACAAGAAAAAAATCAATCCTGTAAATAGAAGAGTTTTAATTAAAGCATAAACTTCCTTCATAGTTTTAATAGTTATAATTAGCAATAATATAGTCTTAGTTTATTATCTATAATTAGAATGTCAACCTCAAATTAAGAATTCATCAAAATTTCAAAAAATAAATTAAGACATAAACTACAAGCAGTATTTACAATTTCAGATATTGTTTTTGTAAATTTGAATATTCATAGATAAACCATCACTAATATCAGCATAAACCTTTGTATTCTGTTTTAATAAAACGACTCAAATACATACATTAGTAATCATTTCTATTCCATTTTAAGCCCATCATTTGTAAATTAGTGCCATAAGTTTGCACAAATGATACCTTTTAGATTCAATAAATTTTATAAGCTGAAATGGTCGTCATGATTGAATTATATCAATTATCAAAATATTTGCAAAATCACCAATTAAATATCTGCATTTATACTATTCCAAAACTGCATTATCAATTTTCTTCTACCCAGTGTTACAATTTCTCCATTCAAATAATTTGAATTCCCCCCCTTAACATAGATAACAATACCATAAAAACAGAGTTTTATTTTCATGAGATTTGAACAGTAAAAACTCAATTTAAAGAAAACATCGTTAAAAAAATATATCTAATATTATAAACAAAATATATATAATCTAAAACCAAAATTATTATATACCTATAATTTTAACAAATTTTAATACATACTACAACCATGGATATGAAGGCAGTACAACTTCACTTTATTTACAATTAATAACCAAACAATCCGAACACAATTATTGCACACAGTATTACATATTATCCAATACCCTTATTGATTTAATTATTAACAACTAAATTTAAATTTTATGAACAAAAGCAAACTAATCATTATTTTACTAGTAATGCTACCTCAGATTTTCATCTCCTATCTGAGTTTTGGGCAATTACAAACAGTAAATGGTAAAGTAGTGGAAGAAGACGGAATCCCAATTATTGGGGTTAACGTTGTGATCCAAGGTACAACCACTGGAACAACAACGAATGTTAATGGTGAGTTTAAGATTGAAGCAAGTGCCAAATCTACTCTCGTGTTTTCCTTTGTGGGTTACAATAGCAAAAATGTACTGGTTGGAAATCAATCAGTAATTAATGTAACCCTCGTACAAGACCAAATGCAACTTAGCGATGTGGTAGTTGTAGGTTATGGAAGTATGAAGAAAAGCGATATTTCCGGATCTGTTGCTTCGGTTAATACCGAAGAAATGATGAAAAAGGCACCTACAAACGTTTTGCAAGCATTGCAAGGAGCTGCTGCAGGCGTTTTGGTTATGGCACAAGACGGTGCACCCGATGCCAATGCATCTATTCGTATTCGCGGTGTGGCAACCATTAATGGCATTGCCGATCCGCTGTATGTAGTTGATGGTGTACAAGTAGGAACCAATGCCGATTTTATTGCTCCGAGCGATATCGCAAGCATTGAAATATTGAAAGATGCCTCGGCTACCGCTATTTATGGTTCGGCTGGTGCCAATGGAGTGATAATGATAACCACGAAACACGGTAAGGTAGGTACCACAAGCATCACTTTTACAGCAGACTATGGCGTACAAACTTTGGCTTCAAAATTAGATGTAGTTGGAGCAGAACAGTATGCTAAAAATATACGCACAGCGCGTGCCTTTGATGGCGCCGTATTGCAAAATCAAGTATTTGCTGAAAAATATGATGGAAAACGAAAAACCATTGATTGGCAAGATGAAATGACACAAATTGCACTTAAACAACAATATAGTTTATCTGCTTCGGGAGGTACCGAAAAAACACAATCGAACTTCTCATTAACGTATTTAGATCATGATGGTGTTGTTGTGAATACAAATTACAATAGACTAACTGCACGCGCTAATGTAATTACCAAAGTGGCTAATTTTATAGAGGTGGGTGGAGATATTAATTTCATACACTCAGAGTCACAAGGTAGTAATGGTGGCCTTGGTAACAACGGTAACCTTTCTTCGATTCGCGACATGGCTTTCTTATGCCCCACAATGGACTATGTAGATCCTATAACTGGTGATTATGTTAGTCCTAATGCAAAAAACTCGAACGGAACTTATGGCTCTCCTCTTCAAGGTAGCTTAGGAGCCCATGACGGCATGTTGGGCAATAACGTATTAGCCGAACAGATGGAAAATACGGGTATAAATAAAAACAACCAAGTAATTACCAGTGCCTATATTGACGTTAAACTATTTAAAGGTCTAAATTTTAAATCAATAGGATCTTATAATTTTTCAGCAGGTAATGATTATAACTTTTGGGGTAATAAAGAGCGTTACATGCCCGATGGAGTAACTCAGGTTGAATTGTTCAATTACGACAAGCGCTATGAAATGAATATCAGCAATTCAAATTATAATACCATGGCACTTGAAAGTTATTTAACTTACAATTGGAATAACGAACTGCACAACCTGACTTTGATGGCCGGTAATTCGGTACGTAAAAGTTTTGGAAACTGGAGTTCAGCAACTGCCAAAGACTTTCCCGCAGAAAACATTCGCGATGTTAGTTTAACCAGCGATCCCACAACAAGGACCGGTAGCGGTGCTTATAATTTGGAATCTCGTGGAATATCTTTCTTTGGTCGTGCCTCCTATTCTTTAATGGATCGCTATATATTAACGGCTACTGTTCGACGTGATGGTTCTTCCAACTTTGGTGAAGGTAACCGGTGGGGTACTTTCCCGTCGGCAGCTTTAGCATGGCGTATTTCAGAAGAAAGTTTTATGGAAAACGTTTCGGCTATCAGTAATTTAAAACTTCGTTTAGGTTGGGGACAAACCGGTAATTCTGGTGGTGCAACAGATAAAGCTACTGCTGCATTAACTTCAAATACAATACAATACTTTTTTTACCCAGAGGGAGGATCTTCAGGTTTAGGCACATCACGTATATTGGCAAACGGATATGTGCGCACATTGGTTGATACCAATTTAAAATGGGAAACCAATGAACAAACCAATATCGGTCTTGACTTTGGAATATTAAATAACGCCTTGAATATAACTATGGATTATTTTATCCGCACTTCAAAAGATCTGTTATTAAATCAGGCCATACGCCCTTCGGCCGGTTATAATGAAGTATATACCAATTATGGTGAAATACAAAACAAAGGTTTAGAGCTTAGCATTAACTACCAAAAGAAAATCAATAATGATTTAACCATTGGAGCTACAATTACTGGTTCGACCATTAAAAACGAAATTATTTCGATTGGTTCAGATTTGTACTTTGAAAACACAAGTACAACCAATGACGGATCAAACGTAGGTGCAATTGGTGCTCCATCGGGTACGCACTGGAACAACCACTCTATTATGCGCGAAGGTTATGCTGTAGGTTCGTTCTATGGATTCCAAGTTGATGGAATATTCCAGACCCAGAATGAAGTTGACGATGTTAACAATGCTGCGGTGGCTGCCGGTCATGAACAATATCAAAATGCAGGTACTAGCCCTGGTGACTTTAAATACAAAGACCTAAATAATGATGGATTTGTTAATGAAGAGGATATGACAATTCTTGGGAATGGCTTCCCAAAAGCAAACTTAGGTTTAAACATTAATGTTGCTTACAAAAATTTCGATTTAGGCATTTATACCCACGGAATATTTGGAGCAGATATCTATTCTTACTCCGCAATGACATTGTCGAACATGTTCCCAAGTGATAATGGCACAACACCAAACCTTTTAAATGAGGCTTCGCAAAATGCTTGGACTGCAGAAAACAAGAGTACATCAATGTCAAAATTGACATTCCTGGATTTGAATTACAACATGCGGGGCTCTGACAAATGGGTTAAAAAAGGCGATTTCTTTAAAATCGACAATATCCAAATAGGTTATAATTTTGATAAAAACCTGTTGACTCAATTGAATCTTGGAGGCATACGCTTATATGCAGCCATTCAGAATGTGGCAACTTTCTCTAGTTACAATAAATATGGAGATCCCGAAGTTGGACAAGGAAGTGTTCTTTATACTGGTTTGGATACAGGTCGCTATCCTATGCCTCGCACTTATTCATTTGGACTAAATATTCAATTTTAATTGTTCTTCTTAAAACAGATTATTATTATGAAAAAAATATCTAAAATTATATTTACACTGGCCAGTATGGTATTAGTACTGGGGATAAACTCTTGTAACACCGAAGAGTTTTTAAAAGTGGACCACTACTCTATTCTGGATGCCAATCAGATGTTTAAAAGTGACGAGGATGCTAAAGCCGGTCTTGTGGGCTGCTACGACATGATGCTCCCTGTTGAAGCAACCAATGCCGACTGGGGATTTAAACCGAACTTGTTTATCGGAGGCCATCCAACAATGGATACTCAAGCCACCGGTTGGGACAAAGACTGGAATTCACAGAACTGGAACCCTGGTAGCCCCGAATTAATGCTCGGTTGGAGACATGCATATAAAGCAATTACTCGTTGTAACGATTTTCTTGCAGGTCTTGAAGAAGCAGAAAATATTACACCAGCATTAAAAATATCACTTGATGGTCAGGCCAGATCAGTTCGTTCTTTTTTCTATATGTGGCTGGCAAAAGCGTTCGGTCGTGTACCCATGTTGGCAACCGGCGAAAACTACATTAATACACCAGCAAAAGCTCGTGCCGAATCATTTGAAGAAATGTGGAGTTTTATTATTGATGATTTGAAAATTGCTGCTAGCAAACTTGAATGGGATCCATTAGATGGAGAATATGGACGTTGCACCAAAGGTTTTGCCCTATCGTACCTTGGCGAAGCTTATATGTGGATGGCTTATCGTGTACCTGAAAAAGCAAAAGAAAACTACACTTTGGCTGCTGATGCTTTTAAACAAGTAATTGAGAGCGGTAAATACGAATTAAATCCTTCTTTCACTACTTTATGGGATCCAGGAGAAGTATGGACCAAAGAATGTATTTGGGAACAAGTACTTGACGAAGGTTCACAATGGAATGGTTGGAGCAACCTTTCAGATGCTCATACATGGCACACCTATTTTTCTGCTCCTCCATCGGTTGGTGGATGGGGTTCACTTTACCTCTCGTGGGAATGGTGGAGTTCATATGAAGCTGGCGATAAACGTCGCGATGCTTCAGGCGTTACTGGTGCAATAGAAGATATTAAACCCGAATGGAAATCGGCCACAACCTATGGGTACAATCCATATTTACAACAGGACATTACAGTTGGGGACTCATTAAATACGCATTATCACTTTTACATGAATGGTGAAGCTGCCCCTTCTATATGGAGCTTAAAAACATGGCGTACTTGTCGTCCTGATTGGGCGGGCTTGTGGGGGCCACAGCAAATTTATTACAAACGTTATTCGAACGTACTGTTTGACTATGCTGAATGCCTATTCAATTTAAATGGTGAAGGCGATGCAACCGCATGGGGCATTATTAATGACATCCGCGATCGTGCATTCGGAAATATGGAGGTTGGAAAAAAAGAAACACTAACCAGCATATACCTGCCTTATTATCAGAAACTGGCTCAATTCTATGGAGAAGCAACTCTTGAAGAATATCCTATCCCATTTAATGAAACCACAGTAGCAGTTCCTGATGCTATGAATTACTATGCTCAAGTTAAATCTGATAAAGGTTTTACTTCGCCTGTTTGGTTGGTAGCTCTCGGAATGGAACGTCGTAAAGAATTCAACACGGAATGGTGTCTTGCACAAGATTTAATACGTTCAGGTTTTATCGAAGATCACATAACCAACAATTATCCTAAAGGGGTTGGTGTAATAAATACTGATCCTAAAGTACAAGATACATGGGAAACTCATCGCAATTTTAATTTCGATCTTAAAAAAATGGATATGCCAATTCCAACGGATGAGATGATGAAAAACAATTTGTGCGATCAGAATGAAGCTTATAAATAATAGTTTAAAGAAACTGATTTCGTTTTTAGATGCTTTATGATATAATTATATAGTTCGCATGTATTTAGCAAAAAAGGTCTTCCCTTTTGCGGTATATGACTAAACTAAATTATTGAAATACTGTATCAGAAAATGTTAGTTGTTTTTATTAAGTGTTTATTAAAAGATACCATTTAGTTGGTACTGTTATAGTTTATTAGATCAGTTAAGAGGCTGTCTCGAAAGGGACGGTCTCTTTTACATTGCTGAAAACTGTATATGGAACAACCATCGCTGTATTATTCTCTCTTCAAAATTTAAAAAGAACCGAATGCTTAATAAGTTAGGATATTCGAATATCAAAATTGGCAGTAAGTTGTCCCATACAAAATAGACAAATAATAATTAAAACAAAAAAACGAGCTTACCTTTCATCCCATTCACCTAAGGCCTATTTGGTTATAAAATAAATAGGCCGGAGAATAAAAACTTCTCCGGCCTATATAAAATCAAATACTAAATCTACTTAACAAATCATGAAAATTGTATTGTTATGTAACTCTGCCAAAGTGTAACTATTCTCTTTTCACCGATTTAATTTCTAATTCTGTTTCGCCTAAACCCGAGGATGTTACTGTTAGTTTGATATCTCCTGCTTTATGATTACTCCTTATCACTAGCAAAGCCCTTCCTTTCCAAGCTTTACGGGTATTGCCAACGTATTGGTCGCAATCTTTAATATCGGCATTTCCTACTCCTGCAATAGTGCCAGCACCTTCAATTTTAAATTGCAAGCGATTAGCAGCATTGGGCTGAAAAATCCCGTCATTGTCGGTTATTTCGATGGTAACAAAGGACAAGTCTTGTCCGTTGGCCAATATTTCTTTGCGGTCGGCTATAAGATTTATTTTTGCAGCATCGCCAGAAGTTTGTAACAGGGTTGATTCGACTTCTTTGTCGTTTTCTACCCCTACAGCTTTTAACTGACCTGGCAAATAAGGCAAAGTAAATGTTGCTTTAAACTGCTGATTAATAGTTGAAGCTTGTTCTCCAATAAGTTTATTATTCAGATAAAGCCGAACCTTGGGATATTTAGAATACACTTCAACCTGAATGTCTTTTCCTTCGTGGCCGGGCCATGTCCAGCTTTCCCAGGTTGGCCAAACCGACCATGATGTGAGTTTTATTTCACCATTATCAGGATTGGGTTCGCGAACGCCCATGTATAGTTTTTCGGTATCATTCCACAATAGGTTACGGTAATGCGAAATGGGTTTTCGCCAGCCAATCAAATCCACATCGCCGCAGTATGCACCATGCCATGGAAAAAAGTCGTTTTCCCAATGCTCACCGGGTATATCGCCCGTATAGTACCAGCGGCCTATGGACGATTCCCCAAAATAATCTATGGCAGTCCAAACAAAATCGCCCAAAATGTAATTGTTATCCTGAACCAGTTTCCAATTGGCATAAGCATCTCGCGAGTAGGATTCTGTTTGAACAATAATACGTGATGGTACCCGCTCGTGGTCGGATAAAGCACGGTGTAACTGGTAATTGTATCCACAAACATCGTGGGCAGCCATAAGTGGGTCAAATAATTCCCAATTGTTATCCCATGTTGTCATGCCAGAGGTAACTGGGCGTGTTGAATCTATTGCTCTAACCGCATCTGCAAGCATTTTGGCAGTTTGTACTGCTTCAGGCTCTTTCCTTTCAATAACTTCGTTGCCTGTGCTCCACATAATAATTGAAGGGTGATTACGGTCGCGCAAGACCATGGTTTCTAAATCACGTTTCCACCATTCATCAAAATGCATAGCATAATCGTAGGGGGTCTTTTTTTCTCTCCAGCCATCGAATGCTTCATCAATAACCAACAAACCTAATCTGTCGCAAGCATCCAAAAATGCTTCTGATGGTGGATTGTGGGAAGTTCGCACGGCATTAAAACCAGCAGCTTTAAGCAACTCTACTTGGCGTTCCTCGGCACGGTCGAAGGCAGCAGCACCTAGGCAGCCATTATCGTGATGCACGCATCCACCGTTTAGTTTTATTATTTTGCCGTTAAGTTGAAAACCATTTTCGGCAGTAAATTTTAGTGAGCGGATACCAAAATTGGTTTTAGTATCGTCAATAATTTTATTGTCATTTATTACCTGAACCTGCGCCACATATAAACTAGGCGTTTCAGGTGTCCAAAGTAAGGGATTGGAAACGGTAATTGTTTGAGTAATTTCCTTTTCGCTGTTTGCAGAAATTTCTATCTTATTTTGCTCATTTCCTGCATTTTTAAAGTTTGCAGTCCATAGCTGAGTTTTAAGAATTACGCTTTGGGGTAAATCAGTTTCATTCTTTACCAAGGTTTTAATTTGTACGCTTGCCTTTTCCGCAGTCACATCGGGTGTTGTAATTGCTACACCCCATTGAGCAACATGTACAGGATTGGAAACCATCATCCAAACATGGCGATAGATACCTGAACCCGTGTACCATCTGCTATTTATTTGCTGGGAATTGTCAACTCGCACGGCAATCACATTTTCTTTGTCAACATCCAGAAAAGGCGTAAGATTATAGGCAAATGGAGAATATCCATAGGGGTAAACTCCCAATGATGTTCCATTGATGAAAACTTCGGAATTCATGTAAACTCCTTCAAAATAAATGGAGATTTTTTTGTCTTTCCAGTCGTCAGTAACTTTAAACATTTTTCGGTACCAAGCAATTCCAGTTGGGAAATAACCACCTGGGCAACCGGCAGGATTGTTTTGGTTAATTTCTCCCTCAATACTCCAATCGTGAGGCAAATCGAGATTTCTCCAACCTTCATCGTTGAAATCAGTTGATATTGCAGCAATTGTATCGCCTAAAAAGAACTTCCAATCATTATCAAATAATTGTTTTTGCTCAAAACTGGCTTGTTTCTGTTCATTGCCTGACAAACAGCTTGTTAGTACAAATGCAAAAACCAATAGTTTTATAAAATACTGCTTATTTCTATTTGAAATAAACCCGAACAAATTGTTAAGAAAATTCTTCATATTCAAGTTGATTATCAGTTTGAAAGTTCCATTTCGTTATAATTGCATCAATCGTCATCTTGCCTTGTCCACGATTTATTATTTTCAAAATATGTTTACCAAAAGGCAAATCTATCACCTCAAAAACAAGCTATTGAGGTCATAGACCTGCCAAGCATTAATAAACCCACCGTAGCAAGGGTTTGTCCATCAATCTAAATTTCAATCTCCCAAGCACTTTTGTTGGTATTCATACGTGAGAGTGAGTTAGGACAAAATGTCAATTTAAGCTCTCCATTATTTCATCACATTAACTTAATTTATCACGCTCTGAGAACGATAAAATTTATTTAGTCTGACTTGCCTCAATTACTGCACTGTAAGCTGGCTTAGGGTTCAACTCTCCATCAAACAAAAGTGCATCTTGCCCTCTGCGCCATGATCGGGTATCGCTTAGTCCCCAGAAGGTTACGCGATCAATCACGTCTGCATGACGCATGAAAATTTCGAACAACTCTTTATACACTTCAGCCTGCTTCTGATAGTTCTCTACAGGGATTTTTCTATCACCTTGAGCAACACCGAAAGCACCACTATTATCACCTGTTGCTGTAACGTCCAGTTCGGTAATAGCAACCCTCAGACCCAGAGACGCATAGTTTTCAATGGCTTTTTCAACGTCAGCCAGGTTCGTATCCAAGTGCCAATGTCCTTGGATTCCCACACCGGTTATTGGAGCACCTTCTGCGATGAGTCGCTTGAGCAGCAACATTGAACTTGCGTGTTTACCTTTGTTTTCAACTGCGCCTTGCTCGATGTTGTAATCGTTGTAGTATAACTGAGCGTTAGGATCAGCTTCATGTGCCCACTTAAAAGCGAGCGTCAAGACTTCGGGGCCAACGGCCTTATACCAACTGAAAGTACGAAGGTTTTCTGTTGATCCGTCACCGCCGTCGGCAATCGATTCATTAAACACATCCCATCCTATAATACGCCCTTTGTATCGTCCGGCTACAGTCATGATATGACTCTTCAAACGTTCCAAAATAACTTCTTTGCTCGCTTGCGGCCCCGCATCAAAGGCACCACCAAAACCGTTCCTATTAGGACGTGAGCCATCCCTACCCTGTGCAGGAGTTGTTGGCGGGGTTACAGGATTGGTTGCCAGTTCTGCTGCGGCTTTGGCGGCTGCTTCCGCTGCGGCTGCTATTGCTGCCGGACTATTGTCTTGAAAAAACCATTGCGGCGTCTGACCATGCCAGCCTAAGGTATGCCCCCAAACCTTTAATTCATTCTTTTCACACCAATCAACCATAGCATCGGTGGTTACGAAGTTGTACGTATCCTCAGAAGGATGAATTGGCTGAGGTTTCATGCAATTTTCCGGGGTAACAATATCATATTGCGTTCTAATACTTTGCTGATAGGCCTCGTTATTTATTGTCAAATCATCGGCACATCCTATTAGGAATTTCCCTGCAAATGCTTCTTTTAACGTCTTTAGAGGTACTGTGTTTTTGTTCTCTTGACCGAAGACACTAAAAGTCAGTGCCGAAATCAAAATAAAACTTGGAATTAGTTTTTTATTAATCATAACTTCATTTTTAACTTTATTAATAATAAGTCCATTTGCACTTTGTTCAAATCAAAAATTTGTTTTATTGATTACATAATTAGATTCAAAGTATAGAATCCATTAATATTAACCATTTTTATATATCGCTACTACCGTTTTGTTAAAAGAGACTTTAGCTCAATTGACTAACATTGCATCGATTGCTACTTTGCCTTGCCCACGATTTATTATTTTTAAAACATGCTTTTCTGAAGCCAGTCCATTTAATTTGCAGACAATCTGTTGGGGCTTTCGCTCGCCAACAATTGATAAATCTACCGTGGCATAGGTTTGTCCGTCGATCTGAACTTCAAACATCCCTGCACCTTCTTCTTTTGGGGCAATAATAGTCACATTATTTCCAGTAAAAGAACAACTCCAAACATCGCCGGGGATTTCGCTAATGGTTAAATCATTGTTGTAATCACCTGCATCTAAATTGGAGTAACGAAACCATCCTGGTGCAATAACGCTTGGGTCATCGTCGTTAAACCAACCTTTATCGTGGGTAATACGAAGAACGCGATACTCCTTTGATAAAGACTCATTGGTTATTCCTAATAAAGGTTGTACCAATTGATCAGGTGTTACAGTTAACCCATTTTCATCCTGAATAAAGGAGATAGGAACATCGGAGCCAATCAATTCAACCTTAGTAATCTTGCCGATTGTACTTCCTCCTGTATGCAGTTCTTTGAAAGTTATCGGGCTGTTATTCCATTTCGTGGCAGTAGCATAAACATTGCCCTTGCTGCGCGTGTAATAAACATCATTTCCGCCATAAACTTCAAACGGACGGGATGCATAAACTGCTTCACCGTTGATTTTCAACCAAGCACCAACATCTTTAGCAATACCAATCACTTCAGGGTCAAGATCGCCTCGACCATGTTGGCTCAGGTTGAGCAACATGGTGCCATTGCGTGAAACATTCTCCATAAGTAATTCAATTACTTTTTTTGCATCCATGTATTTCATTCCCGTCAGGTAGTGCCATTCGGCAATACTGGTTTCGGTTTGGAACGGATAAGCCATTATCTCAGGCTCAATAACAAATTCGGAGCTTTTAACCAGAGCGCGATCAACAAATGGCAATAATTCGGGGGAGTTTTGAAAGCTATTATATCTGCCACCTACCGCTTTAAGGTTAATCACAGCCTTCATTTTCCCATTGTTCCACTTCAGAGACTTGTTATAATAGTTTGCAATTAATTGGGGTGCTAAAAATCCTAAGCCCATATGCACGCCCAAATCTATTTGCGAATCGCCGGCATGTTCATCGAAATAAATCATATCGGGATGGTATTTACTAATTGCATCATCGATTCGCCACATAAACTGATTGGCAAAGGGAGAATGCAAAGGATCTTTAATATCGTGTTTAGGCCCATAGAGATTTACAGGATCTAAGCCTTCCCACCAAAGCCCTTTGCCATCGGCTATGGTTAGAAGCGCATCATATGGTATACCTTGCTTTGGCCCCTTTTTATCGCTGGTGTAACGAACTGTCATAAACTGACCCCAAGTTCGGGCTGGGGTGTTGTGAAATCCAATACCAAAAGGCAAACCATGCTTGCGTGCAATCTTTTCCCAAGTGCCAACAATATCAACTTTAGGCCCAACATTTACAGCGTTCCATGGTTGATATTCAGAGTCCCAGCAATCGAAATTATCGTGATGAACACCCATAGCCATAAAATAGCGAACGCCCATTTCTAAGTACAAATTCATTAATTTTTCTGGGTTCCATCGGTCAATAACCCAGTTGTGACAAATGTCTTTGTAACCATATTCAGATGGATGACCAAAATTTTTGAGGTGATGTTCATATTGCCAGTTGCCTTCCATATACATGCCTCGTGCATACCAATCGCCACTTTCGGGCATGGATTGAGGATCCCAATGTGACCATGCTCCGAATTTTGCTTCGCGCCACCAATCTGGCACTGAATATATGCGGCTTATTTCTTTCCAGTCTGCTTTATAAGGACCTTCGGCAATGGGTAATGGCGGCAGATTCCAGATATCGGGCGGTAAGCCCAAATCTCCGTCACCAACAATTATCTGGTCAATTGCAATAGCAATATCAGCGGAATCGAGACTAATCTCCAATATAGCCCCTTGGGGAATGGTTACATTTATTATTGCATTAAGAAATGAACCCATCAACGCTCCCGATGAATGAACGTTCACTTTAAGCGCTGGTTGTTTGTTAACATTAACGCTGAAAGTACCCACATTTACCGATGCATAGCGGATAGCCAATTTGCTTGCCTCAGGCAGGTTGGTAAATTTCAGTGCCTGGTCAGGTTTGGCTAGGCTGACCGTATAACCCCCAGAGGCAATTTCATCTACTACTTTTGAAGCTCCACCGGAAATTTCAGTATTTTCTGCTTCAAATACTTTCTTATTAATGTAAGCGCCGAATGCTTTAATTTGGCTACTAAAAATGATCAAAAACACTAATAAAACAAATATTAAAATCTTTTTCATGCCTCTTAAGTCTAATATTATTTTACTTGAATAAATTCAGGTTCATAAGGGGGAATGGTGAAATTGCCGTTGTAATCTTTATCAAAAAGGATACTCCTTGATCTACCTTTCATTTTAATTTCTTTTGGCTCTCCACTTACATTCAAGTACAGCAAGTGTTTTTCATCAATTTGACGCGCCATTATACCCGTTGGAACATCGAGACCTTTTTTAATACCTAGCTCTTTAATCAAATCGTCAAGCAAACCACTAAGTATGCTGCCATCTGCTGGCAAACCAAAATAAATTGCGCGACCTTTTCCAAATTTATTTACTGTCATTATAGGATAATCTTTATCGAGACTTGTAAGTGTACCAATCACTTCTGCACCTTTGGGGTCAACAACATCGTAGCGTTCCGATTCTATATCTACAGCTTTATTTTTATAGGTAAACTGTAACTTTTTGCCTTTGTATCCTTTCCGTGAAATATCGTTCATGGCATTGGTTTCTTCGTAAGCTCCCAAACGTATTCCAAATACATCGCTTAACTGGCCAGGGCGGGTAGTTGCAAAAACTTGCCCGGTGGTATCAACAATGGCCGAATTGCTGGTCATTATAACTGTCCCACCATTCTTCACATACTCACGAATTTTAGCGGCCGATTTGTCGTCCATAACTGCAAGCCCTGGAACAATCAATAATTTATAGTCCAACGTGCTGTATTTAATGTCTAAAATTCGTGTATCCATATTGCGCAAATCAAACATATCCCAGCAAGCTTGCAACTGATTATCGTGTTGAACAGGAAAATACTTGCTCGACATCACGCTTGGGAATGACCAAGCCAAACCAACTTCAGCTTTCAATTGATAAGGAAAAAACTTTTCTATTTTCTTAAATTCGGCAGCAATTTTTTTGTATTCGTTGTATTGACGATTGGGGACACCGTCCCAGTCTATCATTCCTTGCAAGTACTGTTCTTCGCCGCCCCACATGGTTTGCCAGGTCCAGGCGTTTACCATTTGATTGCCATACATTAGGGTAGCATAGGCCATTTTTCGAATCGCATTTGGAACGGCTGTCTGTGTGAAAAATTCGCTGCACCAATAAGGGTTTGTGCTTTCGAACTGAGTACGGCTAATAAAATAGGAGAAAACCTTCAATCCCCCATTGTTTGAGAGTGAGGAGCCTGGATAAACACCTGTACCTTCTCGGGTCATTTTTCCTGAATAGGCAATCTGTGCATAATCCTGATATTTTGTGCTGAAATACCAGGCATTGGTATAGGTTAATGCTTTTGGAGCATTTTTATTTACCACATCCAGAATTTTAAAAACACTCTGATTGACCTCGTCTGAAACAAAACGCTTGAAATCCAGCGTCTTTTCGGGTGCAGTGTTTGAATAAACTGCAACAGGTAAACCAATTTCTTCAAATTGATTGATACGACGTGACCAACGTTGTGTAGCCCATGCCTTGTTCAGGTTATCTAGGTTTGAATATCTATTCTTAAGCCAAGTAATAAATCGCTGCCTTACTGTTTCAGAGTATGATATGGAGCCATCGCTCGATTCATTATCTATCCCAAATGCCATTAATGCAGGATGTTTGCCATAATGTTTGGTTAATTTATCAGCAAAGCGTACCGCATATTCCTGGTAATTTGGATCGCCAACATCGTCCATATAGCGATGGTTTGGGTATTGAATATTGCCATTTGCATCTACCACATCAATAGAAGGGAATTTATGATGCAACCATTGTGGCGCAGGACGAATAGCAATGTCCAGAATTACCTTAATTCCAGCCTCATTCATCAAATCCATTACTTTATCGAACCATGCAAAATCAAACTTTCCTTCTGATGGTTCGTAACTGTCCCAGGCTAAATGACCCATGCGTACAACTGTAAATCCCGCATCTTTCATTAGCCGGATGTCGCTTTTAATTTTTTCGATGTTTTTATCGTCGTGCGGATGGTAATTGGCTCCAACATAAAGCTGTTGAGCATTCAGGAAGAAACCGGAAAAAACCAGAATTACCGCAATGATAAAAATATTTCTTTTTGCTGTTTTCATTTTTTAAATACCATTAAGCTGAATTACTTCATATTGAACATCCACCAATCGAAATTGAACAAATCTTTATTGCAGGCAATCCTTTAAAACATCTAATCCCAACGATTTAATTGGGTTAAAATCTTTAGAACTGGCGTATTTCAGCAAGCTCGACAGCAATTGGCGTGCTTCAGGTTTATCTTGTTGGTTCAACAGATTGCAACTGCAAACAAGCAACTTTCCTTCGCCCACTTTACATTCAAAAATTACCCCTAATTTAAGGTTTCGTTCAAAGTTATCGATTACTTGCACTATTGGACGAAAGTCCGCCTGAGTTTTATCGAGTTTCAGCGCAATGCCGTTTTTCAACAATGGCCACCACTGCCAATTTGAATGAAATTCGGTTGGAAACGAATTGAAAATGGGATGTACTGGGTTACAAAGGATACCCAATGTACCTGGAGGACTATATTTCTTGAACATTGGGTAGCACCAGAAATCGGTTTGGAATGCTCCTTCTATGGCATTTTTCACAGTGGATGTATCGGGCAAAAGCAATACGTTGCCGCCACCCTTTAAGATATTGATGGTGACTTCATCGAGTTTATTAGAAATTGTTACACCTTTTGGGACATTTACATTCACCTTTTCGGGATAAACCCAGATTTGATAGGTGTTGCACGCAGTTGTACCTTCTAATGCTATATTTAACAACAACTGTTGAGCTTGCTTTATTTTCGACAAACCAACGCTTATATCGCCTGCATTAAACAATTTTCCCTGAGGAATAGAAACCTTTATCTCGCCTGTGGCAACCTGTTTATTTAATTTGTCGGTCAAACTCCACTTTACAAGAGTCTCATTAATAGCACTGGCACCGAAGTTGGCAATCTGAATACCTGCCTCAAAGGTTTCATTGTTCGTCCATGTCCGCTTTTTCATACGAGCTAATGGAACAATTTCGCTACAGAATTCTCTCCACTTTTCGGGAGTTATAAATCCTTTTGAATCCATAAACGCATCAAGAATTCCCACTAGGGCAGTCCCCTGCCCCGGAAAATCCTGAAGGTCGAGCAATTGGATACCGCCAAATCCGTCGGTACGTAGGGCAGTCTCTATTTCTTCGCGATAGCAAATTACAGCAAGAGCCCCTGAAGCTTTAAAAAAATCATCGGATTGATCGAGCATACCAGCTTTTTCAAGCCTTTCTCTGAAAATCTCAAAATTTCGTGCCTGAACGACACCTGTATATTTTTCAATTTCCTTAAAGTTAGGATATACCTGATACTGACCATTTTCATGGCTAATTACTGGAACCGGAACATTTTTTATCCCTGTACTATAATCGTACAATGTGTTTGGGTGATCGTTGTTTACGTGGCCATTCTTATGTTGAGGGAATGAACTTCTTACTTCCAGTCCTTTTGTATCGGGATAATATACTCCTGCATTATAATGCCCCCCAGTTAGTGTGGTTGACCAGTAATCGTCACCTGGTGAAAGGCGTGGTTCTGTTAAAAAGTTGTTCGATCCTTGTGTGTATAAATGACGTGGGTCTGCTTTGCGATATATTTCAATCATTTTCCCCATTGCCCCTCTGTCGCCATGAAGCTCATTACCAAGCCCAAACATACAGAACGAGGCGTAATTCCCAAACATCTTCATCATTCGTTTACCTTCTTCCAAAAGGTAATCTATGCGCTGTCCTTCAGGTGAATCGTCAATTTTCAGTTCTACGTCGCCATTTGTTTGCTGATCGGATTTACCTAATGAGCCCCATAACGGAAGTTCGGGTTGAAGGTAAATCCCAACAACGTCAGCAGCTTCGAAGGAGGCGCGCGGGGGGCACCATGTATGATAGCGATAATGATTGATGCCGTAGGATTTGGCAATTTTGAAAATCCGAATCATTTCTTCCTTATCCATTGGAGCATAGCCAGTAATGGGGAACACACATGCATCGTGTTTTCCGCGCAAGAAGATTGTTTTGCCATTTACCTGAAATTGTTTTCCGTTGGTGGTAAAATTGCGCATCCCAAAATTCACAACATTCTGGTCGTGAACTTGCTTACCTTCGAATTGACCTGTAAAGTCAACTTTCAAAGCATACAACGCAGGCGAAAACTCATCCCACAATTGTACCGAATCGCCCATCGATACTGTTGTTTCGAATACATTATCAGTACCAGTTTCAAATGGAATTGTTACAGTTATAATTTTATGATTGAATTTGGTATTCCATGAGTTAGCGGAAATGGTGAGATTTCCCTTACATCTGGTATTAAAATCAATTCTAACTATTGCTTTTTTATTAGGCACATTGGGATAAACCTGAACATCGGTCATATAAACCGGATCCTTAATTTGCAGTTCTATATTGCCCAAAAGACCGTTCCAATTAGTTTGAGTGCCATCGCTCAGTTGATGAGGGTTGCCAATAGGTGGGTTGTTTTCATTATCGATGCAAACAGTTAGCATATGCTTGCCAGGGGTAAGCAAGCTGGTAAGTTCATACACCTGAGTTGTAGTCAGACTGTTTTGAGTTCCCAAATAGGTATCATCTAGCCATACCTGTGAGGTTTTGGTACGTTCCATGGTAAAAAAGATGTGCTTACCCGACCATTTTGCAGGAACTTCAATCTCCTTTTGATACCATGCAGGGCCGTAATATGGATAGACTCTGGTAAGCCTACCAGTTTCTTTGCGATTGTTGGCACGACCTTTCTTTTGCTCATCAGTTGTACCGGGCAACTGAATTTCATCGGCAAGTTTTTTACTAAACCAACCTTCTTCCACTCCCGTTTTCAGGGTGTCGAGGCTAAATGACCATTTACCTTTTAGCGAAATAGTTTCGGGTGTGGTTTGTGCCTGTAATGAAGTAAACTGTGTATTTATGCACAGTATTGTTA
>DATERL010000025.1:0-29112 GCA_035271585.1 Prolixibacteraceae bacterium
ATCTTATGCTTCTCGTAAAATGGATTTCCATTATGGTCATTTTTCTTTTTACTTTCGGTAATATTTAAGTAAAGTTCATCGTTACGTGTAGCTTTAACATCAAAAAAATAGGTTCTTTTTCCTGCCCTTACTGACTTAGAAAAGACTTCTTCCCTGAATTTACTGCCATAAGAATCAGAATTGTTTCGTATTTCATTATCCTCCATAGCCATAATTAACGCTTTATTATATTAGGTGAAAGCTCAAAAATAGTAATTTTTTACAAAATGTTTAATAAGAAGTAATGTTTTTCCGCATATTCTGAATTACGGCTTATATTTTTCCATCTCTGGTATCAACTTAACAAGTGCAGCGATGCGCTTTTCGTTCATAGGGTGAGTGCTTAAATACTCAGGAACATTTGCCCCTCCAAGTTTCGACATACGTTGCCAAAATGCTATGGCCTCGTTAGGATTGTAACCTGCCATGGTCATAAAAATTAAACCTAACTCATCGGCTTCGTACTCGTGTTTACGCGAAAAGGGTAACATCACGCCTACTTGTGCACCTAAACCAAAGGCCGATAAAAAAATGGAACGAGTTTGCTCGGGTTGTTCGCTCATAGCTACATCAAGCGCCATACTTCCAAATTGAGCAATCAAGCCTTGGCTCATTCGTTCGTTACCATGCCGAGCAACAGCGTGAGCTATTTCGTGCCCCATTACCACTGCAACACCGGCTTCGTTCATACAAATGGGTATAATTCCTTCGTAAAATACTATTTTACCACCAGGCATACACCAAGCATTGGGTGTTTTGTCATTTACCAAGTTATATTCCCAATTAAAAGTTTTCAATCGGTCTGACATACCATTCTGACTGAGAAACTTTTCAACAGCTGCCGAAATTCTGGCCCCCGAATTTTTAACCAAGGTTAAATGCTGTCCAGTTTTAACAATTTCGGAAGAATCTAAAAACTCCTTATAACTGGTCAGACTCATGGATACCATCTGCGATTCGGGTAATAAGCTTATTTGTTTACGTCCGATAATTGGCACCGATGAACAAGAATGTATTGTTACAAGTGCTACCATTAATAATAAAAATATTATTGTTCTTTTCATATCTAACTTAAATTTAAATTGATTGAATTAAAAAATATTTACTGATTAATTAATTGTTCTACTTCTTTTAGTTTTCGATTAGCCAAATCATCATTAGCCTTAATACTTAATGCTTTACGATAAAAAAAGCGCGCAACCGAATAGTTTTTTGCCTGCATGGCCTCATCGGCTTTGTTGATGGCGATATCGTATTCACGATTCAAAACACGACTCGAAGAGCTTTCGACCAATTGACTGGTCACTTGAATGCGTTCGTTCACATACTCGTCGGCAGGTTTTGCTTCTTTCGCTTTAATGTAATAAAAGCGGGCAACACTAAAATCGCCTGTTTTAAAAGCTTCATCGCCGCGTTGAATCATCTCGTCATATTTTAGCTCATTGGCATTGTCCCCCCTAATAATGGTTTCTACTTCATTTACTTTTTTATTAGCATGTTCGTTACCAGGCATTAATGCCTGTGCTCTTCTGAAATAAAACCTTGCTATGCCCCACTCTTTCGACTTCATAAATGATTCGCCCAAAGCAATAGCATCTTTAAAAGCCGCTTCGCGATCGGCTTGGTTCATGTTTTGCAAATTCGAAAAATCAATTTGATCGAGTTGAGTTAATTTCGCTGCTCCTTTTCGCTGTGATTCGAGGATAACATCGATTTTGTTGATTTGATTTTGAGGATATTCCTGTCCGGGAAAGATTCTAAGTGCGTCGAGGTAAAGTGAACGAGCCGGGCTATATGACTCCTGGTTAAATGCCTTATCGGCCATTGCTACGGTGCGATTATAGTCGCTCAGTAGTTGTTCTTGACGTTTTTGCTCGTTGCTTTCCCGTGACAGGAATTCTCTGGCTTTATTAATTTGATCACTTGGATATTTTTCGTTTGGTTTCACCAATAATGCTTCCTGATAAGCAACAATTGCTTCCTGATAGTTTTTTCCAACATATAAATTATCGGCTTTCGCAATCAAATCGTCGTATTTCTGTTGAATTTCTATATCGATTTGCGATTTTTTTAAAAGCCGTTTAATTTCTTCAATTTTTTGCAGTGCATATTTTTCATCGGGGATAATTTGATGTGCACGTTGATATTTAACAAGTGCTTCTTCGTATTTTTGTCCATTCATCAATGCATCAGCATCCCGAATTAAGCTATTATATTCTCCGCCATTAAGCTGCATTTTTGCCAATATCTCACGAATAATACGTATTTGATTTGCTGGGTATAACTCGTAGCTTTTAATGGTGAGCGCCAATTCGTAATATTCAACGGCATCACGGTACATTCGGTTTTCGAACATCCGATCGGCCTCAAAAACAGCATCGTTATAGGCTATATTTCGGGCATTCATTAATTTTTTCTTATCGGCTTCTTCATTTTCTTTCGCCAATTTTTTAGCCAGATCATCGTCGTGCATCAGATCATCAATTTTATGCACCATGAGCACGGCATAACTACGCTCATCGATTTGAGTTGCGGCCTGAGCATAAAAATCTTTTGCTTCGACCAGCAACTCTTGCCTGAATTTCGCATTGCCAAGTGTTACTAACTCGTTGTATCGTTTGGTTCGGGCTTCATAAACTTTTTGGTATTGAGCAACTTCGTCGAGTGCCAACTTATTTATGTTATCAATTTCGGCCTGTGCTTTGTTTAAACGTTTAATAATGAGCTCTTCGTTTGGTTTTATACGCAAAGCACAATCGAAGGCCACTTTGGCCACGGTGAACTCATTTTTATTGAAATTTAAATCGCCATAATTAACATACTTGGTCAAATTATCATCGACTAGCGGCCCCAAAGTTTCAACCATTTGTTCTTTCACAAGTATTTGATACATCATGGGAACTTGCTCACGTGGGTATAATTGGTTTGGGAGCATCAATAAAGCGTCGCGATATCGGTGCATTGCTTTTTCAAAAGCATTTTGTTGTTTTAATTGGTTGGCTTCGGAAATAGCATCGCTGTACTTTTGTTGTTTAATGTTTCTCGTTTCGGTTTCGTACCTAATGCTTTGTTGTTTAATATCAGCTAATATTTTATCAATTTCATTGGTAATAGAAGCCGCTTCGCGCATAATTTCAGCATCGAAATTATTGATGGTCGGATTGAATGAAATACGAGGAATATCTTGAGAAATGGATTCAACACCCGGTACTTTTTTATAAATGGTCAAGGCAATTTGATAAGGAGGAAAAACGCAATTGGTTTCACATAGCTTAGGTGGTACATGGGTATCAATCTCAATCGTTTTGGGGTAAAAACCATCTTTAATAAATTTAAAACTATAAACCTGATCAAGTTCTAAAGGCACACGAAAGCTAGCGGTACGATTTACTGAAACATTACTCAAAAGTGCCTCATTACGGAAAATTTGAATTGCTGTTCCATCAACTACCTCTTGATCCACTTTAACCTTACCCGTGATATAGATTTGCCCCCTCGATTGCGAAGCAGCGCTATTTGCGGTTATTATAAAGCAGATAAGTATGCTTACAACCTTTAAATACATATAAATAAACCAGTTCACTTACCAGCCTAAATTTAATGTTATAGTTGGTAAAATTCAATAAGAACGGAAATAAAATGATTGCATTACGTTTTTTTTCTAAATGTAAGTACAAATACATTGAATTGTTTTGAATATTCGACAATGATTTGACATTTTTACAATCGTTTTTATTAAGCTATTCGAAATGATTAGAAAACCCGGTTTATTTATAGCCCTAATACCAATAATTATATTAATCGGGTTATTATCATTGAATGTGTTTTTATTCGACGATGTACTCGATGGACCTAATCAAATCGCCTTGTTATTGGCGGCTTCGGTTGGTGTTGGCATTGCTCACTGGCTTGGTTATAAGTGGAAAGCCATTAATCATCGGATAATGAAAACCATTGAATCGGCTATGACCTCAATGCTTATTTTATTATTGATTGGCGCGCTGGCGGGCACATGGATGCTTAGCGGAGTGGTTCCGGTGATGGTTTATTATGGGCTTGAAATCATTAATCCAAAAATTTTCCTAATTACGGCTGTAATCGTATGCTCTATTGTTTCAGTGGTTACAGGCAGTTCGTGGTCAACCATTGCAACAATAGGTGTTGCATTACTTGGTATTGGTAAGGCACTTGGTTTTAGTGATCCAATAATAGCCGGTGCCATTATTTCGGGAGCCTATTTTGGCGATAAAATGTCACCTTTGTCCGACACAACTAACTTGGCGTCTGCTATGGCTGGTACCGATTTGTTTACCCATATACGTTACATGACCCACACCACAGTCCCGTCGATGGCACTAACGTTGATTATATTTCTGGTTATTGGTTTTTTCTACAACTACCAAGCTCAAGCTATTGACGTAATTGCAGTTAAAGAAACTATCGATGCAACATTTAATACTTCGCTGCTTTTATTTTTAGTACCAGTGGCTTTATTTACGGTCATTATCCTAAAAATGCCACCACTTCAATCGCTGATGATTGGTACACTTTTGGGCGGTATAGCAGCTATTATTTTTCAGCCAAATGTTATTAGGATGATTACTTTACCCGAATACAGCTACGCAAAAGCATCGTACATGGCTGTAATGCAATCGATGTTTGGCGAGGTTTCCTTACATACTAGCGAAACATCGGTTAACGAACTATTGAGTACTACTGGGATGAAGGGCATGTTAAACACAGTTTGGTTAATTCTTACGGCCATGGTATTTGGTGGGGTTATGGAGGCCGGAGGTTTGCTCGAACGAATAACCCGTCCAATTGTTGAACGTGCCAAATCGACCGGCTCGCTGGTAGCAGCAACCGTTGTTACTTGTATCTTTTTCAATACTACCGCTTCGGATCAATACCTTGCTATTGTTGTTCCGGGCCGAATGTTTAAAGGATCGTTTGAGAAAAAAGGGCTCAAGCCCGAAGTGCTGAGCCGTACGCTCGAAGATTCAGGAACCATGACATCGGTGTTAATTCCTTGGAATACCTGTGGTGCAGCACAAGCAAAAGTTTTGGGTGTTTCAACTTTTTCGTATCTTCCCTATGCTTTCTTCAACATTATCAGCCCATTAATGACCATTTTATTTGCCTATCTAAATATTAAAATTAGGCGAATTTCTCCTGTTGAAAAAGTAGAAACGGTTATGGCTAAACTACCTTAGTTTTATTTACATCACCAATTTTAGTGAAATACCACCACATTAGAAATATAAAAACATAAATAAGTCCTTGGAAAATAAAATGATGAAATAGATCCATCAAATGTGGGTTTTTTGCAACGATTAAGGTTAGCGCAGCCATTCGCATCGAATTCAATATAAAGATCACAACAATTCCAAAAGGAATGTACCAAAGCTTAGTTTTAAGCTTACCCGGATAGGCTATAATGAAAACCATGAAGACAAAAAACAGGTTAATGGCCAAACAATCGTAAACTATCTCAATCGCATCATTGGCACCGTTTATCCACAATTTTCTTTCGATGTAGCTTACCGATGTATCGACACCAAAAACATGGAGTAAAAAGCGGGCTGATTTTAAGTAAATAAGCGAACCTATTTCAGTAATTGAACCATATTGTCCTTTAATAACCATCCACTTACGAAAGACTCTCCATATTAAAAATAACACGATGCCTTTTAGTATGAAGCGGTTCAGCGGAGTTGTGCTTTTGTATTTAGAGATAAGTTTTTTAAACATATTAATTTAAAACAAATCGATAGGTAATGGTTCCCGACTGAAATGCTGGTGCATTAACATCTTCGTTAAAGCGGGTCGATAATGCAGCATTTTGAGCCGCTTTAAGCAAGCCCGGATCAAGCGATGTAGAACCACGTACGCCGGCATTTGCTTTTGTTACCCTTCCATATTTATCAACCGAAATTTCAACAACCACTACCCCTTCAACCTGTCCTGGGTATTCAGGTTTTTTGAGGTTTTGAGCTGATCGTCCCGAAAGATTAAATGAAATACCTTCGCCACCGCCCAATCCATAGCGTTCGGCACCAGATGTACCCGTTGTTGAACCTTGGTTGCCTTGAGGATACGAAACACCTTGTCCTGACGATGAGCTGCTCGTATTTTGGCCGCCGGCACCCGAGAACACATTCTTAGCCCTTGAATTAATGGCATCGATACGAGCCTGTTCCTGCGCATTCTTGATGCTATCGGTACGACGTGCATCGGCAATACGTTGCAATTCGGCTTGACGCACTTCTTCAATTTTGCGAATGCTATCTTGCTTTCGTTTTTGGATTTCGGCCAGTCGTTTTTGTTGTTCTATTTTTAGATCCTCAATTTCTTTTTGTTTCCGGTTTTCAGCTTCTTTTTTGATCCGATCTTGTTCTTCACGTTTTTTCTTGGCTTGGTCAACAGCTACCGACTCCTCAAAATCTTGTGTCATCAGCTCTTCGTTAGCACTTTTTGGAGGTGTTGGGGGCGGAGTTGATTGTACAGGAGGAGCCACTTGTTCTTGTTGAACAGGTTCGGGCTTCGAAACCGGCACCGGACGTGGAGGTGGCTCTTGCAGTCCCAAACCGGCGTCACTATTTCCAAAGTCGACTAAAACCCCTTTTTCTTCGGGAAAAGGCAGAGGTGTAAAAAAACCAGTAGTAATCAGGATAATCAGAATTATACCATGAAAAATAATGGTTAAAATAAAACCTTCTTTATGTTCTTTAAAGTAGCTCACAAACAGTTGATTTATTCAGGACTTGTTGCCAAAATCATTTTATAATTCTTCCGACGTGCAATGTTCATTATTTTCACTACTTCGTCAATTGGAACTTGTTTGTCGGCGTGTAACGACAAATATACTTCTTCGGTATTTCCACCAATAACTTGTTCCAAGAAGGGTTCAATTTCGTTAAAGCGTACCTGTGTAAGGTTGCCGTTGTTATTAATAAAATATTGCAAATCCTTTGTGATGGAGATCGTGGTTAACGGTTTTGCCTGAGTTTGATTATTACTTTGCGGCAATAACAACTTTAGGGCATTGGGCGCAATCAGCGTTGACGTAACCATGAAAAATATCAGCAAAAGAAAGACGATATCGGTCATTGACGACATGCTAAACGAAGCGCTAATAGTATTTCTTTTTTTAATAGCCATTCTTGCAATGTTATGCTGGTTCGTTCAATAAATCCATAAATTCGGTAGTTGAACCTTCCATTTTGAAAACTAAACTATCGACCCTGGCCACCAGGATATTGTAAGCAAAGTAGGCAACAATACCCACAATTAGACCGGCTACCGTGGTAACCATTGCTTGGTATATACCCGATGAGAGTAGTGTTACATCAATATTGTTTCCGGCATTGGCCATATCGTAAAAAGCCTGAATCATACCCATTACTGTTCCAAGGAAACCTAACATGGGAGCACCACCAGCCACACTGGCCAAAAGGGGCAATCCTTTTTCAAGTCTTGCAATTTCGAGGTTACCCACGTTTTCGATGGCCGCACTCACGTCATTCAATGGACGGCCAATACGATGAATCCCTTTTTCTATCATTCGGGTGATTGGTTTATTGGCCGATTGGCATAATGCCAAAGCAGAATCAATTTTTCCGGCTTGAATGTTTTGCCTGATCTGGTTCATTAAATTGCTATCGAACTTCGATGCCTTTTGCAGTGCAAAATAGCGATCAAAAAATATAAAAATAGCAATAACCGATAACGCCAATATTGGAATCATAATCCAACCACCTTTAAGTGCAAGCTCCCAAAAATTAAGAGAAATACCTTCGGCTTGGGTTGCCGCTAATTCATTGGCGGCCATGTTTACCTGTAATAAAAAAAGTGCTAACATATTCTATTGTTTTTAACTGATATTTCAAACGTGTTTAAATGTATTTTATTACGATTAACAGTAAAATAAAAAAAGCTACCGTTATGACCCAAAAATAATTAAACTAATGATTAATTCTCAATTGCGATCTGTTTTTTTATCAAAGCTTAATTAACAGTTTTTTTATCTTTTCGTTTAAAGATGGCGGTGTAACGTTGCCATAGCTCTTTAAGGGTATTGAACTCTTCGCGAAAAAGAAAACCAACACCCTGCGTATAAGGTGCTGTATCGTAAATCAGGTCATCGTTAGAGCGGTTATAGGCTTTGAATTGTAACTTACCGTTTTCGGTTAATTTTATTTTTAAATCAAAGTCGCCAATAATTCCGTCTTGGTTGTTTGAGTTTTGATTTATATTATTGGCAATATTGCTATTAACTATTACCCGGTTGTTAAAAAACTGCGAACTCAAAGCCACTTCAATTTGATCGTCGGTTATTTCATTGCCCATACGCCAATTAAAACCAACATCAATCACATCGGTTAGTTGTGAAAACCAGTTCGAAACCTGGTTTGAAATAAGTTCACTGGCAGTAGTACCTACCAAATCTACCCCAGTTCCAGCGGTAGCCTTACCGCCAAAATACTCAGGGGTATAAAAGCGCCCCATCATCAATAACGAAATAAATTGCCGAGTAACAATTTCGGGCGAAACCATTACCAATTTAACCTGATCCTTTACCCGCTCCTCGGCAGTTGGCAGGTCAATCAAAAAATCGATCCGGGGTTGGATTAAACTTTCTGAAAGTTGCAAAATACAATCAACAGGTATCCTGCGGTTTAAATCAATATTTTCGTAAGAAGTGGGAAATAAATCCTTAAGGGATGTTTTAACCTTGTAAACAGCCTTAATATCGATCATAGCCGCATAAGGATCGCCAATCCATTCAATCCGGCTACCACTTTCGATAGAAAAACGTTTATTGATAACGTTTTTAAGGGTAAACAGGTAATCGCCATGTTCGATAGCATAGTTTCCATACAAGGCAATGTTATAATTTTTATCAATTCGAACCTGTAAATTTCCACTGCCTTCGCCCCTGATAATATCTCCTATTTGTGATTTGAAAATTATTTGAACCTTTGCTTCGGGCGTAATTTCAACATCGAAATTCATGTTCAGCCCCGAGGTTACCACGTTATAGTTAATCTTCGATTCTTCTTCGACCTGGGTATTGACAAACTCTATAAAATCATATTTTACAGCATTTTCACTCCCTTCGAAGGGAATGTATATCGAAGAACCTTTTTCGGTCCTAACGTCGCCATCAATCAAAATATCGTCAACCTTTCCAATTATTTTAACATTTCCACGCGCGAAACCTTTACCATAAAAATACTGATTATCTTCTACCGTCGTATTCAATACCAGCAACCTATCCGTTTTGACATTTAAATCGACATACATTTTATTAAAAGTTTGGTGATATATGTACCCATCGAGTTTCCCTTTGTTCTGATTGGCATCAACCAAATATATATTTTTAAAAATCATCGAATCTTTATTAAAAATAACCGGTTCATTAAACTCATATGCCGTATTGAGGTAAGTAATTCCCAGCCCACTCGATGGACCCGGTCTTAACTCACCATCCATCATTAAATGTTTTAAATTGCCATATACATGAACGTTTCCGCTAGCCGTTCCTTTGTATTTATTAAATGCCGATGGTAAAAACACTTCAAGAACAGTTAAGGGTGTCTGATCGAAATCCATCATAAAATCGATGCTACTCTTTAATGGATCGATACTACCATCAGCTTCAACTAATAAAACACCTTCATTAACCAGCGATAAGGTTGTCTTTAACTGGTCGCTCGAATTGTCCCACTTACTGTTTAAGTTAACTGTCCCCAACTCACCGTTATTAAAAGCAAAATGATCGACAACCAAATCCATATCGAGCTTAAACTTTTTATAAACATCATTCAACCGGGCATTTCCATTAATAATACCCGTAATTATTTCTTGACCAATAAAAGGGTGCAACATCGACAATTCGATATTATTAACATTGGCATAAGCAGTTGTTGATGTATCTTTTGAAAAACCTCCACTAAGAGCAATTTGCTTATTGTTACAATGCATGGCCAGGTTATTGAAAAAAATGAACGATGAATCGATCAGAATTTCGCTTTTGTTGATTAACCACAAAGAATCGGACAAAACGACCTCAGAAGGTTCAACATGAACGGATACTAGAGGATAAAGGCTTTCGTTTTTCTCAAAGGTAGTCAGTGTTTTAATGTTTCCACTATAAAGCTGATTTCCAAGGTTATTCCAATTAAGCTTCAATTCAAGGCTATCGTTTTTTCCTGAAGAGGCAATGGTTAAATTCCGAATATTCATTTTTTCGCTTAGCCTCAAATTTTTACTAAACGCGTTGCAAGTTATATTTTGCGTGTCACCTTTTATCTCGATATTAAAATCCTCGAGCCCTCTTTTTCCCATTCGAATAAAAGGAATGCTACTTTCAACCAATATCCCATTTTCGCTTGGATGATAAAAGCCAGCAACCTCAACGTCGGGAACAATATATAAACCGGGGATTAATAGATTCAGCAGCGGTTCAATATCCTTAAAATGAAAATGATAATTAAAATTATTAACATCGGTAAAGCTTTTTTTATCACAACTAAGCGACGACGGTAAATAATATTTTAAGAATGTTATTATTGATGTTTTAATTGCTGAAAAATTATAGTGACCGGTGATGTCGCCATCGACCAAATCGCTGCGAAGCCTGAAAATACTCATCTCTTCACTGGGATTATTGTACAATGAAATTTGATTAACATTTAATTCATCGATTCTATTTTTGTAAAACAGATTGTTTATAGTTAGTTCACCTTTAACATTATCGACCGAGTTTCCTTCGAAATTGGCATCGATGAGAAGCGACGAAACTGCACCGGGATCTCTGATGATATTTAAATCAGCCAAATGGACTTTATCGATATTAGCTAAAAATTCAAAAACTGGCAATTTGGGTCTCAAATCAAGTTTTCCTTTAAAATTCATCTGTAAGTAAGGATCGTCAACATTGAAATTTCCACTAAAAAAGTCATTGGTCAACGACCCATCAATGTTAATGTTATTGAAGCGATAATTATTAATGTCTAAGGCATTCACAACACCATTAAAAATTAAATCGAAGTGTGATTCCTGATTGATAAAGCCACTAATATCGCCATTTAGCGAAAGTTTGTTGAGAATATCATTTTTAAAAATTGTTCTTACATCTAAATTTTCGGCGGTCAAATGTCCGTTTACCTGTAATTGTTCGTTACGGTGGGGCTTAAACGAAATATCGGTACTAATTTTCCCCAAATTACTATAAGCCGTTCCGTAAGCTACAAAATTGTCGATAAAACCGGTAAAATTCCCGCTATAACTAAACTCGCCCACATTATCTAAAAACGAAGGCATACTATGGAAAGCATTGCTAATATTTGGCGGTAAATCGAGGTTTCGAATCTCTTTTAAATTCGCATACGATTTATTTAAACTGAAGAAGATATAAGTTGAACTGAAATGGGGCAAACCGTTAAAATAAGCATTACCGCTTAATTTTGTAAAATTCCCAACCGATAGTTCAAAATTACGGCAGTGTAAATCGTTGAGCGAACCATTAAAACGCCCCGAAAAATTAGCATTGGACTTATTATCGCGAAAACTATTAACTAAAAATGAGATATCGGCAAAGCCAAAATCTAGGCTTTCAATTGTCAAATCGAAATCTAAATCGGAAAATTGATGTGTTTGTAGGAATAGGGAAAAATTTGCTTGCACCGAATCAATTAGTAATTTCGAATTGCTGGTCTCGAGTCCCAAGTTGTTAATCCTCAATAAGGAATCGACATAATCAATCGATGAGGTAAAATTTTTCAGCTGCAAGTCGCCCTCGGTATCGAACGATAGCTTTTTGATATTAACATGAAGTTGATTGTCGGGCAAAATTTGCAAGCTATCGAACTCCATTTGCACATTTAGTAAATGGGTTAACACCTTCAAACGAGGATCAATTTCAGGATCAATGTATTGAATATGTCCATCAGTCACTGCTAATTTATGGCCTTTAATTTGCCACAGAGCATCGTTTTTAGGATTTGGTTGCTGAAAATATCGAAGCAAATAATCAAAATTAAAATCCCCAATTGAATCCCTTTGAACTTTAATAGCAGGGTTTTTAAGTTCAATTTTATTAATTATCAGCAATTTATTTCTAAAATGACGCAAATTGATTTCGGCAACCAGTTTTTCGGCAAAGATTAAGGTGTCTTTTTGTTGATCCCCAATATACACATCAGACAATACTACCTTTCGGAAAAATGCAATATCAACTTTTTTGATTGATATATCGGCATTGATCCTTTTTTCAATATTATGAGTGATTATTGAAATTATTCTGGTTTGTACAAGCGACGACTTAAAGGCAAAATAAGTTGTAACTAATAACATTAGTATAACCAAAATGATAACCGACAATATTTTTAGCGTTTTTTTGATATTTTTGCCCTCCTGAATTTGAAAACACAAATTAATACAATTTGCTCCAAAAAAGGAGCCATTCTTTCGAAAAGTAGCAATATATGATACAAAATAAAAAAATATTTATACTCGGGATCGAATCAAGTTGCGACGACACTTCGGCCGCAGTATTAGAGAACGGGATAATGCGTTCAAATATTATTGCGGGTCAGAAAGTTCATGAGGCTTATGGAGGAGTTGTTCCCGAACTGGCCTCAAGGGCACATCAACAAAATATAATTCCTGTAATCGATCAGGCCATAAAGCAATCAGGAATTAAAATTTCGGAACTTAGCGCCATTGCTTTTACGCGCGGACCGGGCTTATTGGGTTCCTTATTGGTAGGCACTTCGTTTGCCAAAGGCTTATCGCTGGCCACTGGTAAACCCATGGTTGAAGTAAACCACTTACAGGGTCATGTTTTAGCACACTATATAAAAGAAAATGAGAACGATACCCGAAAACCTGCTTTTCCCCATTTGTGCTTATTGGTTTCGGGCGGAAACTCTCAAATTATTTTAGTGAAAGATTATCTCGACATGGAAGTTATTGGTCAAACCATTGACGATGCTGCCGGCGAAGCTTTTGACAAATGCGCAAAAGTAATGGGAATGCCCTACCCTGGCGGACCGCTGGTCGATAAACTGGCCAAAGAAGGCGATCCCAATGCCATTGTTTTTAGTAAGCCCAAAATACAAGGCTTAAATTATAGTTTTAGCGGCTTAAAAACCAGTTTTCTGTATCATTTACGCGACGAACTAAAAAACAATCAAAATTACATTGAAGAAAACAAAGCCAATTTGTGTGCTTCACTTCAAAAAACCATTATTGATATTTTATTGGGCAAACTGGTAAGGGCAAGCAAAGAATTGGGCATTAAAGAGATTACCGTTTCCGGGGGCGTTTCGGCCAACTCGGGTTTGCGCGATGAATTAACAACACAAGCCCAAAAACGAGGCTGGAACTTATTTATACCACCCTTTAAATTCACCACCGATAATGCGGCCATGATTGCCATTACAGGTTACTACAAATTTCTCAACAATGAATTGGCCACACACGACATGGTGCCTTTTTCTCGCATGGTAATTTAGGATAATTAGCAAAAAAGGACTTCAACCATTACGCTTTTATAGATTCTAAAACGAATTTAGCTTTTCTGAGACACTGAAGTTTATTGAATATTCTTCAATACTGCTTTTAGGAGTTTCCAAAATTTCTGAACAGTTTCTATTTCAATACGTTCATCGGGCGAATGAGCACCTAAAATGGTAGGGCCAAAGGACACCATATCTAAATCGGGATATTTTTCAAGAAACAAACCACACTCTAAACCCGCGTGAATTGAACGCACCAGTGGTTTAATATTGAATAATTGCTCGTAAGCGGCTTCAACTACCTTTAAAACTGGCGAATGTGGGTTTGGGCTCCAGCCAGGGTATCCATCGGAGTGGCGCACAGTAGCACCGGTAATTTCAAATACCGTATTTACAATGGCTGCAATATTATTTTTACCGCTTTCAATATCGCTTCGTTGGCTGGTAGTTACAAGCAATGTTGAATTGTCGGTAATTTTAACCGATGCCAGATTAGTTGATGTTTCGACCATCCCAGGCATATTGTAGCTCATGTTGAAAACTCCATTGGGACAAATGAAAAGCGCATTCAAAATTTGAACAGTTGTTTTTTCGTCGATAATAAATTCGGGATCTTCAATTGAATTATGGTCGAATTTTAAATTGGGTTCGGTAATTAACAGTTCGGAGCTTATTTCGTGTTTAAAAATATTGAATTCGGCCACCAAGTTTTCTTTATACCCTTTTTGCACCAAAATTACAGCACTGGCTTCGCGTGGAATGGCATTTCTCAAATTTCCCCCTTCGATATGTGCAATACGAATACCGTATTTATGATAAGCTTCCCACAAAAAACGCGATAAAATTTTGATGGCGTTTCCCCGGCCTTTGTTAATATCGTCGCCCGAGTGGCCACCTTTTAAACCTGCAACCGATATATGCATTGCGAAAAAGCTACCCGCTACGCTTTCGTTTTTAAACGAATAAGATGCCAAGGTATCGATCCCCCCGGCACAACCAATAAAAAGTTGACCTTCATCTTCAGAGTCGAGGTTCAGTAAAATTTTACCGCTTAAAAACCCTGGTTCCAAAGCCATTGCGCCAGTTAAACCAGTTTCTTCGTCAACCGTAAACAAACATTCCAAGGGGCCATGTTCAATTTCAGGATCGGTAAGCGCAGCCATCGAAGCAGCAATCCCAATTCCACAATCGGCACCCAAGGTTGTTCCCTGTGCTTTAACCCATTCCCCATCGATAATAGGTTTTATGGGATCGGTAAAAAAATCGTGAACAACGTTGCTATTCTTTTCGCACACCATATCGAGGTGCGATTGTAGAACTACGGTTGGGCGGTTTTCGAAACCCTTGCTTGCCGGTTTTGAAATAAGAACATTACCAACGCTATCTTTTTTATAACTCAAACAATTTGCTTGTGCAAACCTTTCAAGAAAAGCGATAATTTTCTCTTCGTTTTTTGAAGGACGAGGCACTTGACAAACATCTTCAAATGCACTCCACACTATTTTTGGTTCTAAATGACTTATCTTTCTTTCCATATTTCAATTTATTGCAGACCATAAATGTATAAAAATTTAAAACAATGTAACAATACTCTTCTGAACGTTTTGGAATAAACAACAAATCTGTTTACTTTGAAACTGGGAATAATAAATAAAACTTTTTTACGATGAGGAAAATGCTGCTGGGAAGCCTTATGACCCTTATTTCGATAACTTTTACAATTGCATCGAATAATGTTGAAGGAAAATGGAGGACAATTGACGAAGAGACAGGTAAGATTAAATCAATTGTTGAAATCACCAGAAAGAACGACAAACTTTATGGTACCATTACTAAGGTTTTTGATGATAACCCCAATTTCGATCCGATTTGTGAACATTGTAACGACCAACTTAAAAATAAAAAGATTGTTGGAATGCAAATTATTAATGGCTTAAGCATAGAAAAAAACAACAAATGGGTTGGCAACAAAGGCATACTCGATCCCGAAAACGGCAAGTATTACAATGTAAAAATATGGATCGACAAAAATGAAAGTAACATTTTACATGTGAGGGGCTATATCGCTTTTCTGTTTCGCACTCAAACGTGGCAACGCGAAAGGTAAATTTTGAATAATAAGCTCAAAACTACTTGGCAAATATTTCCATAAATAGTATAAAAACGAAACTATTCGTCGCCATAAATATCGTTGTACGAATACATTCCATCGGCAATAACTGTTTGATTGATATTCGATTTATCGACAACAATAGGCGGCATATATAGCGTGGGCACATCCATCCTGTTATTGTTAGTTTTCCCGTTTATTTTGTTAATCTTATTACCCTTGATAATATCAACGGCCAGTTGTATAGATTCTTTGGCCATTTGGTTGGTCGATTTATAGATGGTCATGGTTTGCCCGTTCCTAACAATTGAACGACAAGCATCTAGTGTTGCATCTTGTCCTGTAATAACCACAGGTTGTTGAATATTGCTTTCGTCGAATATGGATAAAGCAGAAAGGGCCATATTATCGTTACTGACCATAAGCACATCGATTGATTTATCAGAAAAATCAACCACTTTTTGCAAGGTTTTTTTAGCGTTTACTTTGGACCATCCTTCTACAAATGCTTTATAAATCAAGTTGATATCTCCTTTTTCGATATAAGGTTTTAGAAATTCCTCCTGCCCTTCTCTCATTAAACGAGCATTGTTGTCAGATGCATCGCCCCAAAGCATTACGTAATTACCTTTTGGCACTTTATTATAAGCATATTCGGCCAATTTCCGACCAATTTCTTTGTATTGATATGAAATCAAATAATCGAGCTTGCTGTTAATAATAATTCGATCGTAAGCCAATACTTTAAGTCGGGCATTGTGTGCAATGCGTACAATACCGGCTGCTGTGTTTTGGTTTACTGCAACCACCATTATTACGCCTACTCCTTCCTTAACCAATTCGCGTGCTTGTTCGATCTGAACATTTTCATTTCCACCTGCATTTTTAATTACCAACTGAACCCCTGCCTCATCGGCATGTTTTTGAATATATTCAATATCGGTAAACCATCGGCCTTCCATATCATGCAGCAGAAAACCTATTTTATTACTATTATTATCTAAACAAGCTGTAAGAGCGAATACAAAAAACATAAGACTTAGTATTCGCAAGTTTTTCATACAATAAATGTTAACCATTTTATTTTCAATTCTTTTTCACAAAACTATATAAAGGATAGTTAACAATCTGATATTATTATGCTTAAAAATAACACTTTTAATGATATTTAAGGGGGTATTAATTACAAAACAGACAGAAATAAAAAGAACCCAACAAAATTGCTGGGTTCTTTTCACAAACGATTATTTTATTATTTTCTTCCTATAGTGTGGCCCTTAACGGCATAGAAGAAAATGTACATGTAACAAATTGCAGGAACGATAAACGCCCATGAGTAACCGGCTGTATCGGCAATACGACCCATAATTGGAGGTATTACTGCGCCACCAAGAATCAAGGCATTAATTAAGCCCGATGCAGGTGCCATTTCTTCGCTATCGAGACCACGAACGGCCAACGAGAATATATTTGGGAACATAATGGAGTTGAACAAACCAATTGAAACCACAGTCCAAATTGCAATTTGTCCACTGGTAAATGTTGTAATAAGACCTAAAGCAGCAGCAACCAAGGCGAAAATTGCCAATGAGCGGGCTGCTTTACCACGTCCAATTTGCATGAACAAGAAGTTTATAAATGCTATTCCGGTAAAAATCAATCCAATATTCCAATTCCAATTGGTAACAAACGATCCCGAAACAAGTGCCAATACTAAAATAGCGCCGATGTAACCCCACTTTTTAATGCCGTTTTTCATGTCGGAGAACATAATTGAACCAAAAAAGCGGCCAACCATTGCACCTCCCCAATAAATTGCGGCATAAGTAGAAGCCATTTCGGCATTAATAGAATGATTTGAAGTTTGTAGGTAGTTAACCAAAAGACCTGCGTTACCGACTTCGGCACCTACGTATGCAAAAATACCAAAAGCACCAAGCAACACATGTGGATATTTCCAAATGCTTTTCTTTTCACCTTCTTTTTTGTCCGATGCTATTGAAGGCAATTTAATGGTAAAAAGTACAACGGCCACTGCAATCACAATTAGTGCCATAATGATAAACGGCACGGGAATGCGCTCAGCTACATCCCTTCCATACTCTAGCTTTTGTGCTTCGGAAGCAATTGCCGGCAGATTTAAGCCTTTAAAAATGGCAACACCAATTAACCAAGGAGCAATCATGGTTGCCACCGAGTTTAAGGCTTGCGTTAAATTTAAACGGCTCGATGCTGAACTCTCGGGTCCCAATGCAGTTACATAAGGATTAGCTGCAACCTGAAGAAAAACAACTCCAGTAGCAAGGATAAAAGTTGCAACGTAAAACAAACTTAGCAATGCAAACTTAGCAGCAGGTACAAAAGCGATGCTACCAATCCCCATCAACAATAAACCCAGTATCACAGTCCATTTATACCCAATTTTGTTAACTAATCTCCCTGTGGGAATTGACATAATTGGATAGGTGATGAAGAATGCCGACGATAACAATTGCGCCTCAAACTCCGACAATCCGAAGATTGCCTTAACCGGAGCGGTCATTGTAATAATAAACGTTGTTGCAAAACCAAAAATGAAGAAAATAGCTCCAAAAGTGGTCATGCCTACCGTAAAATTCTTTTTATTGTCCATCTAGTTAATAATTAAGATTTGTATTGATAAAATTAAGATTTTAATATTTATTGATGATAAGAAATTTCGTGTAGCAAGATATTAATTTCATTTTAAATACAACTTGATTTTTGCCTTCAAAATCTTTATGTCTTATTTAAAACGGCTTCCTTTCTAAAAAACAGTCGTCAAAAGTTTTGATGTAGAAGTTTTGATGTAATAAAATACATCATTAGACAAGTGGATGATGTATTAAAAACGATAAAAATTCAATAATAGTAGCGCATTTAATGCTTCGCCAAATCATATATTTCAAGTACACTCACCATTTGTGGCTTCATTTCAATAGTAGTTTCGGCCTGTCCCTGCCCCACATTTTGCATAAAAACAAACACACTATATTATTCTCCAAACTGCTCACGGTAACGCATTAAAGCTTCTACAAAATAATAATCGGCATACGAAAGGGGTACATCTACTTCGGTACCATTTGGCTGGTGTCCAAGTGCGTGTTTGAGTATAAAATTGTGATTGGTTCCCACTTTGGCCAAATATGTATCGCTACAAAGCGACACGAGCTGCTTTTTGGCCACATCGAGATACTCCCTACCCTTTTGAGGCTGAACATATTGGTGCAACTCCAATAAGGCGGAACACATAATTGCACCCGCCGAAGCATCGCGCAAGGCATTGGGGATATCGGGCGCATCGAAATCCCAATAAGGGATTTTATCGGCCGGTAAGCGAGGGTGATTTATTAAAAAGTCGGCAATTTTTTGAGCTTGATCCAAGTAGTTTTTATTGTTAGTATAGCGATACATCAGGGTGTAGCCGTATAAACCCCAGGCTTGTCCGCGCGCCCAAGCCGACTCGTGGCTAAAACCTTGCGAAGTATGATACAGCTCGGGTAAACCGGTAATTGTATCGTACGAAACCACGTGAAATGAACTACCATCGGGCCTGAAATGATTCGCCATTGTAGTGTTAGCATGCGATTGAGCAATATCGGAAAAACGAGGCTCGTTAAACTTATGTGCCGACCATTCCAACAGTTCAAGGTTCATCATGTTATCGATAATTACAGCATATTGCCACTGGTTATTCCACGAAGCCCTGTCCCACGAACAAATAGTTTTAGTTACCGGACTATAACGGGTTGAAAGCGATTTGGCCGCATTCTCGATTATTGGCAGATAGGCTTCGTTGCTGGTAATGCGATAGGCATTTCCAAAACTGCAAAAAACGATGAAACCCACATCGTGATTATCGGTAACATATTGTTGATTTTCAACTCGTTCTAAAAACAGCTCAGCCTGATTTTTCAACCTTTCATCGCCAGAATATTCGTACATATACCACAACTGGCCAGGGAAAAAACCGCTGGTCCACCAATATTCGCTACTGGTTTCGAGCTGGCCATCGGGGCTAATTGATTTGGGCAAACGACCTGGCAATTTCTCCATAGCCTTTGCCATTAGCAGCGTTTGTTGCTGGGCAATATCCAGTGTTTTTTCGACTGTTTTGAGGCTGATATCGGCATTTTTCACTGAGCAGGAACAAAAAAAGATAAACGCAATGAGCAAATAAGAAATATTTTTCATATCTATTTTATATAATAAATGAACACAATGATATCCAATATCAATGGAACCAATGGTATCAATTCGAATCAAAAAGAAGTCAACTTGTTAAAATTTACTCTTTTATCCCTTCGAGCATAAACATGAAGGCATATTCCATGGCCACTTCTTTGTACTGTTCAAAACGCCCCGAAGCTCCACCATGCCCTGTATCCATGTTACAATAAAGCAAGAGTAAATTATCGTCGGTTTTTAAGTCGCGCAGTTTGGCCACCCATTTTGCAGGTTCCCAATATTGCACTTGCGAATCGAATAAACCGGTTGATACCAACAAGTTGGGGTAATTTTGTGTCGAGACCTGATCGTAAGGCGAATACGAAAGCATGTAAAAATAGGAATCGCTGTTTTTTGGGTTTCCCCATTCATCGAATTCATTGGTTGTTAGCGGTATGGTTTCGTCGAGCATGGTCGAAACCACATCGACAAACGGAACCTGAGCAACCATACCATTAAACAGTTGCGGTGCCATGTTGGCCACAGCTCCCATCAATAAACCACCGGCACTGCCGCCCATGGCGTACAAATGTTCGGGCGAGGTATATTTGCGATCAATAAGGGCCTGAGCACAATCAATATAATCGTTGAAAGTATTGATTTTGTTGAACATTTTCCCATCTTCGTACCAAGCGCGCCCCATAGCCTGTCCTCCTCTAATATGAGCCAGTGCGTAAACAAATCCGCGGTCGAGCAACGACAAACGGGTTGAACTAAAATATGGATCGATGGTACTGCCATAAGAGCCATAAGCGTATAATAGCAAGGGTGCATTACCGTTTAACTTGGTTCCTTTTTTGTAAACCAACGAAATTGGTATTTGCTTTCCATCGCGGCTTTCAATATAAAGTCGCTCGGTTACATAATTTGACGGTGTATGCCCGCCCACTATCTCCTGTTGCTTTTTTAACGTTTTAGAATGATCATCCATATTATAATCGTAAACCGACGATGGCGTGGTAAGCGATGAATACGAAAAACGCAATAAATTACTATCGAACTCGGGATTTGTTGAAATATTGGCCACGTAAGCAGCTTCACCAAAATCGAGATAATGCTCTTCGTTTTTGTGCATATTGATAATGCGCAACTGGTTTAAAGCATTTTTACGCTCGTTCACCACCAAGTAGTCTTTAAATATTTCGATTTCATTAATTAAAACATCTTCGCGATGAGGCAGCACTTCTTTCCAGTTTTCTTTTGAAGTTGCATTTTCGGGAGTTTCCATCAAACGAAAGTTTTGAGCCTCCCAGTTGGTTACAATGTAGAATTTGTCTTCATAATGAACAATATCGTACTCGTGCACCTCTTCGCGGGGGGTAAAGTTTTTTAATTTCCCGGTTGGCTTATCGGCATCAATTAAATGAAAATCAGTTGATAGCGTGCTCCCATTCCAAATAATAACATATTTATCCGATTTCGATTTGTAAACCCCAATGTAGTACGAAGGATCTGTTTCTTCGTAAACCATTACATCGTTCGGTTTTCCGAGTTGGTGTCGCCATATTTTGTCCGACAACAATGAAATCTCATCTTTCGAAGTATAGAAAAAATGCTTGTTATCATTACCCCAAGCACCTCCACCGGTTGTATTGTCAATTTTGTCGGGTAAAAGTTCACCCGTTTCAAGATTTAAAAATCTGAGGGTATAAATTCTTCGGCTAACTGTATCTTCACTAAAAGCCATCAATTTATTATCGGGACTCACATCGAGGCCACCTAAATTGTAATAACTAAAACCTTCGGCACGCTCATTTACATTAATCAATATTTCTTCGTTGTTATCAAGCGACTGATTTTTACGACAATAAATTGGATACTCCTGCCCTTCTTCGTAACGAACGTAATACCAAAAGCCATTTTTAAAGTAAGGCACCGACTCGTCGGTTTGCTTTATGCGTCCTACTATTTCTTCGTACAGTTTTTCCTGAAAACCTTTGGTTGTTTGAAGTACAGTGTCGGTATAAGCATTTTCGGCATTTAAATAATCGTAAACCGACAGGGTTTGCTCATCGGGCTTTTTAGCCGACTTTTGATCGTCGGATAAGCGCATCCAAAAATAAGGATCGATGCGAACATGGTCGTGTATTTTTAAAACCGAATCGTGTTTCTCGGCAATAGGAGGAGCGGGAAACTGAGAAGCTTTGATTGTAGTTTTTTTCATACTTTGATTACATCCTGTAATTAGAATTATTGACAATAATAAAATCGCGTTACGAATTGTTTTCATTTGAATTATATGTTATTAATTTACTGATTCACAATATACATACAAGTTTATCGACATATTTTTATGCATAGAACATTGTTATGGATTAAAAGAGATAATTCAACCCAATATAGATACCGGTTTTACCATCTTGAGGATCGAGCGCTTTGCCAAAGTCGGCAGCAATCACAAAGTTTTGGTTCATCACTATACGAAGACCTGCTCCAACTCCCATGTGAAGTTTTTCGGCGTCGGCTTTAAAATATAAGTCAGCATCGGTTAGCCCTACAATATTTTCCGAAATATCGATTTTTTGGGTCACCCTTCCAAAATCGGTAAAAGCATTCAAGCCCACGTAGAAATTATTATTAATAAAGCGAAACCTTACTACTTTCCAACGCATTTCGAGGTTACCATAAAAGAAACCATCGCCAACTACCCTGTTGCGATAAATACCCCTAATTGTTTTTGCTCCACCAAGTCCCTCGCTTAAAGCACCAGTTAAAACCGATGTCATTACTTGCGATTGGTAATAAAATGGAACATGGCTTTTACCTATGGTTGTTTGGTAAGCCAAGCGGTAGGCAAACGAAAGGTCGTTGGGTATAATGGTGAAATACTGACGGTGTATTAAAGCAAATTTAGCAAACGATGCAGCAGAGCCTATCAATTTAGATGAGCCTTCGATAACCGCCTCTGTCCAAATACCTTTCATGGGATTTGTACGAATATTTCGGGTATCGTAAACAATTCCGGCTTTAAGGGTTGGAATAAACCCACCTTTGGATTCATCATCTGAAATAATGCCCCATTGCTGATATTTTTCGAACAAGCCATTCTGTTCCGGTAATAAATTTTCATCTTTGCCTTTGTTTAATTTTTCGACATTTACCGAAGTAATGTTAAAATTTTGAAGGTTAAAACCAGTTACCCACCGAATTTTATCGCCAGCAAGTTTACCCTGCACATCAAGTTTCATCCTGAAAAGTTTTCGATCGTACTTATAAAACATGCGCGATTTATAATCGGATTCTGTATATTCAGATTGAAACCAATCATTATTAACCACAGCATCGTAACCATTATAACCGTAAAAATCGTAGGCTTGATCGGTAAGATAACTGATGTCGAATGTGGTTTGAATGCCTTTAATTAACTGATCCGAATCGTAATAAAAGCGGTTAATGGCACTCCCCTTTGTAAAACGCGATACTTCGAAGTAAAGCGAATGATTGTAACTCGGAAAACGGCTGCCATCGCCATAATTGTACAAATTAACCAATGCGCCATACTGAAAACCCAAATCGGTATCGAAAGTAATGGTTGGTAAGGCTCCAAAATTCCAGCCTTCTTTAGCATCAGCAGCTTTATCGTCGGTTTGTGAAAAAACACGAACAACTAAAAAAAGGAGCAATGCGATAAGTAGAGATTTTTTCATATTTTAAGTTATTTTACGGTTTAGAATAACTGGATAAAGCTAAAAAAAAAAAATCGTTAGCACATATTAATCTTAGTTTAAGTATAAAATGTTTATTTTGATGTTGATAAAATTATATTAACATTTTGCGATAATCATAAAAGGAATCTGTTTTCTTACTATTTTTCCATAAGCTATGGTTAATCAAAATACAAACAAGCAATTTAAGTGGGGAAAGTTCTTCATGTGGTTTTTTATTGCTTTATTACTTTTAATTACCATCAGCGTAACCTATCTGATTTTCAATATAGAAAAACTGATTAGCGATAATTTATCACAAATAATTTACAATAATACCGATCATAATTACCGCCTAAATTTCGACTCGTTTACAATTGATTTACCATCCAACTCAATCAAATTTGAACACATTTCGATAAAACCCGACTCAACTATTATTGGCGATTCGCTTAAAACTTTATACCGTTTCAGTACCGATGAGCTAAAAATGTCAAAAATCGATTGGTCGGTTTTATTTTTTGAACGGAGGTTCAAAGTTGAAAAAATAGTAATTAAACAACCCAATTTGAAGCTCGACACCGGCCAGGAAGTAAACATTGACCAACTATCGGGAACAGCCATACAAAAAGGCGATTACCTTGAATTACCATTCATTAATGATATTTTTGTTGATACAATATTAATTTCGAATGTAAAACTAAGCATCGATTCTCTTTTTTCGCCAATTGAAAATTTGCCACAAATCAATATCGAAATCAACCACTTAAAAATTGGCGGCACCAAGTTAACCGATTACCCCTTCCCTTTCGATGTATCGGATATTAAGCTCTCGATCAACGACTTTAACGACATTTTGCCCGACAGCATTCACAAAATCAGCATCGATAATGTTTCGTTTTCGATTTTCACCTCGACCATTACAGCCAAAAAAGCCTTACTCGAACCGCTCTCCGATTCATTAAAAAATGAAAATCGCTATCACATTTTCATGCCATATATCGAATTGACATCGAATCACTTAAGCAATATCTTTTATTCCGACACCATCGATTTCACCACGCTCGAAATATCAGAACCTATTATTGACATAAAATTTGGTGAAAAAGTAGAAAAAGGAACACCACTTAATGAAATAGACCTTTACAAACTCGTTGAACGGCGTTTTAAATGGATAAAAATCGATCGTTTTTCGATCAAAAATTCAGCGGTAACGCTCACCCCATCAAATTCTGACAGCATTGCACAACGCTTCGACCAATTCAATATTGACTTTTATGAATTCAAGGCCGATTCAAGCTCATTTAAAAATACTGAACGCATATTTTCGGCCCGCGATTTTGAAATCGACCTTAAACTACTGACCATAAACCATACCGATAAGGTACACCGGCTATTAATCGAAGATATCAATGCCAGCTCAACCAAAAACATTGCACAAACAGGGAACATCATTTTTAAACCGCTTCAAAACGCCAAAATTTCAAATGTAAACGCTACCATAAACATCAATAGCAAAGGCGCTACCTTTAATGGTATTGATTTTCATCAAATGTACCATCAACAAATTATTCCATTGACCGAACTCGTTATTGATGAACCCGAAACCATAATTGGTTTTAAACGTCAAAAAAATAAAAGCCGAAAGAATAGGGACAAAAGCTTGATTTTAGAAAAAACCGAAGACTACCTTAAAGGGATATATGTTGATAAAACAGTGATTAAAAATGGGAGCTTGCGTTACAATTATTTAACCGAAGAGGACAAGTCGGGCTTCTTTCGCTCCAACTTCAATTTTGAATTGTCACAATTATCGGTCGATAGTGTAACATTTTACCAAACCGATAAGATATTTTTTGCCGACCATTTCGAACTAAAATTCAGCAATATGGTATTACAATTGGCCGATGAAATACACCAATTAACAGTCGATTCACTAAACTTATCGAGCAGCGAGCAAAGTGCCGACATTTTCGATTTAAGGCTATTTCCTACTAAGTATGATGAATTAAAAGCACAGGCCGACTCAACCCAAAACAACGCATTTTTCAACATACACTTTCCACGCGTACAACTGAGCGGTGCCAATTTGCACCAAGCCTTTTTCTATAAACGCCTGTATATTAATAGCTTCAATATCTACGACCCAGTTTTCAACCTTGAAAAATTTGGTGCATGGGCAAAACCTGAAAAGAAGAACGAAGAAGAAAAAACCGATTACGAAAACGAAATGTACCATTTGATATCGGATTACATGAGTAGCATTAATATTCGCAACCTTTCGATGTCCAACGGAAAACTAAACCTGATACAACACAAAAATTCACAAGCCAATTTTATACTATCGAACTTATTTTCGATTAAGATGCACAACTTTTTGATTGACAAACATTCGGCAGAGCAAGAAAACAAGCTGTTATTTTCCGACAATATAGATTTGATTCTTACCGACCATTCGTTTACCCTGGCCGACAACGTGCACCGTATCGACGCTGAAGAAATTGGCATACTTTCGACCGAAAAGCGCGTGTACGTTAAAAATGCAAAGCTTTATCCGCTTATTCTTTCCGAATCGTTTGAAGACATGCCCGTAACTATTTTTGCCGATATCCCCGAAATCAATATAAGCGATGCCGATATTTTTGGGCTCTTTAATAAGGGAATTTTACCTGTTAACGAGGTGAAAATAACTAAGCCAAACATTCGGTTACTTTTTCAGAAAACTGAAAAAATTAATAAGATTGAAAATAGTAAAAAACCGGCTTTAATTTTAAAAGAACTAAAATCAATTACAGCCAAAAAAATCACCATCGACAGGGGTAGTCTCGAACTGGCCAGTTACGAAAATCATGTTCGAAAAGCTTTTGCCAACACCAGCTTATCATTTGGGTTACAACAATTTAAAATTGAACAGAAAAATGGAGACTTTGAAACAAGCTATCAAAATTTCAACATCGATTTAAGCGAATTAAAATTCGATTTGCCTGACAATATCCATACTTGTATTATTAGTAGCATCAACTATCAACTGAACAAAAAGGAGCTGATAATCAACAATGTGGTACTAAAACCAGGAAATAAAATCAACCTTAATGAAAAAAGACAATATATTAATTTAGCCATACCCCAAATACGAGTAAGCGATTTTGAGTTTGAAAAATACTTCGACGACAAAGAAATTGTGACCCAAAACCTTGATTTTTTGAATCCTGAAATAAAAGTAATTGATAAAAGAATAGAACATAAAACATCGTTTTCGCCATACGAACTCGACATGTACCCAAAAATAAGTGAATATTTCAAACTCATAAAAGCCGATAATATTAACGTGAAGAATGCAATGTTTGAATGGAGTAAAACAAAAACAGTGCGTTTGAATAATATTAATATCAATGCCGGCGATTTTATAATTGACGAAAAAAACACCAATCGAGGTAAACTTTTCAATGCTGCAACTTTTTCAATAAACATTAAAAACTTAAACGGAAAAACCAACAATCAATATTTTAGCTACGAGTTAAAAGAACTAACAATAAACCACTTGGGTGAATTTAGCATTAATAACTTATCACTTAAACCCTTATTATCTGAACTTGAGTTTGCAGAAAAAAACAAATTTCAAACCGATTATTTCAACATCGAACAGGCCAATATATCGGGTACTGGGCTCGACGTTAAAACTTTAATAGAGCATCAACAATTTGCAGCCGAAAAGCTCAACGTTGCACTTACTAATGCTTCGATTCACCGTGATAAAACCTTCCCCTTGCACCCCGAACAACGGCCAAAAATGCCACAACAAGCCATTCGCGATATTAAAATACCTATTAATATAAGCGAGACCAATATATCGTTTAAGCAGTTTACTTATACCGAAATTGAACCCGGAGCAAAAAAAGCCAGCATGGTGTTTTTTACCGATGGAAATTCGCTGATCAGAAACTTCACCAACCAAGCAGCGCTACTAAAAGTTAATCCCATAATGCAAATGAATGTCGAAGCCATGCTTATGGGGGTTGGCCGCACAAACATTGATATCGATTGGGACGTTCGGTCGTTTGGCAACGAGTTTAAGGTAAATGCTGTATGCCACGAAATGCCGCTATACTTGCTGAATCCCATTACAGAGCCCGGGTTAAAGCTTTCGGTACGCGAAGGCATAAACAAACGTATGGAAGTATATTTTGAAGCCAATAACGACTCATCAATTGGCTCGATGCGATTTGCCTACAACGATTTAAAAATATCGGTGCTTACTAATAAAGATGGAGAATTGCGCGAAGATAAGTTCCTGAGTTTTTTGATTAACTCCGTCGCCTTAAAATCAGACAATCCCAAAACAGGTCGTTTAATGCTGCCGGCAAAATTTGTAAACCATCGCGACAAACAACGATCGGTGGTGGGCTATATATGGCAATCGGTGTATGCCGGAATCAAATCGACTTTCGGACTTAAAGACAAAGGAAAAAATAAAGACAAGCCAACTAAAACAGTAGATCAATAGAAATTAAGGTTAGATTGAGGTTGAAAAAAGTAATGAATTATAAGCACAATCGTATAATGCAATGACTATCAATCACAAACTGAAACACAACAAAATATTGTAAATAGAATAATTCTATATTGCATGCCCTACTTGCACACCATTTATAGATGAATTAATTTTAGGGCAAAATCACTTAAAAAATTTACAACCATGACAAGTATTAAAGGAACAAAAACTGAACAAAACTTATTGAAAGCTTTTGCTGGTGAGTCGCAAGCTCGTAACCGCTATACCTATTTTGCCAAAGTAGCCAAAAAAGAAGGTTTAGAACAAATGTCGGCCATATTTATGGAAACCGCCGAAAATGAAATGGAACATGCCAAGAGCTTTTTTAAGTTTCTTGAAGGTGGTATGGTTGAAATTACCGCATCCTACCCTGCTGGCATAATTGGCACTACACTTGAAAACCTGGAGGCTGCTGCCGATGGCGAAAACGAAGAATGGACTGAGTTATATCCCGAATTTGCCAGAATAGCCGAAGAAGAAGGATTTAAGCAAATAGCCATGGTGTTTAAACAAATTGCTAAAGTTGAAAAACACCACGAAGAGCGTTACCGCAAATTATACGATAACCTCGAATCGGGAAAAGTTTTTAAACGCGATGGTAAAGTAATTTGGAAGTGCCGTAATTGTGGTTTTATCCATGAAGGATCGGTTGCACCTCAAAAATGCCCAGCATGTGACCACCCACAATCGTATTTCGAAATTAATTGCGATAACTTCTAAACTAACTTATTGCTAAGTATTTGAATACTATTTATTGTTGTATTTAATACTAAAGCACAAACAGAAAGCTTAGTCAGCGGTTCATTATATAAATACTTATAATAACATAAACATTAGTTAACAACAATATAGAATATTGTAACCATTCAGTCGCACTAAAAAAGGGTAGAATTTCAGTTCAAAACAGGATGAATTGCCCGTCCCGATGTACATCGGGATTAACCCTGGGGATAATTGATAACTATAAAACCAATACCGATAGACCAATAAAGGAGA
>DATERL010000026.1:0-6409 GCA_035271585.1 Prolixibacteraceae bacterium
TTCTTTGTAAAAAATGGTTGATCGGCCTTGGTTTTATAGTTATCAATTATCCCCAGGGTTAATCCCGATGTACATCGGGACGGGCAATTCATCCTGTTTTGAACTGAAATTCTACCCTTTTTTAGTGCGACTGAATGGTTACAATATATCCTATCAATTTGGTAGGATAAGATATATAACAAAAATCAATATTAGAAGTTGACTAACTATACTCAATTTTTCTATTATTTTTGTGTTATGGCAAATCAACCTTTAGCTGAACGATTACGACCACGGAGTCTTGAAACCTATTTTGGGCAGGACCATTTAGTGGGTGAAAATGCTATTTTGCGTAAAATGATTGAGAATAACACCTTGAGCTCAATGATTTTATGGGGCCCTCCTGGCGTGGGGAAAACCACGCTTGCACAAATTATTGCGCAAACGCTCGATCGGCCTTTCTATACCCTAAGTGCAGTTAGCTCAGGAGTAAAAGATGTTCGCGAAGCCATTGATAAAGCCAAAAAAGTACAATTTTTCAATCGGCCCAATCCTGTTTTGTTTATCGATGAGATTCATCGTTTCAGCAAATCGCAGCAAGATTCGCTACTGGGCGCTGTTGAACAAGGAATTGTAACTTTAATTGGGGCAACAACCGAAAACCCTTCGTTTGAGGTGATTACCCCCCTACTCTCGCGTTGTCAGGTTTACGTGTTGAAATCGCTCGAATTGGTCGACCTTGAAAAATTGTTGGATTACGCGCTGAAAAACGACAGGGAGCTGAGCAAGTTGAAAATTACCATTCAGGAAAAAGAATCACTGTTTCGCTTTTCGGGAGGCGATGCTCGCAAACTACTAAACATCATTGAGTTAGTAACTGCCAATGTGGTCGACGAAGAATTAATTATTACCAACGAACTGGTCACCAATAGCTTGCAACAAAACCCTTCGGCTTATGACAAAAATGGCGAAATGCATTACGATATTATTTCGGCATTTATTAAAAGCATTAGGGGAAGCGATCCCGATGCTGCCATTTATTGGTTGGCTCGCATGGTTGAAGGTGGCGAGGATCCTAAATTTATAGCCCGCCGACTGGTTATTTCAGCTGCCGAAGATGTGGGGTTAGCTAATCCCAACGCGCTGTTACTGGCCAATGCCGCTTTCGATGCCATTAATAAAATTGGATGGCCCGAAGGTCGCATCGTATTGGCCCAAGCCACTATTTATTTAGCCACTTCGCCTAAAAGTAATTCGGCCTACATGGCCATTGACGATGCGCTGCAAAACGTGCGAGATACCGGCAATTTACCCATCCCACTTCATTTACGCAATGCGCCAACCAAGTTGATGAAAGATTTGGGCTATGGCAAAAAATATAAATATGCTCATGCTTTCCAGGGCAATTTTGTCGATCAGCAATATTTGCCCGACGCACTAAAGAAAACCCGTTTTTGGAAACCGGGAAGCAGTCAGCAAGAATTATCGATGCTTGAACGACTGAAAATTTGGTGGGGAAAACGTTACGAATAGAAAATTACCTTAAAAAATGGGTGCTTAATCGAATCAAATGTTTCAAAAAACATCAGCTTGTATTAATATTGAATAAAAAACATGAGCACAATTGGCAACCTACTTTGGATAATATTTGGCGGTTTCATTATAGCTGTTGAATACGTAATTGCAAGCATTTTGATGATGATTACCATTGTTGGGATTCCCTTTGGTTTACAAACATTGAAAATGGCGAATCTTGCCCTTTGGCCCTTTGGCCGCGATACCCGTTCAACCGAGTTTGCAACAGGATGTTTAGGTACCATTATGAACCTGTTGTGGATTATTGTGGGAGGTTTTTGGATTTTTGTGAGCCATATTATATTGGGCGTATTACTTTCAATAACCATTATTGGCATTCCTTTTGGCAAACAACACTTTAAATTGGCTGCTTTTGCGCTCACTCCTTTTGGTCGTGAAGTTTATAATAAAAAATAGATTGTTAGATTATTGGATGTTTGAATTTTTAGATGAATACAAAACGGGATATAGCATTTCATGTATCCAAGCCATAATGCATTGACTGTTAGGCATAAAACAAGCACAACAAACTATTAAACAAATAGAAAGCACTATTAATGATGCAATTGACTGAACCGCTTATCAACGTTGGTATTGTTGTAAGTAACGAAATTGAATTTGAGCTGAAGGGTGACTTTTTGCTGGGTGAACAAATAATAAAGCCCGGTATTTATAGTGCCATAATCGAAGGTGAAAACATTTGCACTTCGTTTGCTTGCAAAGCGCTTATCGAACTAAAACCGCGGCATCAAAACTCAACTTTCATTCTTAAAAACGTAAAAATTGGCATTGGTTTTCATTGGGAAAGAACAGAAAACCAGGAATTTGAAGGCGATTTAACTTTTCAAGTTGAAAATGGCAGCGTGCGTGCAGTAAATAATGTTTTTCTCGAAAGTTACCTTAAAAGCGTTATTTCGAGCGAAATGAGTGCCATGAACGATCCTGTTCTACTTCAAGTGCACACCATTGTGTCGCGCAGTTGGTTATTGGCTCAAATTGATACCAAAAAGGCCAAATCGAAAACAGCTGTAATTTCGGTACTTCATTCTAAAAATGAAATCGAAAAATGGTATGACCGCGAAGACCACAACACTTTTGATGTTTGTGCCGACGATCATTGTCAGCGCTACCAAGGAATAACTAAAATTATTTCAGATAATGCAGCAAAAGCTGTAGAATTGACCAAAGGACAAGTTATTACTTTCGAAAATAAGGTATGCGATGCCCGTTTTTCAAAATGTTGTGGCGGCATTAGCGAGAATTTCGAAAACGTATGGCAAGCAGTTAAAGTGCCTTATCTTACTGCGGTAATCGATTCAGATACACCCGAAAAAATTACATCGCTCAGCCATGAACAATTAATTGATTCATCGCCAAAAGCATTCTGTAATACAAACGATTTAGAAGTGCTTAAGCAGGTATTGGTCGATTTTGACCGATCAACTATTAATTTTTACCGTTGGAGTGTTAGCTATTCACAAGACGAAATTTCGCAATTAATTGCTCAAAAATCGGGGATTGACTTTGGCGCTATACTCGATTTAGTGCCTTTAGAACGAGGTGCATCGGGACGAATAATCCGCTTAAAAATTATTGGAAATAAGCAAACTGTAATTGTAGGTAAGGAATTGGAAATCAGAAAGTGGTTATCAAATAGCCATTTGTTTAGCTCGGCATTTTTAGTTGAAAAGCAAATTGCGAATGATGGTGAAATCCCATTGGGCTTCATTCTTCGCGGCGCCGGATGGGGACATGGTGTTGGGATGTGTCAGATTGGAGCTGCCGTTATGAGCCGGAAGGGTTATGGTGTGCATCAAATTTTAGAGCACTATTTTAAAGGTGCGATACTCGAAACAATTTATTGAAACATTCGCTACTCATTTCCGATGTATTCATTACCCGTAAAAAAACAAAAAAAGGATATTGAACTCAGTTCAACATCCTTTTCGATATTTTAGACTAAAAAATTATTTACCTGATACGATCAATTGAACGCACCAAAGCTTCGTCTCGGGCAATGGCACGAATGGCCAAATAATTGAGAATTACGGCAACAAAAGGAAAAGCCATAACAATTTTAAAAACGTAGGTTCCTTCGCCAATACTTTTAAGCGACATTTTTACAAAAACAAAACACACCACAAAAATACCTACCATTAATATAATGTTAAAAGTAGACATACGCATTTGAAGTATTCTGTTTTTGAAACCAAAAATCACAAACAGGTGAATTAATTCAATAATGACCAGCAACATCAATAAAGGCCATCCATTGACTACCATTTTAGCTGTTTGTTCGTTAAAAACGCCCCTTATATTAAAGGAATAAATGGTTGAAGCAGTGGCTATTTCGCCCAAGGGCAACCATGCCATTAATGCCACTAAAATAAGTGAAAGCATTAGGTAAACTGATTGAATACGTTGAATCATATTTTTACAAATTTGAGTGCAAAAATAAACAATATTCTTAATTGTTTCCTAAAATTAAAGGCAGCCCTTCTTTGCCGCTCCCTACTATAACTACTTTTGAATTGGGTGATTCGGCCAATTTTAAGGTAGCTTGAATGCCTTGTTGTTTGAGCACATTGCTTGTTAAGCTGGAGTTAATTATCATGTTATAGTCGGCAATACCCTGTGCTTCAATACGCATACGTTCGGCTTCACTTCTCTCACGTTCCAACCTAAAACGATAGGCCAAAGCTTCCTGTTCTTGTTTAAGTTTGCTTTCGATGGCATTTTTAATTTCGGTTGGAAGATTAATTGAGCGAATTAGCAAAGCACGCATGTGGATATTATTTTGGTTGAGTACGGCTCCGGTTTCTTCAATAATAGATTTTTCGACTTCGTTACGTTTGGTTGAATAGATTTCTTCGGCGGTATAGCGGCCTGTTACCTTTCGAACGGAAGAGCGCACCTCGGGTTTCACCAAATTATTGACATAATAGCCCTTAAATTGTTCGTGCAAGTAGCCCACCTTTTCGGGTATAGGTAAAAACCGAACGGTAATATCGAGGTTTACCGACAAGCCATTCTTGTCCAACACGTCCATTTGTTCTTCTTGTTGTTGCTCGGCTACTTCGTATTTAATTAAACGATTCCAAGGCGCAATAATGTGAAAACCTGGTTCAAAAACCCGATCCTTGCTCAAACCATCTGAAAATGGGCGAAACAAAATAGCACGTTCAGTTTCCTTGAGTATAACGAAGGTTTTATTTCCAAATACTAATAGTAACATGAGAGCAATAACTCCAATAATAATAGCTGTAGTCTTTTTGTTATTCATAATGTATGATTTATAGTTTTAAAAAATAATTATTTACTTATTTGAAGGCTATTCAAGCCGTTAAAAATATGATCGTAGTAAAGTACGCCGTTTAAATGGTCAATTTCGTGTTGAAAAATCACAGCCGTAAATTCATTGATTGTTTCTTTTCTGGGCTTTCCTGTACTATCGATGTAGGCAATTTTTATGTTTTGTGAGCGGTCAACTTTGCCGCGGTATCCAGGTACACTCAAACAGCCTTCCATGCCCGAATTAATACTATCGCCAAGCATTGTAATTACCGGATTAAAATAAATTTCGAAAGGTTCGCCTTCTTTATCAAACCGCTGAACATAAATCATTTGCACGCTAACGCCTACTTGTGGAGCAGCAATTCCAACTCCTGAGTCCAAGGTATCGTGAACAGTTGCCAACATTCTATTCTTTAAATGAACAATTTGAGGATTGTTAACATCACTCTTATTAATCGGTCTGGCCTTTTGACGTAACAACAACGAATCGCTATAATTATCGATTACAAACAAACGCATCGTTTCGTTTTTATCTCCACTAAAAACCAGTTGCTGTTCTTCATTGGTCAATGTTTCGGTTTTGCATTGGCTAACCGCAAATGCCAACAAAAAAGCAATAATGAAATAGTATGGTGTTTTCATCCAGAATTGTATTTTACCCCAAATTTAGTTATTTATAATTGGTATGCACATTTTTTTTAGCGATTTGTATTTATTCCGGATATTGCATAGTCACACAATGCAAGGAGCCATGTTGCCTAATAAGTACCGAACAATCTATCGGAACAATCGCTAAATTGGGAAAAGCTGTTTTTATGGCTTCGATAGCTGCTGGGTCGGTTTCGCAATTGTAAACCGGAAAAAGCACTGCTCCATTTATGATTAAAAAATTGGCATAGGTAGCTGGTAAGCGGTGTCCGTCGTCGGGGTCAAAAGTTGCGCTGGCCATAGGTAAAGCAATAAGCCGATAAGCTTCGCCACTCAACTGTTTGAAATCTTTTAACTCGGTTTCCATTGCCAATAAAGCTTCAAAATGTTCATCGTTACAGTCAGTGCATTTTACGTAGGCAATGGTATCAACACTACAAAAACGCGCCAAAGTATCAATGTGGCTGTCGGTATCGTCGCCAGCCAAGTAGCCGCTGTTGAGCCACAAAACTCGCTTGGCGCCAAGGTATTCTTTCAAACGGTTTTCAATTTCGGGTTTCGATAAAAACTCATTTCGGTTTACCGACAATAAACATTCTGTAGTAGTTAGAATAGTACCCTGTCCATCGGATTCAATACTGCCACCTTCGAGCACAAAATGCCCCATGTTGCGGTATTCAAAGCCGAGAAAAGCATTTTGTTGATGAAGGTTTCGTGTAATCAGGTTGTCGAGGCCAGCTGCGAATTTCATTCCCCAACCATTAAAAGTAAAATCGAGTAAAATGTGTTTTTCGTTTTCAAAAATGGTAATACCACCATGGTCGCGTGCCCAAGTATCGTTGGAGTCGATTTGGAAAAAACGGATATTTGCCAGTTCTTCATTAGAAAAAAACTTTTCCAAACGACTTTCTTC
>DATERL010000027.1:0-9079 GCA_035271585.1 Prolixibacteraceae bacterium
ATTTTGTGTCCTCGACCAAAAGTTGCAAAATATGAGTCATTTAACCTTAGAACAAAGATAAACAATTGAAGTAAAGTGCAAAGAGTGCTATAAAAAAAGTGCAATAGTAAAAGCCATAAACAGGGATAAATCGGTAATTAGTTGGGAGATCAAGCGTAACTGTGATAAAAGATCTGGATTGTATCATCACAACTTAGCTCAACGAAAGTACGATAAGGGCCAACAAGAGAAACCCAAACTGATTCGATTTACGCCATCTGTTGAGAAAGGTGTAGACGCTTTATTAAAAGAAGATTACATCCCGGAACAAATAGTTGACACTCCTATAGAACGAGGGAGACCAACGGTTTCTATTGAGCGGATTTATCAGCATATATGGGTACACAAAAAGAAAAAAGGAGATCTTGACCTGCACATGCGGTATCAAGGCAGGCGATACCGAAAGCGAGGAAATGAGAAAGACAACAGAGAAATTATTACTTTCAACTCATTTCGCAATCAGTTTAGCACAACTACACCGCAAAATTAAATCACTAACCAACTCAACTCCAAACAACTTAATAAAATCTATTCGTTTAAAAAAAGCATATTACCTCATTCGCGACAAAGGACTTCGGGTTTCGGAAGCAGCTTATCAAACAGGCTTTAATGATCCCAATTACCTTACAACTTGTTTTAAAAAAGAATTTGGCGAAAATCCATCGCAAATCAAGTCATAAATTTTTATCAATATTTGGCTTTGATTGTTGTCAAAAATAAACGGCATTATATTGTGCAAAAAAAAGATACAAATAATTATATAAGAACAAATTACATAAATAATCCGCTCTTATATAATTATCTAAAAAATCTACTCTATCTACAATTTAAAATTCAACAATAATTTGTTTCCCGTTATACGAAACAGTACTATCAAACGAGCAACTTTCGCCCCAAGCAATATTTTTGCTTTCATTTATAAGAACGATATTGAATTTACGTTCTAAAAGCATTCCAGCGAAGGAACCCTCACGATTGGAAATGGTTAATTTTTTATTCGTGTTATTCCACGTAAAGGTAATGTTTGAATACGCGCCCTTTTCGTAGTTGTAATTATCGTTTTCATCTTCGTACAAAGTAAACTCGCCATCGGCGCCTTCATAAATCCTTATTTCGAGGTTGTCCCATTTTTTCTCAGTTGTATATTGAACCTTAGGACCAATAGGAAGGATTGAACCGGCTTTTATAAACAATGGAATTTTATCTAAAGGTGCATCTGCCTTTATGGTTTGCCCTCCTTTTAACGACTTGCCAGTCCATAAATCGAACCAGTTAGTTGTTTTAGGTAAATAAACATCCAAAGCAGTAATTCCGGCTTCGGTAATTGGTGCAACCATAATTGATTTTCCAAACATGTATTGATATGCCTGACCGATAGCCTTTGAATCGTCTCTAAAATCCATTACCAAAGGACGCATCATGGTTGATCCGTTTTGGGTAATTTGCCATGCATCAGCATAAATATATGGTATAAGCAGGTATCGCAGATCAAGCATTTTTTTCACATTTTGCTCAACCGTTTCGCCGTATTTCCAGGGTTCAGTTTCTGACATATATCCATGATTTCTAAAAATTGGATTGAAAGCCCCCCATTGAAACCAACGGGTTAACAATTCTCTAAAATCATCATTAGTATATTGCGACCATCCCGGGCGGAAGAAACCACCAACATCGGTTGTCCAATAAGGTAAACCGCTAAGGCTATAGTTTAATCCAGCTACAATTTGTCGTTTGTAGGTATCCCAGTCACCGCCAATATCGCCCGACCAGTTGATGATACCATACCTTTGCTGACCAAGGAAAGCAGAACGAGTAAGAATACAAACCCGCTTATCTTCCGAAGTTTGGCGTTGCCCTTCGTAAACAGCCTTGCTGACCATTAGCGGATAAGTTAAACGATAAAAATCGCCTAAGCCAGCATAAGTATTTTCACCTACCAAGGCGTCGTTTTCAGGTTCAACTGCATCCATCCACCACGAATCGACACCATTGTCGAACATATTAACTTTCAATGTATTCCAATATTCCGTACGTGTATCAGGATTAAAATAATCTAACCATTTGGTGCCGGGAATGAAGCGATTGTTAGCGACATATTCTTTACCAATTTCGGAGTTTTTATCGGGGTTTGACCATATAGAAATATTGAAGTGTGCATTTAAATCATGGATTTCCTTAATGAATTTCGAAGGATTGGGGTAGTTTTCTACATCGAACTGGGGAACACCCCAACCTCGGTTGCCCCAATATTGCCAATCCTGAACAATAACATCCAATGGCAGTTCTCTTTTGCGGAATTCTTTAACCGTTTCGATTAAATGTTTGCTTGAAGAATAGCGTTCGCGACATTGCCAAAAGCCATAAGCCCACTGAGGAAATAATGGAGCATTACCAGAAAGATTACGGTACGAAGCAATAACATCGTCGGCCGATGGGCCATAGAAAACCACATAATCGAGCATTTTTGTAACTGGCGAACGAAATGTTGTTGTATTGTCTTTGAGTTTCCATGAAAGTTTTGGTTGATTATCTGACTTACAAATCAACTGAACTTGATGCTCGCCAGCTTTTAGCTCAATTAAAGTACCTGCAGTTGGAGGTAGCCACATGTTGGATTGATCAATACATGGCTCGCCATCAATGCTTACAAAATGACGATTACCCATAGCCCCTAAATCAAGAAACAACGAATATTCGCCATCTTTCTGCAGGGTAAAACTCCCGGTATATAAGGATTGATTGCGGCTAACTTTTTGCGTACCCGCAGTTGTTGTAACTTCAACTATCTCATTCTTTTCATCTGCTTGCTCCTTCTTTTCGAGAGTAATAAAATTGCTCGTTGGATTAAATTCAGTTAATCCATACTGGTGCCAAAGCAAGCCATAGCCTTTGCTTGAATAAATAAATGGCAAAGCTATTTGCGAATTTACCTGAGTTAATTTCCTACTTATTCCTTTTAAGTTAAAATTTCCATCCTGAAATTGTCCCAATCCAAAAATGGCTTCGTCATCATCGGAACTAAACGTTTGTTCAGCAAAATAACAAGGCTCTCCCATTATTGAATCCGAATTTAGAATACGGCTACCCGGCTTTTCACTTAAAAAAATTGTTCCGGTATTATCAGCATACGACAAATTGCCTGTTTTTTTATCAACAATAACTTGAATGTTATTTCCTTTAACTTGAATTGAAGCTGAGTTTTCTGACACTTCAAAATCGGGCAATATTATTTTCTCAGTTAATATCAACTCGGGCAATGCTTCGAGTGTATCTTTCATGTACTTAATCCGAACTGCATTTTCAGCAATAGGATATATTCCCAATGTACCTTCTAAGGTATATACAATCACTCCATTTTTATCCTTTTGAAAACTCTTAACTTGCTGTTGTTGACAACTAAACAAAAAGAGACTGATTAGGAACAAATAAAATAGTTTCATTTTTAAAATATTTATAGGGTTTGTATTTTTCTTTATTGTTGTCCGGTAAAAGATAGAGATAGTTTTGCGTTTTATTGTTTTAGCACAACAACCACATTTTTCTTTCTCGGAGCATATTGCTTTAATTGTTTTTTACAATAATTTTCTGGAAAAAATAATGATCTTCATTACTGATTTTAACGATATACATACCATTCGACAACTGAACAGGTAGATAAAAAACAGCTTCGCCATTTGTTTTACTGCTCATTAACTGATTACCCGCTGTATCGCAAATATCAATTTGGCTGTGCTTAAAATTAGCTGAGTTTATAATTATTTCGTTAGAAACGGGGTTAGGATAAATGATAATATCCCCATCGGACACTTTAGAAACACCTGTTTCGATTTCATGAATTTCGAAGAAATTTATATTAAAACCACCAGTCGATGCAACTATTTTGAAATAATGTTTCCCTTGTCCAATTGTCAACTTTGCATCAACCGATTTCCATTTCTGCCAACCGCCTGTACTTGGAACTGTTATTTTCCCGGCTTCTTCATTGTCGATGTAATATTTAATTTGCCCTCCACCGCTTTCCGAAGCCACCCTGAAGGTAATTTGATAAGCGGTTTCAGCGGTATTATTTTCAATGGCATATTCCAACCAATCGCCACTATCTATCCAACCCACATTTAATCCGCCGCCAATATCACTTACTTGTTCTGTTTCGACACCCGATTGAAAGAGGTAGTTTTCGGCTTCAATTTTGGCTGGGATTTTACTCCATAAGGGTTCTTCTAATATATTATTAATTGGATATTCACTAAAACTTTCTAATGCGCCTTTATCGGCAGCAGTTACATTACCTGGCGTATAACTTATTTTAATGCTATCGGCATAATGTACACTACTGGGCAATATAAATTTCACAATGCGATTTGAAACTGCGTAACTTTTAATAGTAACACTTTTACCATTTACTTCACAGTTGATGCTTTTTAACTGTTCATCATCAAATGCCATTAGTTTTGAAAACTCCAATAAAATGGTAAAGCCATCAGCATTAATATTGGCTGATACAATTTGAACCGGCAGTCCTTTTGAATTATTGGTTACCGGATAATCAGCAAGCACATTCACCAAACCACCATAGGCCGAAACGATGTTATTACCCGAATAAGTAAGTAAGAGCTGATAGTCGGCATAAACCTTTTCATCAAGAGGAAATGATAATATGGTAGAATCATTATTAAAAAAAGAAACTTGAGAAACAGGAATATCGAACGCTCCATTATATTCGGCCTTAATGGACAAATTAGCGACATCGGATGGAATTTGCATTTTCATATTAAACTTTGCAAAAAGGATGTCACCATTTTCACTGGTCGAAAAATCGATTAATCTAGGAGTAGCGCCTAAAAGAAAATTCTCGACCAATACATCAGTAAGAACAGGTAATTCTTTTTCATAAACAGAAACAACATTCCCATTACTGTATGAAAGGGCAATTCCATTTTCTTTTAAAATGCTACTATTTAGGTTAATCACAAGTTGATTTGAATCAGCTAAAACAACACTGCTTATTGTTACAATCTGACTGTCAACCCTTACCGTGAAACCATCGAAATTATCTTCTTCCTTAATGTTTTCGGAAAGAGTAAGCTGAATCTGCATTGGATTGTTATCGTTTACAGCTGCAAATTCAAATTGAGGAATACCAAAACCTAATGAGTAGTTTTTACAAAAATCCCATATTTCCTGACTTGTATCTACTCCATTTGGACTTATTGAATGCCAATGCCCCACTCCATTAAGACTTAATAAAACAACTTCAACGTTGTCGGTGCCCTTGCCCCAATAATACTTTGTTCCATTTGATGATTTTTTGTCGGCAGGATAAGGTTTAGTAACCTCGGCTGTTGTAGGACAATTATTTCTTTTAATCCAAGCATCTAAACAAGTTTGCACCCTACTGTAAGTCACCACATCGTCAGAAGTTCCATGGGTATGTATAATTGGAATTGGTCGCGAACTATTGGTGTTGGGACCTCCCATAAGGTAGCCACTCACGGGTGCAAATGCTGCAATTTTATCGGCTATAACATTTGCAGCATAATAGGTCATCATTCCTCCCATTGAAAAACCAGAAAGATAAACACGCTTGCGGTCAATTTCGTAGCGGCTATACATTTCATCAATTATAGCTAGAATGAAATCGGTGTCGGAAGTGCCATTGAGACTCCATGAATTGTTGATACCAGCAGGATATACAACAACAAAATTATTCGCTTTAGCAATGGTTTCCCATTTTGTTTGATTTTGTTGATAAACTATATCCTGATTCATTCCATGCAACGAAAGCAGTAGTGGCCTATTTTTTTCAATACCCGAAGGTGCATATACCAACATATTCCTTGGTGTTGAACCTACTTGAATGCTCTCAATTTGCGCCTTCGAAGAAAACGAGAGTAAAAAAACACTCAATACTGTAAGTAAAACATAACGGTTAAAAAAATTCTTTTCCATAATTTTCTAATTAAATACCTTAAAAATAAAATGTTATATGTTATTATCTATTATTATCCGTTTAAATTGAACTTGTTTTTCATTGCTAAATTTCACAACATAAATACCATTTAGCAAATTTACAGGCAGGTGCAATTCAGGTTGATAAGTTATTGCTTTAACAAAAACCGACTTACCAAGGATATCGATCACCTCAACCTTATTGTATTGGAAGTTTTGAGATTGAATGATCATTTCACTTGAAACTGGATTTGGAAAAATGGATAATTCATCATTATGTATTTCGTTGATTTCTGTAGTTAGGTTTTCAATTTCAAAGTAATTAATATTAAAACCACCCACCGATGCAACTAATTTTAAATAATGTTTGCCCTCGGGTATCTTGATGTTTTTGGACACAGATTTCCAAGACTGCCAGCCACCTGTATTCGGGATACTTATATTACCAGCTAATTTATTGTTAAGATAATAATTAATTCTGCCATTACCAGAGGAGGATGCTACCCGGAATGTAATTTCAAATTCTGTCTCGGTACTGGTGTTCCTTATAGCATATTCTAACCAGTCCCCATTATCAATATAACCTACATTTTCCCCACCACCTGTATCATTTGTATTCTCAATTGAAGTGCCGGATTGAAGCAAGAAATTTTCTGCTTCTATTTTCCGGGGAATCGATATCCATCTGGGTTGTCTCATCAAATTTGAAAGTTCAAAATCACTAAAACCTTCTAATGGGCCTGCATCTTTAGTAATTACATCTCCAGGTGTGTAACTTAATGTAACAGTATCGCCATAATGCATTGCATTCGATAGGTAGAACTTGATATTGCTACGAAATAAAATCACAAAGTCATTTAACGCTATTCTTGTACCGTTTGAAACAAGTGAGAATTGACCCAATTGAGCAACAGTGAATTCCATGGGTTTTGAAAACTCCAGAATGATAGCAGAGCCATCTGATTCTGTTTCCCCTGAAAGAATATGTGCCGGCAATCCGGTTGAATTATTAATTACCGGCAAATCAGAAAATGTTTTCAACAAACCACTGTCAGATGAAAAGATGCTGTTGCCTGAATATGAAACTGAAAGCTTGTAATCGGCATATACCCGGTCAGCGAGTGAAAATATAACCGTAGAAGAGTCTTGATTGGAAAAAGCACTTTGAAGGAATGACGCACTAGTATTACCTTCATAATCAATATTTAGGGATAAACTGGAAATATCAGACGGTAGTTGCATTTTCATATTGAACATGGCAATGATCGTATCGCCATTTTCATTGGTTTTAAGTCCTGTTAATCTTGGGGAAGCGCCTATTAATAAATTATCAACCAGGGTATCACCAAAGTTAACCATGTTCTTCTCATAGATAGAAATAACATTTCCATTACTATAAGAAAGGGCAATAACATCATTTTTGAAAACACTATCATTCAAACAGATCATTAATTGATTTATTGAGTCACCTGTAACAACGCTGTCTATCCCAACTACCTGGTTATCTACTTTTACCGTGAACCCATCAAAGTTATTTTCAGTATTTACGGCATGACTAAGCAGCACTTGTACCTGTTTGGGGTTTTGATCGTTTACAGAAGCATATTTGTATTCGGGGGCACCATCATCTGGACCATACTTGGTGTAGGTCGGCAACCATTCGAAATAAGATTGAGCACCTTCTCTAGGGCTTAGGAAACAATCTTCCGGTGTGCTTTTGTAAAGATCTTCAATAAGGTCACTAAGAAAACCAACCATGTACGAAACGTTGCCCTGATCATCAATGGCTTTTTTGATAGCGTTTCCAAAGCCTGCGGTGGAACCGTTAACCAAGTTCGAGGGTTGATCTGGGTATGGGGTCCAAAACATTTCTGTAATTATCATAGGCCACCTGTCGGCAGCTGGCTTATATTGCCTGTCCCACAGATTCTGTACTGCAGTCGGGTTATCAAACACACCTCCATAAGCCGGATAATAATGGCATGCCACACCTATATTCGTGCCGGAGAATGGAAATAGATCCCATTGGTAGGGTGTTCCCTGCCATTCAAGGGTAGGTACCCATATAATTTTATTAGTATCGGTGCTTCTGATGGTGTCAATAACCGGCTGAATCCAGTTTGTAAAAGCTGAAAAATATTTATCCTGGTGGTTGCCCCAATCGCCATTTCCGGGAGATGATTCAACATCTACCGGTTCGTTCATAAGTTCGAACATTATATTGCTGGCTTTCTTAACCCCCGGGTTGCTGGCTACAGTGCTCCAAAAGGTGAGCAAGCGTTGCTGTTCAATCACACCGGCATTACGCGTGCCATTATCCGGTGTGTTAACAGGGCCTACTGCGCTGAGTACCAAATACAGACCACATGAACTAAGGTGTTTAGCATAAGGAACTATAAAGTTATTAATCCAGCCATTAAACTGGGCGGTATCTGTTAATCCCGACTGCTGGTTCCACCCACCAATTCCATCGGTATTTAGACGTACAAAACTGGCATACCATCCATGGTCGTAACCATATTTTGGGCTGGTGTCAGTCATAATTGTTGCAATCCTGTTCATAACATCTAAAAAGCCAGCCACGTTATTGGTGTCGAGCCAGTTGTTTGGGTTATCGTACCACCTGTTTCCATTAAACCAACTTTCTGTAGGTTGCATCCATCCATGAAGCAGTACATCTTTTCCGGTGGGATCTTTTAATTTGTTGCCCTCAACATGTAACATTGGTGTTGGCATACCCTTCCAAGCAAACATCTCAACCGGGAGTACCCCTATTGTTGCGACAAGAAATAATAATTGTAATATTTTTTTCATAACATAAAAACTCAATATTATTAGCCAATAAAAATTTCAAAGAATTAATTAATAGCCCATGTATTATCCATAACTATTCATTTTAGTTGAACTTGTTTTTCATTGCTAAATTTCACGACACAAATACCATTTAACAAATTTAGTAACCATTCAGTCGGTTTGTTTTTCAATACGTATTTTGTTCAAAAGAATAGTTTTATACCGATTAGCCAACAAAATGTCGCGTATATTCGCTACGCTCTATAATCTCCTTTATTGGTCTATCGGTATTGGTTTT
>DATERL010000028.1:0-16734 GCA_035271585.1 Prolixibacteraceae bacterium
TCTCCTTTATTGGTCTATCGGTATTGGTTTTATAGTTATCAATTATCCCCAGGGTTAATCCCGATGTACATCGGGACGGGCAATTCATCCTGTTTTGAACTGAAATTCTACCCTTTTTTAGTGCGACTGAATGGTTACAAATAAGCTTTGATAGGAGCAAAACAATTATTGTAGTTCAATATAAAAAACCAAACGAAAGCCCTAAAGGAGTGTAAAACAGGCACACTTTGAAGGCTTTTTAACAATAATAATTCATTGTTTTTTATTCTCACCAGATAACCAAAACATTACGCCCCAAGCATAGAAGTCACTATGGGACTCACAATCAACACATTTGGTTCTGTTTTAATCCGAATTTCTAATAATATAAAGATCTATTAGGAATAGGAGTAAATAAAAAAAACCCGAAATCGATTGATTCCGGGTATATCTAAAACAGTAGCTTTTCAATATTTATTTCAATGCTATGCTTTTCTTTTTCTTTCTAAATCCCAAAAATGAAGCCAATCCAATACCTAAAAATGCAAGAATAGAACCAATAATAGGAAAAGGTACAGCCGATGCTTCATTACCATATAAAACAAACGATAAATCCATGGAAGATGGATTTAAACCTGTAGTTGGAAGATCTGTCCAATCTGTAAATCCAGATGCAAATCCATCTAAGGGGTTCCTCCAATGTGCAGGGTTATTGTTTTGCACTGTTTGGGTGCACCAATATATTTGACCATAAACAGAATAATCCATACTAGCCTGTAATGAGAACCAATAGGTTCCTGAATTGAGTATAACCGGGCTGGGCAATGGAATTATACCTGCATTAAAATCGGCAGCAGGTATATCAACATTAATAAATTGGTGTAATACTGTACCGGGTTTACCCGCATCATTGGAATAAAACCGTATATTGATGCCAATTGGATCGGGTATTGCCCCAAAATTAGTGAAAAAAATAATATCAACGGCATCAATACTCCATGTTTTTCCTTCGGGAACCACAAAATCATCGGCACCTTCACAATCGTTTACATCATTAGCTGTTTCAAAATTTTGAACAGTAAAGCCAAAAACAGAAAGATTGTCTAGTTGAGAATAAAGAACCGGACTTGTTGTAAGCGGACTATTGTGTAAATTATTAGGTTGAGACGAACTAGTCGAAGTAATTCCAATGGATGGTGAGCTTTGTGCCTTTAATTGATTACCCGAAAAGATAATCAAACACACTATAAGCGAAGCAGTAGCTAAACTTGATTTCAATTTACCATTGAGTATATTTCTTTCATTTTGTGACTGATAATGAAGGAAATGATTGAATATAAAAGAGGCCTGATTGTTCATGATTTTAGTTTTAATAATACCTGCCAAATATAAAAAAAAGTATTAACATAAATTACATTGATTTTGAAAAAAGTGATCTCAATTCTAAATTATCTAGTAAAAGTTAGAGCTTGCTTTTGGGCCAACTAACATGGAGGGTTGCCTTTAACTAAAGTGCTATTCTGACCCCGTAGAAGGAAGAATGCCTACGTAATTGAAACAGGCATCAAATAAAACTTCACATTTTTTGGTTGGGATCCTTCGCTTCACTCAGGATGACATATAGTACGTATTATTTATTTTTATCTGCGAAAAGTTTTTATTTATTTGTTTCACGCTGATTCCACTAATCTCGTAGATTTCTTATGAGTTGTCTGTTTTTTTATCTGCGACATCTGCGACATCTGCGTGAACTCTTTTTTGTTTCAAACGGATGCTACTCCTTCGGCTTACGAATGCCAATGACAGATTTTCACAATCCATTGTATGTTAAAAACATATCATATTATCTATCACTGTTGTCCGGTAAAAGCTTGAGATTGCTTTTGGGCCAACTAACATGGAGGGTTGCCTTTAACTAAAGTGCTATTCTGACCCCGTAGAAGGAAGAATGCCTACGTAATTGAAGCAGGCATCAAATAAAACTTCACATTTTTTGGTTGGGATCCTTCGCTTCACTCAGGATGACATCTAGTGTGTATTATTTATTTTACCGGACAACAATGATTGATTATCAATAACATATTAACAAAACCTCAGCGCCTGAGTTATTTTAAACCCAAAAGCATTATATTTGTTTCAATTTAAACTTAGTTTAAGTATGGATAACAATAAGGTAAGAGAATCGGCAAAGCAAATTTTCAGTGAATACCTCGAAAGCACCGGTCACCGGAAAACTCCCGAGCGTTTTGCCATTGTTGAAGAGATTTACACTACCCTTGGGCATTTCGATGTTGAATCGCTCTATTTATCGATGAAATCGAAAAACTATAGGGTCAGCAGGGCTACACTTTACAACACCGTTGATTTGCTAATCGACAGCAAGCTTATTGTAAAACATCAATTTGGAAAAAGCATAGCCCAATACGAAAGGGCTTTTAATGCCGAAACACACGACCACTTGATTGATACTGAGAAAGGCACCATCACTGAATTTTTTGATCCACGCATTCGCCAAATTATTGAAGATGCCTGCCGCAAAAATAACTTTGAACTTTCGCATCACACGCTATACATTTACGGTATCAAACATAAAAAAGCACACAAGCAAATTAAGCCTACGGGTAAAGAAGAATAAATACCATTCGCTTTCATTTTTATTTGTTGAGTAGTGATATGTTTTGTATTTTTGTTTGCCAAAATACGATACGATATCCGGCACGGTTTATTCCTTAACAATATTGGAATAAACCGACTTTTTTGTTTATTAATACTCAATTTAAAGAAAAATGAAAGTAGATGTATTACTAGGATTGCAATGGGGCGACGAAGGCAAAGGCAAAGTTGTTGATGTTTTAACCCCTAATTACGACATCATAGCCCGTTTTCAGGGTGGTCCAAATGCCGGTCATACTCTTGAATTCAACAACATTAAACATGTATTACACACCATCCCCTCGGGCATTTTTCGCGAGAACAAAACCAATATAATTGGCAATGGCGTTGTAATCGACCCCGCAATTTTCAAAAAGGAAATCGAAGCGCTTTCGAAAATCGGATTTGATATCAGCAAGAACCTGATTGTATCGAAAAAAGCACATTTGATAATGCCAACCCACAGGTTGCTCGATGCCGCATCGGAAGCAGCAAAAGGGGAAACAAAAATTGGATCGACCTTAAAAGGAATTGGACCTACTTATCGCGATAAAACCAGCCGTGACGGGCTACGTGTTGGCGACATTGAACTCGATTTTATCGAGAAATACGAAAGCCGAAAAAAAGCACATATCAAACAACTCGAAAATCTTTATAATTTCGATTATAGCACACAATTAGCTGAGCTGGAACAAGAATGGTTTGCCGGAATCGAAGTGCTTAAACAATTTCAATTTGATAATACCGAACACGTTATCAATAATGCTTTAAATTCGGGGAAATCGGTTATTGCCGAAGGCGCACAAGGCACCCTGCTCGATATCGACTTTGGCTCCTACCCTTTTGTAACTTCATCGAATACAGTATGTGCAGGTGCTTGCACCGGCTTGGGCGTTGCCCCCAATAAAATTGGCAAGGTTTACGGTATTTTCAAGGCCTATTGCACCCGCGTGGGCATGGGTCCATTTCCTACCGAGTTACTTGACGCAACAGGCCAAAAAATGCGCGATGTGGGCAACGAATACGGTTCAACAACCGGACGACCACGCCGCTGTGGCTGGATTGACATGATTGCTTTAAAATATGCCATCATGATTAATGGTGTTACCGATTTAATAATGATGAAAACCGACGTGCTCGATGATTTTGACATCATAAAAGCTGGAATAGGCTATAAAATTAACGGCGAAATTACGACCGAATTCCCTTACGAGTTAAACGACAGCACAGAACCAGTTTATACCGAAATAAAAGGATGGAAAACTGATTTGACTAAAATTAGCAGCGAAAGCCAATTTCCCGATGCCCTAAAAAAATACATTTCGTTTATTGAAAAAGAAACCGGCGTACCCGTTACCATCGTTTCGGTTGGCCCAAAACGCCAACAAACCATAATTCGATAATTATTTCATAAGCATATAGAACCCTGTGGCATTGTGTTACAGGGTTTTTTTTATTTCAAATTATAAACATGCTTTCATTTTCATTTTACATTGTGTAATTTTAAGTGCCACAAAAAGTAAAAGAAGATGAATATTGTAAGACCAACGTTAGTAATCAACAAAACGAAATGCCTTCAAAACATCGAACTGATGGTTGAAAAGGCGAAACGGCACCAATTAGAATTCAGGCCTCACTTTAAAACACACCAATCGCATGAAGTTGGCCAGTGGTTTAGAAATTACGGGGTCGATAAAATTACCGTTTCATCGGTACAAATGGCCCATTATTTTGCTGCCGACGAATGGAATGACATTACCATTGCATTTCCCTTTAATGCGCTCGAAATAGACGACCTCAACCCCCTACTACAAAAAAACAATATCAACATAGTTCTCGATAATATTTCGAGTGCGAAACAACTTAAAGAAAAACTCACCCACCAAGCGGGTGTTTATATTAAAATAACCACAGGATATAAACGAGTGGGTATTGGACACAATGCCATTGATGAGATCAATCAATTATTAGCGGCAATCGAAAGTGTTCCCGAGTTAAATTTCAAAGGTTTTATTACCCATGCTGGACACACCTACGACGCCAAATCAAAAAACGAAGTTCAAAATATACAGTACGACACTTTGCAGAAAATGCAAAGGATAAGATCACTTTTCATTAAACGTTATCCTCAACTCAAAATATCGATAGGCGATACCCCAGGCTGCTCTGTGTCCGATTTCTTTAAAGGAGCTGACGAAATACGCCCGGGCAATTTTGTCTTTTACGATCTGTTTCAAAACAGCATTGGGGCGTGTAACATCGACGACATTGCCCTAGCGATGCACTGTCCTGTTGTTTCAAAACAAAGCCATCAAAACGAAATTGTTATTTATGGTGGCGCCATTCATTTCTCAAAAGACTGGATTGTAAACACCGATGGAAAAGCACTTTTTGGACGAATAATTATCAACACTGCTAACGAGCGTAAACTATTGGGCCCCACGGAATACCTCTACCGCTTATCTCAAGAACATGGCGTTATTAAAGTTTCGCCCGATACATTACGAAAAATCGAAATTGGCGACATTGTGGAGGTAATTCCGGTACACGCCTGCCTAACTGCACATGCAATGGGGCGCTACAAAACAAACAAAGGTGAAATTATCACCATGATGGAACGAGTTTAATCAAATTATTATTAACAATTGATTATTAGGACTAAGCGCTAATTAATACACTCTTTGATTGGCATTTAACACAACAACAAATCGTTTCTATTGATTAAATAATAAGCCCCAATTGTTATTCAATAAAACGCTCTTAGTAAAAACTCAAAAACATACCATACAACAACGATTTAATTTATAATATTCAAGAGTTAAAATCAAAAACCATTTTTCTATTCACAAAAAAATGACCCCAGGAAACCCTGGAGCCATTTTCATTTACAAACCTATTCTTAATTATCTAACAGACTCAAAATTAAAACGCAGTATATTGTTTCAAGTTTCCTTGGCTCAATTCAATTTCGCGTTGTGGTATGGGTTGGTATTCATCTTCGCCGCGGTTATATACGCGTTCGTAACCATCCCATGTTGGAGTATTCAATAAGTCATAAGCTTTATTCCAACGAACAATGTCGAATTTACGATGACCTTCACCTGCAAACTCTAATCGGCGTTCGAGAATAATATCATCGAGCGAAACACTTGAAAGTGCAGCTGGCTGTCCTGTGCTACCGCACATACGGGCACGTTCACGAACTTTATTAATGTACTCTAATGCTTTGCCACTATTCCCAGCCATAAGAGCAGCCTCGGCAGCAATCAAATAAACATCTGAATAACGGATTAACTTCACGTTACTTGGGGCTGAATCCCAGTTACCTCCGCGATCTTTAAATTCTTCGGCCGAGTTTTCCCATTTACGCATAGCGGTGTTGGTTACACTTTGAGAAAAGCCAACGGGCATATTTTTTCCACCTTGAATTTGAATTGGTTCACAACCCACACAGCCTTCCCAAACAATCGTAGCCCTTAATCGTGGGTCACCATCATTATAGGCATCAACCAATAGTGGCGAAGGAAGTCCAAGTCCCCAATAAGTTGTTAATTTATCGGTTCCATCTTCAGCAACATAAGTACGTGCACCAGTCCAGTTTGCCAGAGATTGACCACGTGCATCTTCATAACCTAAACCTTCTTGTACGCAAGTAATCTCGAAAACGGTTTCGGGCGAATGATCTCCTTCCGAAGTAAAGATATAACGAAAACCGTTGGTTTCGGGGCTTCTCCATGTTTCGTAGGTTTCACCATCGATACCCACTAATTTATACTTGCCTGAGCCAATAACAGCTTCTGCTTGCTCTAAAGCCTCGCCCCAACGTTCTTTTAAACCCGCATAACGAGGATCTGAACTGCAATGTTTTGCATACGATGATTCATATAAGTAGGTACGGGCCAATAAAGCCTGGCAAGCACCTTTTGTAGCACGACCAACTTCGCTCCCCCAACCGCCAAGTTCGGGTAAAACAACCATTGCCTCTTTAAGATCTTTTTCTATTAAATCGTAAATATCACGCAAAGGTGAACGACCCATGGTGTATTCACTAGCGCCCAATTCATGATCAACCAGTGGCACTTCGCCAAACACTATCGTTAAATAGAAGTAATTGATAGCACGGATAAACTTTGCCTCAGCAATACGTTTATTCAACAAGCCCAAATCAACATCAACATCACTTTGAGCTATTGCTGGTAATTTAGCGATGGCAATATTACATAACTGAATTGCCCGGTAATTTGTACCCCAAACTTGCTTAAAGTATTCGCCAATTGGATTTGGGTTTAAACGGTTCATATTTTCGATATCAGCTACCTCATTTGGATATTCACCACCGGCTTCAGCATCATCCGAAGCAATCTCTCCAAAACACATAATCAAGTCACGATCCCATGCAGCCAAGCTATTGAACTGAGAATAACAAGCAGTAATCGCCTGCTCGGCATGTAACATGTTTTGATAGAATGCTGCACTGTTATCGGCAGCTTGTGGTGTTATATCTAGAAAATCTTCACTGCAACTGTTGCTAAACACAAGCAGAAGAATTGATGCCAAGAATATAAATATTTTATTTTTCATAATTAATAATTTTTATCAATTTAAAATCCTTCAAATTAAAAAGTGATATTAGCACCAAAGTAGAACATTTTGGTAACCGGGTAAACTCCCAAGTCAACCCCTTTTTCAAGTGCGGTTGTACTGTTTTTTTCAGGATCTTTAGCAGGAACTTCGGGACTTAAACCTGTATATTTGGTTAAAGTGAACAAGTTACGTGCACCTCCATAAATCCTAACTTTATCAACTTTTATCTTCGAGGTAATGTTTTGAGGAATAGTGTACCCTACTACAACGTTACGCAGCCTTAAATACGAACCATCTTCGATAAACCACTCGCGCAGCTTATTAAAGTTATCGGCATTATAACGTGGAAGTTCAGTATCATGATTGGCACTAACAACAAGTTTAGAATCTCCATTCTCATCAAGTGCATATACGTCAAACGGCACAAAACGATCAGTAAAAGCCTTCTGAGCATTACCATTACCTTGTAAATAGTAAGTGTATTGTTTTTGTCCGTTTAAGATTTTATTACCATAAGTTCCGTTAAAAAATGCAGAGAAGTCGAAACCTTTATATTCAAGATTTATTGAAAAACCATACGTTAATTTCGGCAGCGGGCTACCTAAAATCACTTTGTCTTGTTCGTTAATTTTACCATCATTATTTTGATCTTTATAACGAACATCTCCAAAATATGCACCGGGCTGAGCATATTTCTTAACACCATTTATTTCGGCATAAGGCTGATTAGTAAAAACAAATTCACGTCCTTGTCCTTCATACGGATCATCCATGGTGAAAATGCCTTCGGTTTCGTATCCATAGAACTGACCTACTGGTGAACCAACCATGGTAATATTAGTGGGAGACAATTCATGAACCCGACCAGCGGTCATTGAATCTTCGGCCAATTCAAGTACTTTATTTTTGACACCTGAAAAATTTAAGTTGACCGAACCTTTCAATTCGCCTACGCTTTTACGGGCACCAATGGTAATCTCATAACCCTTGTTACTAATACTACCAACGTTGACTTCAGGATTCTTACCGTTAAAGCTACCAGCTATATTAGGCACTTCCTGGTACATTAACATCCCCTCGTTTACTTTATCAAATAAATCGGCAGTAAACGACAGTCGATTTTCGAAGAAAGTAAGGTCAAGTCCGAGGTTTGACATGGTAACTGTTTCCCAGTGAATTTCGGGATTAGCAATTTGTATAGGACCTGCGCCATTAAGGCCAGTAACATTATCAACAGAATAACGGAAACCCATGGGTGTTTCGATTTGTGATAAATAAGGAAATCCGCTTCGGGCATTGGTACCGGTTTCTCCGTAACCAAATCTGACTTTACCAAAACTAACAACATCAACATCTTGCATGAAACTTTCTTCAGAGAATTTCCAACCTGCAGATATAGATGGGAATAATCCAAACCGATTGGCAGGACCAAAACTACTGGAACCATCACGACGGATATTAAAAGTCATCAAATACTTGCCATTATAATCGTAATTAATACGACCAAAATAAGCCATAGTTGCCGTATTAAAACCTGAACCCGTTACGTTTTGTTGATCATCGGAAGCATTGGTCGATTTATCGAAATATAACATATTGGGATCGCTGCTGGCCATATCGACACGTACACCGCGCATGTTATAACCCCACCATTTTGCAGCTTCCATACCGGCCATTACCGAAATATTATGAGAACCGCCTATACTGGTATTGTAGGTTAATAAATTCTGGATATTATACGAAAAACTACGATCCATTTCCCTGATTAGTTTGTCGGTAGGTCGGTTATTAGTTGCAGTAGCGAAATAAATACCTTCATATTCTCTAAAATCGCCAAAGCCCATTGTACCAGCAAAACGTGCAGTATAAGTAAGTCCCTTAACGATGTTTACATTAAGCCCAAAATTACCATTCAAATTAACATTTTTTTGAGTACGGTCTTTCATATCAAGATCAACCAAAGGGTTGATATTACTAAAGAATGATTGAGTCCAACCTCCATTAGCATCGTAAGGAGCTGCCGAAGGATCCATCAACATGGTATTGTAAATTGGATTATCGTAGTATTGGTGCCATCTCCAATCTTCTAAACCTTCACGTACAGTATTGGTAATATTAATTTTTTGATCGAAGACAATACGTTTCGACAACTTTTGCTCCGAGTTTATTCTGAACGTAAACCGCTCGTAACCACTGGCTTTAATAATACCTTCTTGTTTATTGTAACTGGCACTCACCAAAATCTTTGAGTTTTCGTTACCTCCTGAAACCGAGATATCATAATTTTCTGAAATAGCTTGTCCTAAAACTTCATCTTGCCAGTTATACGTTTTTAATGTATCGGGACGATAAGTGTACATTGGATCAAGTTTCAAGCCTGATTCAAGAAGTCTGTTTTTACCGGTTGAACCAATTTTATCAACATTCCACCTTGACTCTTCTTGTAGTTGCATCCATTCTTGCGAATTCATTAAATCAAGATACCCTACCGAAGACTCAACACCGCGATAAATATTCACGTTTGTTTTAACTTTTCCGGCCTCGCCTTGTTTTGTAGTAATCATGATTACACCATTACCACCGGTTGCACCGTAAATTGCGGCCGACGAGGCATCTTTCAACACTTCGATTGAAGCAATGTCGTTTGGGTTAATACTATTCATATCGCCACCTGGAACACCGTCGATAACAATTAAGGGTTGAGTTCCGTTAATAGAACTCATGCCACGGATCTGAATGTCAGCAGCTTCGCCCGGACGGCCCGATTTAGAAGTAATATAAACACCAGCTGCTTGACCTTGCAGGGCTTGGTCGATAGTAGCAATGGGTACCTGACGGATATTATCACCAGAAACTGATGACACCGCTCCCGTTAGGTCGCTTTTCTTTTGAACACCATAGCCTGTAACAATCACTTCGTCGAGTTGCGCCAAGTCTTCTTTCATCACCATGTTGATTATTGATTGGCCACCAACCAAAACTTCCGAAGTTTTGAAGCCAATGTAAGAAAACTTCAATGCTGCTGATGAATTTTTCACTGTGATGGTGTAGTTGCCATCAATGTTAGTTACAACACCATTGGTAGTTCCTGACTCAACAATGGTTACTCCAATTAATGGCAAATTGCCATTGTCGGTTACTGTTCCTGAAACTTGGACTTGCTGGCCATAAACAAGGCCAGACATTAAAGCAAAAAAGAGCAACAAAATGCCACCTTTAGCTTTTTCAACCAGTTTCAGTTTTCTGAATTTAGTTTTCATAAATTTTTTAGTTAGAAATTAGTTAGCATACAATTGTTATTATCTTAAAATTTAAGTTTCAATACTTGAATGTTTTCATTTCGATACTTGAATGTTTCATTTCAATACTTGAATATTTCAATTTTAGACATCAAACAACTTCAAACAATTGATCTATTATTGAAAATAAAAGATCTAATATTAAAAGTAAAAGTAGGATATTTTATTATTAGAAAAGAACGGAACAGAACAGGAATGAATTGATTTAAAAATTTTCACCCTAAATGAATTAAAATTTCCACCAGCGAGCATCAACAATAATTTCATATTCGATCATATAAAAGCGGCTGTACAGATATCTCAGGTAGAAATATTTGAACAGCCGCTTAGCTCAAAATAAAAAACAAGCTATTTACTTACAACACTTTAACCAACTAAACAGGGGGGACATTTTTCAACACTTCTTTTAAGAAACTCCAAAACCTGGCAACCGATTCGATGTGTACTTTTTCGAATGGCGAATGAGGGTGTTTAATGGTAGGTCCCACAGAAATCATGTCCCAAGTGGGATAAATTGCACCTAAAATCCCACATTCGAGCCCGGCATGCATGGCAACTTCGGCAGCTTGCTTTCCGTTCACCTTTAAAAATGTTTTGCGCATAACACGCAATATTTCTGAATTGGGATTGGGTTTCCAACCGGGATAATCGCCGTTTAATTGCACTTTAGCACCAGCCAACTGGAAACAGCTCTCGAGCGAAGAAGCAATGCCGTCACGCGCAGTATCGACAAAGCTACGGGTTAAGCACTGGATTTCGGTTTTGCCGCTTTGTGAACGTACAATCGACAAGTTTGATGAGGTTTCAACCACGCCTGGCATGGAATCGCTCATGCGCATAATCCCATTCCGAGAGGCACAAATAGCATTCACAATATCGTCTTGAACCATTTCGGGAATCAAAAACGCAGGCATTTCAAGCGCCTTAAACGATAAATTAAGATTGGGCTCCACCCTACCCAATTCGTTGATCCAAACATCACGGGTTGTACTTATTAATTGCTCAAATGCCTTGAGGTTTTCATTCGCAAGGGTTACAACAGCAAAACCTTCGCGAGGAATTGCATTGCGCATATTTCCACAATTAATAGATGCTAAGCGCACATTGCACGTGCCAATTGCTTTTTTCAGAAAACGCCCCATCAATTTACAAGCGTTTCCACGACCTAAATGAATATCGAGACCCGAATGGCCTCCATTTAAACCACTAATGGCAATTTCGAGCGCAATATCACCGCTAACTTCCGTATCGTTGGAATAGTTCCATTCGGCATTTACATCGACACCACCTGCACAACCTACACTAATTTCATTTTCATTTTCGGTATCAAGATTAATCAATATATGGCCATTAAGTAAGCCAGGTTTCAAAGCTAAAGCACCGGTCATTCCAGTTTCTTCGTCAACCGTAATCAACACCTCAATAGGGCCATGTTCTAAATTGGTCGATTGTAAAACAGCCATAGCAACAGCCACACCAACACCATTATCGGCACCAAGGGTAGTCTCTCGGGCGGTAACCCATTCTCCATCGATATAAGCATCAATAGGATCGGTTTCGAAATTAAAGGTTGAACCGCTATTGGCTTGTGGCACCATATCGATGTGTGCCTGCAGTATAATTGTTTTTCGATTTTCGTTACCCTTAGTTGCCGGTTTACGAATAATAACATTACCCACCTCATCTATGGTGGTGTTGAGACCTAAGTTATCGCCAAAAGATTTGATGGCTTTGGCTGCATTGATCTCTTTTTTAGATGGACGAGGAAGCTGGGTCAAGCGATAAAAATTTTCCCAAACTTCGCGAGGTTCAATGTTTCTAATTTCTTCACTCATATTGTGTTATTTTTCGATTTTATAAACTGATTTTAACGAGCCCGAATTGGTATTGAAATGAATTTGATATCCATTTCCAAGCAAATTGGCGGGTATTGGAGCAATACCTCCAAATTGAGCAATGGTAGTTTTTCCGGCATAAATGGTGTTTAAACCATCGGAGACAGCAATATCAGCCATGGCAGGAATACGATAATACAATCCGTGTTGAACCGCGTTTGGATTGTTGGAGATTTTCAACTTGCTTATGCTGTTGTAAGCCTGCTGGTCTTTTGCTACCGTCAAATAAACAGGCTTACCACTTAAATCGGTTTTGGGTAATACCCCTTTATCGTCGGAAAACCTGAAAAGCACTTCATTTTTAACATTGCTTTCGTCGGGAACAAATAGAAACTGATATTGCTGTTCATCATAAATTGTTTTCCCTATAAAAAGTGAAGTGTATTCTTCATCAAGGCGTTTAGCTTCGATTATAAAGGCAGCGTAACCGACACCATCTTCGGGAACAACATCCGACGGTGAAATAATTTGATAAGAGCGTTTTTGGCGTAGCTTGAAAATGTAGTCGGCAGCTTCGCGAGCTTTCTCGTCCATGTTTTTTTGCACCGTTTTCTCTTTACCCGTTTCGTTATCGACAATTAAATCGTAAAAACTATTCGACGACAAATCGGTAAATGAACCAGAAAAAGGGTCGCGAGGAATAAACGAACTGCCGTATACTTTAATTTCGCTTGGTTCGCCCTGGCCATTAATTGCGCTTATAATACCATTCGACAATAACGCAAGAGAAACAGGCAATTCCCGTTGAACTTTATAAAAAGCGTTGGGATCGGGTTCCGAATAAATGGTTACATCAACATCAGCAATGCTATATTTTACCGACTTAGCACTTCTAGCATCGTTAATTCCTAGGTACTTTTGAGCATATTGAAAATAAGGCCCCGGTATAAACATTTCACTTTTTACCTTTACTTTAACTTGTAAACCGTTACGCGGAAGGGCATAAACAATCCCTTCGGAAATAATGGACTGCACATTTTCTTGATCGCTTGATTTTTTCCGATCGTCACGTTGAGCAGACGAAGGCAGGGCAATGTAAACCAATAAAAACAAGGTCAATAAAATAGAATATTTTTGCATAGTGTTTAATTTTTAATTACAAAGATGATAAAGTTGAATTAATTTTCTTTAATAACAATGCTATTTGTGGAGCAATTTAAAGCCTTCACCAATATTTTCGATTATGTCGGAAGCAATAAGAGCTTCGTAACCTCGCCGGGCAGCGGCAATATCGCCCGACAAGCCATGTACATATACTCCTAAACGTGCAGCATCAAGAGATTGGTATCCCGCAGCCAATAAAGCAAGAATAATTCCGGTAAGCGCATCGCCGCTTCCGGCAGTAGCCATTCCAGGATTCCCCGTTGAGTTAAACCAAACAGTACCGTCGCTATTTACAATTTGCGTATTGGCACCCTTGAGCACCACTATTAAATTATGCTTTTCAGCAAATTGAATGGCTTTAGTCAATCGCTCGTATGCAGTGGTGGAAATTCCAGCCAAACGGTCAAACTCTTTAGGATGTGGCGTAATTACCGTATTGACCGGTAATAATTTAATCCATTCGGGGTTTTGTGCTAAAATATTCAATGCATCAGCATCGATCACCATCGGCGTTTTAACTTGCTCAATTAGCAGTTTTACAGCCTTAATGGTATTAACTTTTACACCCAAACCGGGACCAATACCTATAGCTGAATAAGCATCGAGCTGATTTATGCTCGTAAACATCAAATCCGACTCATCGATACTAGTCATTGCTTCGGGCAAAGCGTTTTGAATAATTTGATAACCAGTATTTGGCACATGAACCGTAAGCAAACCAACACCTGAACGCAAACATGATTTTGATGCCAGCACCGCTGCTCCCATTTTGCCATACGAACCGGCAATTAACAAAGCATGACCAAAGGTACCTTTGTGTGAAAATCGTGAACGTTTTTTCAGAAGTTGGGTAACATCAAAATCGGTTTGCAAAAAGTAATTCGATTTTGTTTCAATTATAGCTTGTTGGTGCAAACCAATATCGACCACCGTGTATTCACCAATAAACTTTTCGTTTTCGGGTAATAAAAAAGCGATTTTTGGAAATTGAAATGTTATGGTTTTATCAGCAACTATTATAGAATTGAGATCATTTAGCGCATTGTCCTCGCCCATTAATCCCGAAGGAATATCGATTGACAACAATTGCTTGGCATGTTGGTTTATGTATTGAACCAAACTGCGCGGAAGACCTATTAATGGGCGATTTAAACCTGAACCAAACAATGCATCAACAACCAACGAGAACGAAGGAATCATAGGAAAATCGGACGCGTTGCGAATGATTATAGGTTTAATCGAAGTGTTCTCGCATAAACGATTATAGTTTAATTGTGCCGAGAGAGTAAATTTATTGGTTAATTCGAGAATAAAAACTTCGATAGCCGCACCAGGACAATAATTAGCCAACATTCGGGCCAATGCTAATCCATCGCCTCCATTATTCCCTTGTCCACAAAACAGAAGAATCGTTTTAAAATCGGGATAATGATTAATAATAAAATCGTAAACTGTTTTGGCCGCCCTTTCCATAAGATCGATATTAGCAATGGGCTCGTACTGCAATGTTAATTCATCAATTTTACTAATTTGTTTCGTTTCAAATAGTTTCATAATTGAGCATTCAGGTTTAAAAAGATATAAGCCAATTGTCTATTCAAACAAATTTAACCTTGTTTGTTCAATACATTCAATATTTGCGTGAAAAATATTTCAAAACATCAAGTAATTGTTAAGATTGAATTTGCCTGTTAAAGCATTCTCAGATGGAGTACAGGCAGAAAGCAGTACAATGTTTGCCAAAAATGAATCTTTTTTTCAATAGGATGCTAAAATTTTAAATTCCTATATTTGTAAGCTTCAAAAACAACGATAATCATTAAACAACAAAATATTATGGCATTAATTAACGAAAATTACCAAAAACTTCAAGCTGGATACCTTTTTCCTGAAATAGGTCGCAGGGTTCGAGAATTTACTGAAGCTTATCCCGATAAAAAAGTAATTCGAATGGGAATTGGCGATGTAACCCAGCCCCTCTCGCCTGCCATTATTAAAGCATTTCACCAAGGTGTTGATGAAATGGCCAATGCGGCATCGTTTAAAGGCTATGGTCCCGAGCAAGGCTACGAGTTTTTACGTGAAGCCATTGCCCAAAACGACTATCAGAATAATAACATCAACATAAAAGCTGATGATATTTTTATTTCGGACGGATCGAAATGCGACACCGGCAATATTCAGGAAATTTTTGGCAACGAAAATGTGATTGCCGTTGGTGACCCTGTTTACCCTGTTTATGTTGACACCACCGTGATGAGTGGTAAAACAGGCAAAATAAACGACAAAGGATATTTCGAAGGAATTGTTTACATGCCATGCACAGAGGCAAATGGTTTTGTACCAGAACTTCCACAACAAAAAGTCGATCTTATTTTTCTATGTTATCCTAACAACCCCACGGGAACTGTGGCCACAAAAGAGGAACTTAAAAAGTGGGTTGAATACGCTTTGGCCAAGCAATGCATTATTCTTTACGATGCTGCCTATCACGCATTTATCACCGAAGACAATATTCCACATTCAATTTACGAAATAGAAGGAGCCGACCGTTGCGCCATTGAGTTCCGTAGTTTTTCGAAAACCGCTGGTTTTACAGGTACACGCTGCGCATTTACGGTAATCCCCGACGGTGTAATGGCGTACGATAAAGCAGGTAAAGCATATCCAATTAAACCATTGTGGAACCGCAGACAATCGACCAAATTTAACGGGGTATCGTACCCGGTTCAAAAAGCCGCCGCAGCCATTTATACGCCCGAAGGCAAAAAAGAAGTGGCCGATATTATTGCTTATTACATGGAAAATGCCCGCATCATGCGCGAAAATCTCAACACTGCTGGCTACAAAGTTTTTGGTGGAATTAACGCCCCCTATGTTTGGGTGAAAACCAAAAACAACATGAAATCATGGGATTTTTTCGATAAAGTTTTGAGCGAAGCTAACGTGGTTGGAACACCTGGATCGGGCTTTGGCCCATCGGGTGAAGGATACTTCCGTTTTTCGGCTTTTGCCGACCGCGAAAATGTGCTAGAAGCCATGGAACGAATCAAAAAATTAAAGTAAGGGTACGCTCTTCAGGCTTAATGGACATAATTCAGGCTGCAACATAAATCAAAGTCAATAATATCATAGCTTTGGTGAATTTGAAAGCTATGAATAAAAAAAATGCTTTTACTGTGGGTCAAAAAGAACCAAGAAAAATGGTTTTAAAAACGATG
>DATERL010000029.1:0-5546 GCA_035271585.1 Prolixibacteraceae bacterium
TCTCCTTTATTGGTCTATCGGTATTGGTTTTATAGTTATCAATTATCCCCAGGGTTAATCCCGATGTACATCGGGACGGGCAATTCATCCTGTTTTGAACTGAAATTCTACCCTTTTTTAGTGCGACTGAATGGTTACAAAATATTTTATCTCAATCCTAATATCTAATAATCTAACAATCTATTATTTTATAGTTTAAATGCAGCTTTTACTTTATCAACATAATCGAGTTTTTCCCAAGTAAAAAGTTCAACTTCCAACTCAACAGCGTCGAAATAAGGCGAAGTGAAAACCTTTTTAACCACTTTATTTTCGCGCCCCATGTGTCCGTACGAAGCAGTTTCTTCGTAAATAGGATTACGCAGTTTCAAGCGTTCTTCAATAGCTCTTGGTCGCATGTCGAAAATTTCGGCAATTTTATCAGCAATCTGCTCATCGGTAAGCTTTGTTTTGGCTGTACCGTAAGTATTCACAAAAATATTCATTGGTTTGGCCACGCCAATGGCATAAGCAACCTGAACCAAAATTTCGTCGGCCACACCGGCAGCAACCAAGTTTTTGGCTACGTGACGTGAAGCATAGGCAGCCGAGCGGTCAACTTTCGAAGGATCTTTTCCACTGAAAGCACCACCACCATGAGCACCTTTGCCACCATAAGTATCGACAATTATTTTGCGCCCTGTAAGTCCGGTATCACCGTGTGGACCACCAATTACAAATTTGCCAGTAGGATTAACGTGATAAATAATATCGTTGGAAAACAAGGCTTGAATGCGCTCGGGCAATAAAGCTTTAACCCTTGGCAATAATATATTGATGACATCGCTTTTGATTTTAGCCAACATTTGTTCGTCAGCTTTTAGTTGAGCTGCGGGAGTATTATCGATTGGCTTCACAAAATCGTCGTGCTGAGTCGAAACCACTATGGTATGTATTTTCGATGGAACACCATTGTCGTCGTAAGCAATGGTTACCTGCGATTTAGAATCGGGACGGAGGTAGGTCATTTCCTTACCTTCGCGGCGAATTACTGCCAGCTCAATCAACAAATCGTGCGACAATTCGAGCGAAAGCGGCATGTAATTATCGGTTTCGGTACAAGCATAGCCAAACATCATGCCTTGGTCGCCTGCCCCTTGATCCATGGGGTTTTCGCGAACCACACCACGATTAATATCGGCGCTTTGTTCGTGTATGGCCGAAAAAACGCCACACGAGTCGCCATCAAATCGATATTCGGCTTTTGTATATCCAACACGGTTAATTACTTCGCGGGCAACATCCTGCACATCAACGTAAGTATTGGTCCTGATTTCGCCAGCCAAAACAACTTGACCGGTGGTGACCAATGTTTCACACGCTACTTTCGATTCGGGGTCGAAAGCCAGCATTTTGTCCAAAATGGCATCTGAAATTTGGTCGGCTACTTTATCGGGATGTCCTTCCGATACCGACTCTGATGTAAATAAATATCCCATTATTGTAACTTTTTAATCCCTTTATAGGGAGGTTAAACAAATTAAATTGGGATTTGTGAAAGAATAAATGCAATCGAAGAAGTAACGAGCGCTTTAGCATTTTTTCTTGTGGTTGCAATCATTCACAAATCTTTCCACATTATTATTGAGGCAACAAAGATATATAAAAAAGATTGAAAAGAGATAAAAATTACCTTATTTTTGTTTGAAATTCAGGTTTTACATTATAGATTTAGCAAGTGATTTCGATCAAAATATTAAGCCATTACGAATAAAATAAATGACCATGAAAAAAACATTCGCACTTTTAATTTTCATTTCCATTACCCTTTCATCGTTGGCACAATACACCCGTGGCACGGTGCAAGAAGGGCTTACCATCGACAGTAAAATATTGGGGAAAACGGTAAAATATACCATCTACCTGCCATTCGACTACCAAAGTTCCGACCGTTATTACCCGGTTACCTACTTGCTGCATGGCTATGGCGATAACGACATGGGATGGATGCAATTTGGCGAAGCTCACCTTATAGCCGACGAAGCCATCGCCACACGCGAAATACCGTCAATGATACTGGCAATGCCCGATGGAGGTACTTCGTTTTATATCAATAATTACGACCAATCGCTCCGTTACGAAGATTTCTTCATGGAAGAATTTATTCCCTTTATTGAAAAAACGTACCGTGCACGTGCCGAAAAACGTTACCGTGGTATTGCCGGTCTTTCGATGGGAGGATTTGGTACACTGAATTTTGCCCTTAAATATCCCGAAAAATTTGCTGCCTGTGCTGCTTTTAGTTCAGCAGTTTTTTCAGAAGAATACCTACGTAGCCAAAGCGAAGAAAAAATAAACCAAGTTTATGCTCCAGTTTTCGGCCCTGAATTTAAGTCGGGGAACGAACTAAGCAAACACTACCACCAAAATAATCCATTTGATGTTACCCGTGAAAAAGGGAAAGAAGCCTATAATAACTTGCACATTTACATTGATTGTGGCGACGATGATTTTTTGACCAGCGAGAATTGCAGGCTACACATTCACTTAAGCGAAATGGGCATAAAACACGAATTCCGCATGCGCGATGGCATCCATAGCTGGTCGTATTGGCGAAGTGCACTACCTGTTGGCTTGAAGTTTATTGGAGAAAGTTTTCATCAATAATCATTTACTTTTTACCACTACCGCCAAGCATTTTAATGTCACCCACTGTTTCGAGGCCAGCAATAGATGTGCTATCGTTAAAAATTATATTTTCGTTTTTATCAAATACAGTTAGGCGTAACTTAGCGTCAATACTTTCGGATATTCGCCTATCCATAAGGCCATTAACTGGAGCTTTTAAAACTCCTGATTTGCTGTGAAAAGCTTCGATATGATAGCTAAATGCCTTATCGGTAATGGTGATTTTAATGGTGTCGGAATTTGATGATTCAAAATTAATTTTTGCATGGGTATAGGTTCCAAAGCGATGTATGATACTGTCGTTAAGAAAGAACCCGAGGAAACCGGTAAACGAACTCCCCATCCAAGGTATATTTGCAACAGATAACATCAACGAAGTGTTCGCCGAATTAAAATTATTGGTTTGCAACCATATCCAGGAAGATGGCATAGATTTTCCCCAATCTTTTTCAATATAACCCAGCCCATTATCGAAATTGTACGTTTTATTGTTTTTGGTAATTGTGCCGTTCAAGTTGTGGTTAAGGCTAACTACACCATGATAGCACTGCATAAAAGGAACAAATCGGTACCAAGACATAATCCCCACTTTTTTCTTATTCTTCTTTGTCAAATACACCTGATCCGACATGTGAACATCACCTTTAATTGAAATACTGTCATTTTGAATATCGAGAATTAGACGATCATCAGAAAAATAATTATTGCCTATTCGAACAGCAAACCCGTCTTGCGAAAACGCAAAATCTTCAATGGGGTATGCGTAATAAAATGTGTTGGCTGTTTTTCCGTCAATAAACTGAATAAAAGCATGTTGTTCTTTACCATTATGCGAAATAGAAATTCCTGGAATAACACTAAGAATAGAAGACCCATCGGCTAATACCATTTTAAAATACCATCCTTCAAAATATTTCTTTCGTTTTTTGTTGCCCTGAAATGTTGCTGGATTATTCAATTTTTTTAGCCCATAACCGGGTATAAATGAATGACTTTTAAAATTAACTTCGTTAGGTACTCCCTGAGCTTTTGCCACATTAAAACTACCAAAACAAATAAAAAAGCTGAGCAAGGAAATTAATACGGTGTTTTTCATGCTTTAAGGTACATTATGATTCGATTTAAAATTACAATATCTCGATGGATATTTGGTGAAACTAAATCACTTTTTGCTGGTGCTTCGGCAAGAAAACAGCTCTTTTGCTCCCGAAAGCTTTCGGGATTGGTCGTGCGACGGCTTGTGCGGTTTGCAAATCCCGATAACTCGGGACAAGTTGTGTTGTTTTGTGCGTGGGTTTGGTGTTTTCCTTTATGCGCCCATCGGGGGCAAAGTGCGAGGGGAAAAATAAATTTCATCAAATATGCAGTGTCCTGTCGTAAAAGTTGGGTTTTATTTTTTAAGGTTTTTAATAGTATTAAAGAAGATGTTTCAATAACGTTTAAAAGGGGTTTAAAGCAAATTAACCTGTTTGCTAATGAGCAGTATATGAAAAGCAGGCGATTACGAAGCGATAAACTTTCGGTTAAGAACAAAGTTTGATACGAGCCCAAACCCCTGAATTTACTACTGTTTCGCCTATTTTTTATATATATTGTTAGCGGTTCGTTGTTTATTCTTCACTGCTTTTTATTTCATTGTTATCTCGTTTCCCCAACTCTCTCGCATTCAATGGACTTATTATACTTTCTCCTAATTTTTTTTCAATATCTTTTCTTGCATTTCCAGCCACATCACCACCTTTTTTTGCTACTTTTTTGTTTTCACTAAATGTCTTTGGTTTTTTCTTTTTTGATAATTCAGTTGTTGTTGTTTCTGCCAACATATTTAAAACTAATTCAAGATTTGTCATATTATCCCGAAGGCTTTCTTTTTTTAAGTCTTTGAAATCTTTGTATTGTTTTGTTGTCAGACCAGTCCATGCTTTCGTGATTTCATCAGTCAAAATAGCATACTCCAATCCTTTTTTTACTCCACGTAAATCCCACTCATCAGTCAGTTCTTTTCGGACTTCAATACTTTTTATGCGTTGGTTAATCCAGTTTTTTGAATAACCCTTTTTAAGATATGTTTCCATTGCTCTGTCAAATGCAAGTTCTGGATCTTCTGTCTCTTCAATTCGTTCATATCCTACTTTTGCCAACCAGATTTTAAATGGTTCTGCTTTTGGTGATGGAATCGATTGAATTAATCGCAGAAGTTGTTCTGTATCTGCCACATCTGTTTTGTAATATTTGCCATCAGACGATTCCATTTTCAGTTGGTTACAATTTGTAACCAACTCGCTTCCTTCTTTCTTGAGTCTGTTTTTCAGTACTTTCCAATAATTATTTGGGTTAACGCTTTCGGTTAGTACGCCAATAATATCAACTATTGAAAAAAACCATTTTTCTTGTTCTTCGTCCCAATGTACTCGAACTCGATTGTCTTGAAATAGTTTTATTGCATTCTCTTTTGTCATATATTCTTTTCAATTAGTCAACTTCAAAATTAGTCTAAATTTTTTAGTCTAAATTCTGTATGAAAAACGGATTTTCACAATGAATGCCAACGGATTGGCGGTATGTTTTTGTTGCCGATTTCGTCCGTCAGCTGACGGATGTCGCACCGCAATGCGGTTTGTAAAAGGCTTTAAAGCTGCGCAATCGGCACGAAAATGGCAATGGACATATAGTATTTGTTGAACTAAACCTCCTCTGGAGGTGGGTTTCGCGACACCAATAATTTTTGCATCCTTACTGTTCTTATCTTTAGTCCACCATTTATTTAAAAATTAAAGATATGAAAAAAAACAAGATTCGGCATTTGATGTCAAGTTAGAAAAATTTCGTCAGCGTATGGTGGTTAACCACTTTTCGGTCAGTACCATCAAAAGTTACAT
>DATERL010000030.1:0-10238 GCA_035271585.1 Prolixibacteraceae bacterium
AAAGTACAATGATAAAAAAACAAATATTCCACCAATAATAATTATTTTTTTCATTTTGATTTTTTTCACAATTAATCAAATACTATACCAATCATAATTATTTAATTAAAGTTAATAAGTTCATAATAAGCTAAAAACTAAAATTCAAAAAAGTATTTGATTAAAAGATTATATTTGTGCCTTTAAATTCAGCCGAATCAATTCAAAATATAAATAAATGAAACGCGACACATTAGTATTCGACATTATTGCCAAAGAAAAGCATCGTCAACTCAATGGCATTGAACTAATTGCATCCGAAAACTTTGTTAGTGAACAAGTATTGGAAGCCATGGGATCGGTAATGACCAACAAGTACGCCGAGGGCTACCCTGGACATCGCTACTATGGTGGCTGCCAGTTTGTTGACATGACAGAGCAATTGGCCATTGATCGTATTAAACAGCTCTACGGAGCAGCCTATGCCAATGTGCAGCCCCATTCGGGAGCACAAGCAAATGCTGCTGTTTTGAGCGTGATATTGAAACCAGGTGATAAATTTTTGGGGCTCGACCTTTCGCATGGCGGACACCTTTCGCATGGTTCCCCAGTCAACTCGTCGGGTATGTTATATACTCCTGTAGCCTACCGCGTTACCACAGATGGTTTTGTTGATTACGACGAAATGGAGAAACTGGCACTACAGGAAAAACCAAAGCTCATCATTGGTGGTGCATCGGCCTATTCGCGCGATTGGGACTATGCACGTATGCGCAAAATAGCCGATTCGGTTGGCGCCCTGTTGATGATTGACATGGCACACCCTGCGGGGATGATAGCTGCTGGGTTACTGAATAACCCCGTAAAATACGCCCATATTGTGACCTCAACAACACATAAAACCTTGCGCGGCCCTCGCGGTGGTATTATATTATTAGGCGAAGATTTCGAAAACCCATGGGGTATTTCAACCAAGAAAGGCGAAGTGCGCATGATGTCGTCATTGATCGACTCATCGGTATTCCCCGGACAACAAGGCGGACCGCTTGAGCATATTATTGCAGCAAAAGCAGTTGCTTTTGGCGAAGCACTTGAGCCATCGTTCAAGGTTTATCAATCGCAAGTTCTAAAAAATGCGTCGGTTATGGCCAGTTCATTTGTTAATGCTGGGTACAAGGTAATTTCGGGAGGAACCGACAACCATTCGATGTTGATTGATTTACGAACAAAATTCCCCGATGTTAACGGCAAACAAGTAGAAAATGCTTTGGTAAAGGCAGATTTAACGGTTAATAAAAACATGGTTCCGTTCGATTCGCGTTCGCCATTTACCACTTCGGGATTAAGGGTTGGAACTCCTGCCATTACAACCCGGGGTGTAAAAGAAGATTTGATGCCACTTATTGTTGAAATGATGGATACAGTTATTGCTTCGTTTGAAGACGAAAATGTAATCAATACCGTTCGCAAAAAAGTGAATATGATGATGAAAGATTACCCGCTTTTTGCTTGGTAAACTACCAACAATATTTTAAAATAAAAATCCCGTTTCAGATAAATATTTTATCCTGAAACGGGATTTTCTATTAACATCATTATAAATTAAAAAACTATTTTAATCCCCATGTTTATTCCTAATGCACCAAACGAAAACTGATGGTGGGTAAGTTCTTGATTTGACGGTGCTGGAGTATCGAGCTTATTTTTAAACTTCACTACATCGCCATTGAGTTCCCGGCGGCGTGTTGGCCTATAAATCATTGACTGACTATAGGTTTCAATATACACTTTAAATGTTTCACTAAGATTATATACTGCCCCCAAGGCACCGTTATAGCCCAATGGGATACCTCCCCTAAAAGTTTTCTCAGTTCCACCAACAATCACCTTTGTCAGCGGCAGTCCGGTAAATAAACCCAACTTTCCATAAGGCGAAATATTTTTGTTGATTGAAGTTTTAAAAACCAACGAAGGTCCAAGGTAAATTAATCTTCCCACGTAAGTTTTGTACGAAAATACCTGATTGACAGTAACTGATCTTCCATTTTGGTATCCTAAATCGAATTCAAAATCGACGTATTGATTCAACTCATAACCAGCAGCAAGGTCAACCCCAAAATTTCCACCAAAACTAGCAAAAACATTCTCGGTATAAGTAGCAGCATATTGGGTTTCGAGCAATAACTTTTGTGCCCCAGCACCATAACCCGCACCAGCTTTAAAATACAATTGAGAATACGATGGTAATGCGCCCATCATAGCGATGATAAACACCAAAAAAACTAAATTTCTTTTCATATTTCTTCACGTTAATAATTGGTTTCAAATTTAAAATTCTAAAAGCGAAATTATGAAAAACAAAGCAATATAAATGCGCACTCACGATTTCTTTTTGGCCATTTTAGCCTCAACCTCTTTTTCCATATTGGCCGTTAATTTTCGGATAAATTTAATCTCGGATAAAAACTCGGCACCAAAAACCCTGAAAATAGTATAAACGGGTATGGCTAATATCATTCCCATAACCCCAGCCACACTTCCTGCCGCCAAAATAACTAAGAATATTTCGAGTGGATGTGCTTTAACACTACTGGAGTAAATAAGCGGTTGGAACAGTATGTTGTCGATTACTTGTACTGCAACAAACACAATGGACATAAGAGCCAACAAGGGTAAAGTAACGCTCATAAAATCGGCATTTATATTTAAGGCCAAACCGATTAACAGCCCAGAGAAAGCACCCAACCAAGGTCCCAGATAAGGAATAACATTGAACAAGCCACAAAACATACCAATTACAACGGCGTCGGAAAAATCAAGACCAACAATGGTCAACCCCAAGGTATCGAGTGCCATTACCATTACCACTTCGAGCACAATGCCAATAAAATATCGTCGCAATAAATAAGCAACACGTTCAATAATTTTCGAAAAACGTTTTTCGTATTCTATCGGCACCAACATTAATATCCCGTTGCGAAACATGTTTTCTTCGCGTAAAAAGAAGAAAGTGATAAAAGAAACTGAAAAGAACCCAATCATTATACTTCCGAGTGTTGAAGCAATAGTTCCAAACAGATCGGTTATATGCGAAACCTTTAAAGTTGAAGCAAAACGATCGGTTATTATTGAGCTTAGTGCACCGCTGTTCAGCGCAATTGGCTCGCCATATAAAAATATGGTTAAGCGATTAAACGGCTCTTCGATTTGGGACAGGTAATCGTCGATATTAATGGACGATAATTCGCTAAACTTACTGGCCAATAAAGGCAGTGAAAAACGGAACAAACCAATAAAAAAACTCAGTAAAACAAGCAGAGTAATCAAAGCACTGAATGATGCCCCAAGTTTAAAGCGCCTAATTTTAATTTTCTTCAGCCACCTCACCATTGGGCGCCCCATAACACTTAATATCGATGCGATAATAATATAAGTAACTATCGACCTGAAATACCAAAGCAAAAAAATTAAAATTAGCAGGCCAGCTACAAGTAAAACATTTCTTAATCTCTTGTTCATAATTATGCAAACGAAGTAATCAACCTAGTTTTAATGATTCTATTTGTTCAAATTGTTTGAAGGTTGAAATCGTGAAAGGAAAATCGAATTCATCGTCATCATGCTTTAAAATACACATCCTTTCTTTTCGGTCGACACGCTCAATGTAATTCATGTTAATAATTGCCGAACGGTTGATTCTAAAAAAATTAAAAGGGCTCAACTCTTCACTGATTTCGCTTAATTTATTAGTAAGCTTCTCCTTATTGCCATTGGACATGTAAAGCTCCACAAAGTAACTAAAAGCCTTAAAAAATAAAATTTCGGTAGGGGCAACAAAGATATAACCACGAACCACTTTAAACTTTAATTTATCGGGGATTTTATGGCCCCATACCCGTTCCTGATTTCTTAACGTTTTTTGTTGGGTAATATGTTGCTCTACCTTTCGGAGTATATTAAAAATATCGTCAAGGCCAAAAGGTTTTACCATATAATCGACAGGTTTTACCTTAAAAGCATCTAAGGCATAGTTTTTATAGGCCGTAGTAAATACAATCGGTATATTAATATTGCTGTCTCTTAATTTAGTAGCAAACTGCAAACCATCTTCATCGGGCATGTTGATATCCAGAAAAATAAGATCGGGGGAATCTGATTTAATAATTTTATTTGCCGCAAAAGTATCCGAGACATTACCCAGAATATCAACATTTCCAGCAATTTCGAGATATTTTTGCAAAATACACCTGGCCGAATGGTCATCGTCGATAATTAATACCTTGATATTTCTTTTCATAAAAACTAATTAAAGAATATTCTCTATCTGCATTTTATGAATATTTGTCCTGGTCATTTTAAATGACAAAATATTACCGGCCACCTCAATTTGGCACAATTCTTTTCTTTTATCGATATGACGTATAAATTTCATATTTACAATTACCGAACGATTGATTCTCATAAAATTAAAACTGAGTAGTTTTTGTTCGATTTTACCTAAATAGAAACCCGAAAGATCAGTATCACCATTAGTATAGAATATTTTTGTGTAGGCTCCATCGGCAATACAATAAGCCAACTCATTAAAATCAATCAGCTTGTACCCATTATTCAACCCAACTTTTAACTTTATTTGTAATGTGTTGTCATTTGGTTTTTTATCGAGTTTCTGATTGATAAAAGCAACCGCCTTATTTACCGAATCGACAATTTGGTTTACCGAAGAAGGTGCGACTAAATAGTCGAAAACTTCGCTTTTTATCGCATCAATGGCATGTTTATCGTCGTCAGCAATTAAAATTACAGGAACATCAGACTTCAATTTTTTTATAATTCGGGTGAGTTCGAATCCATTTCGAAATATAAGCATTTCGGAGCTTATTATAATATCGGCTTGCTTATCAACAAACTGGAACAAAGCATCTTCGGCGCTAAGCGCATCGAATATTTCGACATTTGGAACCGCATTTAGAACCAGTTCACGGTATTTATCGCGGGTTTCGGGAACAGCATCTACAACAAGAAACTTCATGTTCAGGAGTAATTAAGTTTTTCAAATTATTGATTAAACCACATTATCAACCTTTGGCAAACAATATTTTAAGATCACCAATTTAAACCAAACGAACATAATAAGCAAATTTCTTTATTACAAAAAGAATAGACCAATTCCCGCTACCGCAAATACGGCTCCAATCAATTCATTGATAGTTAGCTTTTCTTTTAAAATAAGATGGGAAGGAAGCAGAATAAAAACCGGAACTGTTGCCATCAATGTGGATGCAACCCCTAAAGTGGTAAATTTAAAAGCGACCATTCCGAGCGAAACGCCCAAAAAGGGACCAAAAAACGAACCTATAATCAGTGCTTTTGAAGCTTTTTTATCGCTTACGCCCTTTACTACAACATTCCAGCGTTTCATTATGGTAATTAAAATTGCAAAACCTATAATACCAGTAATTACCCTAATTTGTGACGAAGCAAAAGGATCGTAATCGCCCATACCTATTTTACTAAAAACCGCACCTACGCCCTGCCCCACGGCACCTAAAAATGCAAATAAAATTCCTTTCAGTGAATACCTACTTTTCTTAATGCCATTTTCAACATCTTTTTTCATTATTACAAACGACACTCCAAAAATCACCAATAGCATACCCAAAAGGTTCATCCAAGTAAAGCGCTCGGCCAACATAAACCAACCTAAAAGCGCAGCAACTGGAGGAGCCAAGGTCATTATCAACATCGATATTTTCGAACTGATGAATTCATACGATTTAAAAAGAAAAAAATCGCCCAGCACGAATCCAATCAAGCCCGAAATGCTTAAATAAATCCAGGCTTTTAAAGGGGCATCAATCGGCAGCCATTGGTTCAGAAATATTTTAGAATAAGCCATGTAAAATACAAAAGCAAAAACCAACCTGATTAGGTTTACCGAAACAGAACCGATTCGGCGTGAGGCTACCTGAAAACTCATGGCAGTTATGGTCCAACATATTGCAGTAGCTAAACCGGCAATTTCACCTGTATAATTCATCGTATTACCATAGCATGAAGTATAAAAAAGGGAGTACCGAAAAGCACTCCCTTTGATTTATTTATTTTTCTTTCGATATGCAAAGTAAATTAAAAGTACACCCCCCAGTACAAAGGGAATACTTAACCATTGCCCCATATTAAGGGTCATGCTTGTTTCAAAAGCTTCTTGTTCTTCTTTGATAAATTCGATAAAAAATCGTGCAGCAAAAATCATGATAAAGAAAATACCCGATATGGCGCCAACTTTCGATTTGATATCGGTTTTCCAGTAAAGTTTGTTTACAGTGAAAAAGGTAATAAGGTAGGCCAAAGCCTCGTAAATTTGAGTTGGGTGCTTTGCTACGGTTTCGCCATTGCGCTCAAAAATAAAGCCCCATGGCAACGAAGTTTGAATTCCATAAATTTCGGAGTTAAAAAGGTTACCCAACCTGATGAACATGGCCGCCAAAGCGGTAGGAATCACTACCCTATCGATTATCCAAAACACATTACGCTTGGTAAATTTGCGCGAGAACAACCACAAAGCAATAAATACTCCGATGGTACCTCCGTGGCTGGCAAGTCCGCCTTTCCAAACCATTATAATTTCAAACAAGTGTTGTGAATAGTAATCCCAAGCATAGAAAAACACGTGCCCTAAGCGAGCGCCAACAATGGTGCCAATAACAATGTACATCAATAGGTTATCGAGCCAATTAATGTTTTCTTTTTCGTATTTAAACTGTTTTTCAACAATTTTGTAACCCAATATAAAGCTAATGGCAAACATCAATCCGTACCAACGAACCGAAAGGATTCCCAGGCTAAATATTTCGGGATTGAAGTTCCAATGTATAAAATTTAAAATACCCATTATAATCAAAATTATACCGTTTCGGCGCCTACACTTGTTGCACCATGGCAGTTTTTATATTTCTTCCCGCTTCCACAGGGGCACAAATCGTTTCGTCCTACTTTCTTTTCGGTACGAATAGGTTGTGCTTTGGCAGGTTTGTTTTCACCTTCGGCGCCATCGTTTCCTGCTGAATTGAGGCGACCAACTTGCATCCTACTCATATCAACGCGTTTGCGCTCGGTTGCCTCTCGAACTTCCGAAGGATCGGAAATGGGAATATGCCCTTTGGCCAATATCGAAACAACTTTACGGTTCACGTCGTTAATCATCACCTTAAACAGGTTAAACGATTCAAGTTTATAAATTAGTAGTGGATCTTTTTGTTCGTACGAAGCGTTTTGCACCGATTGGCGCAAATCGTCCATTTCGCGCAGTTGCTCTTTCCATGCCTCGTCGATAATTGTCAGCATAATCTGTTTCTCGAACGATTTGGCGACCTCTTTACCTTTATTAGTATATGCTTTTTCGAGGTTAGTAATTACCTGATAGATTCGTTTTCCATCGGTAAATGGCACTACAATATTTTTGTACTGGTGCGATTTAGTTTCATAAACACTTTTAATTACTGGAAAAGCTTGATGAGCGATATTTTCTTTTTTTCGAACGTAAGTGTCAAGCATGGTTTTAAACACTTTTTCGCTAATTAAATCAGGTTTCATTGATGAAAATTCCACCTCAGTAAGTGGGGTTTCAATTGAAGCCATGCGCATTACTTCAATTCGAAATGCATCAAAGTCGTTTCCGTAATAATCATTAACCAGCTCATCAACCGAATCGTACATGTTGTTCATAATATCAACATCTACCCTATCGCCATACAATGCATGGCGGCGGCGTTTGTAAACCACTTCACGTTGGGAGTTCATTACGTCGTCGTATTCGAGCAAGCGTTTACGGATTCCAAAGTTATTTTCTTCAACTTTCTTTTGTGCTCTTTCAATCGATTTGGAAATCATTGAGTGTTGAATCACTTCGCCCTCTTTGAGCCCCATACGATCCATTACACTGGTAATTCGGCCAGTACCAAAAAGGCGCATCAAATCGTCTTCGAGCGAAACAAAAAACTGCGATGATCCTGGGTCACCCTGGCGACCTGCACGTCCGCGCAACTGTCGGTCAACACGGCGCGAATCGTGTCGTTCGGAACCAATAATAGCCAAACCGCCTGCGGCTTTCACCTCTGTCGAAAGTTTGATGTCGGTTCCCCTACCTGCCATATTTGTTGCAATTGTAACGGTTCCGGGTTTACCAGCTTCGGCTACAATATCGGCCTCACGCTGATGCAGTTTAGCGTTCAAAACGTTGTGGTTAAGCCCTTTCATTTTAAGCATGCGACTTAACAACTCCGAAATTTCGACCGAAGTAGTACCCACCAAAACAGGTCTTCCTTTTTTATGAAGCAATTCAATTTCTTCAATAATTGCGCTGTATTTTTCTCGTTTAGTTTTGTAAACTAGGTCTTCTCTATCGTCGCGAACAATGGGACGATTGGTTGGGATGACCACCACATCGAGTTTATAAATGTCCCACAATTCACCGGCTTCGGTTTCAGCAGTACCCGTCATACCCGCAAGCTTGTGGTACATACGGAAATAGTTTTGTAAAGTAATGGTAGCAAAAGTTTGCGTAGCGGCTTCAACTTTAACGTACTCTTTGGCTTCAATTGCTTGATGTAACCCGTCGGAATAACGACGTCCATCCATAATACGACCAGTTTGCTCATCAACAATTTTCACCTTGTTGTCCATCACCACGTATTCGTCATCTTTTTCGAAAAGGGTATATGCTTTAAGCAATTGATTTAAGGTGTGTACACGTTCCGACTTCAAGCTAAAATTTTGTAGCAATAAGTCTTTTTTAACCAACTTTTCATCGGCCGATAGTTCTTTATCATTTTCGAGGTTGGCCATTTCGGATCCCATATCGGGCAACACAAAAAACTCATTATCATCAACATCGCTCGATATCAGGTCAATTCCCTTATCGGTCAATTCGATGGTATTGTGTTGTTCTTCAATAATAAAATACAGCGGATCGGTTACTATATGCATATTTTTGTTGTTCTCCTGCATATAGAAGTTTTCGGTTTTTTGCATTTGTGCCTTAATCCCCTCTTCGCTCAAAAACTTAATTAGTGCGCTGGTTTTGGGAAGTCCCTTGTGTGCTCTTAACAGTAAAAGCGCTCCTTCTTCGAGTTCCTTTTTAGTTGCGTTGGGTTTATTGAGCAAGTGTTTCGAGTCGGCTAATACTTGGGTTACTAATTTACGTTGAATGGCAACCAGTTTTTCAACCTTTGGACGGTATTCCATAAACATTTCGTCGCCCGAGACTTTACCAACAGGCCCCGAAATAATAAGCGGAGTACGTGCATCATCAATCAACACCGAGTCAACCTCATCAACAATGGCGTAATTGTGTTTACGCTGCACAAGGTCTTCGGGGTTAATGGCCATGTTATCGCGAAGGTAATCAAAGCCAAACTCGTTATTGGTTCCAAAAGTGATGTCGGCATTATAGGCTTTACGGCGTTGGTCAGAGTTTGGCTGGTGTTTATCGATACAATCGACACTCAAACCATGAAATTGATAAATAGGTCCCATCCACTCGGAGTCGCGCTTGGCAAGGTAATCGTTTACCGTAACCAGGTGAACTCCTCGGCCCGATAGTGCATTTAAAAATACAGGTAAGGTTGCGACCAGTGTTTTTCCTTCACCAGTTGCCATTTCGGCAATTTTACCCTGATGCAAGGCCACACCACCAATAAGTTGAACATCGTAATGAATCATGTCCCAAACCACTTCGTTACCACCGGCAATCCAATTGTTGTTCCATATTGCTTTATCGCCTACAATATTGATGTGTTCATAATGAGCTGCCAAATCGCGGTCAAAATCAGTAGCAGTTACCTCAAGTTGTTTATTCTCGGTAAAACGGCGGGCAGTGTCCTTTATAATAGAGAAAGCAACAGGAAGCACCTGGTTCAACACCTCTTCAATTTTATGGTCAATAAGCTCGTTCAGTTTATCAATTCTATCGTATAATTTCTCGCTTTCCTCAATGTCAACTTCGTCGGCTTTTGCTTTTAACGAAGCAATTTCTTCTTCTTCCGTCCTGATATATTCAAATATTTTTCCCTTAATCAGAAGGGTTTCTGCCCTTAACTCATCGTTGGTTAATTGGCTAATTCTTTTATATTCAGCAATGACCAAATCAACAACAGGCATTAATTCTTTGATGTCTCTATCGGACTTGGTACCAAATAAATTGCTTAAAAAACCGGTAATTCCCATATTGAAATATTTTTTTTAGGTGATACAAAAGT
>DATERL010000031.1:0-12938 GCA_035271585.1 Prolixibacteraceae bacterium
GTCCAATATTTGCCAATAATTATCTATATTGATGAATAATATTAAACATTATTAAGAAAAACATCATGGAAAAAGATTGGAAACAAGTATTTTTGACCGGCGAGATGTACCGAGCTGAAATGGCAAGGGAACTTTTGGAAAACAATGGCATTAATGCAGTAGTCATGAATCAAAAAGATTCATCATATACAGCATTTGGAAATATCGAAGTTTACGTAAATAAAAATGACGAAGAAAAATCGATTGAAATTTTAAAAGATCTTAAGCATTGAAAAATCTGTTGATCCGAGCCTTGAGTGGCGGAATATTTGTAATATTGACTATTGGAAGCATATTAATAAGTAAATATACTTTTTTTGGTTTTTTTGGGATATTACTCACCTATACACTTTATGAATTCTATCGACTTTGCCGTAGCGGGGACAACCAACCTCAAATGCTAAGCGGTATAATTATCTCGTTGTACCTATTCACCGCATTCTTTTTATACGATTTACAAATTGTTGGCGAAGTAATATTCTTTGGGCTTGTACCCCTTATTATGCTTAGCCCAATTATTGAAATATTTTCTAAAAGTGAAAAGCCAGTTCAAAACATAGCTTACACATTTATTGGCATTTTATATATCGCCGTGCCTTTTTCAATTTTATATTTAATTATGACCCCCTACAAATCAAATCCGGGGCTGTATATGCCTGAAGTATTGATTGGCTTGTTCCTAATTTTATGGGCCAACGATACCGGAGCATATTTAGTGGGAAGCTGCCTAGGGAAAACAAAAATGATTGAACGTATTTCACCTAAAAAAACATGGGAAGGAGCTATTGGCGGGGCTATGTTAGCCATTATTGTTTCAGTACTACTGTTTAATTATCTCGACTTTTTGAATTGGTGGCAAGTAATTTTACTTGCATTAATTACAGTAATAACCGGCACATTGGGCGACCTTACCGAATCGCTATTCAAACGGAGCTTTAATGTAAAAGATACCGGCAATATACTCCCGGGGCACGGCGGACTTCTTGATCGCCTCGACAGCCTATTATTTGCTGCTCCAGCTTATTTTGTTTTTATTTCGATAATTTTAAATAATTAACACCATGAGAATTCATAAGGAAGGCCGACTTACCTTGCTCCTATTGGCAATTTCGATTGTAATTATCAATTATGCCGTTATTAAAATATTCCGGAACGAATACACTGTTTATATCACTGCAACAATTTCGATTTTGCTGTATTTATTAGTGATGTATTTCTTCAGGTTTGTCAATCGCCCATCCATAAACGACGAGAATGCGATTATTGCCCCATGCGATGGCAAGGTGGTAGTTATTGAAGAATCTTATGAAGGTGAATTTCTGAAATGCGAGACGTTAAAAGTCTCCATTTTTATGTCGCCGCTCAACGTGCACATGAACTGGTTTCCAGTTGGCGGAAAAATATTGCTCAGTAAAATACACCGGGGAAAACACCTGGTTGCCTACGCTCCAAAATCGTCGGACGAAAACGAACGTTCTTCGGTGGTTATTGAAACACCAGGAGGAAAAACAATCATGGTACGCCAAATTGCTGGTGCAATGGCTCGCCGTGTTGTTTGCTATGCCAAAGAAGATGGCTATGCTGAACAAAACGGTCACCTAGGTTTTATCAAATTTGGTTCGAGGGTTGATATGTACCTGCCAATTGACACCAAAATAAAGGTTGAGCTCAACCAAAATGTTATAGGAACACAAACCGTAATAGCTCGCTTTAAATAATGACCGATACCACTCGAAATAAATGGTTTTCATTTGCACCCAACCTGCTGACCACTTTCAACTTATTAAGTGGGGTTATTGGCTTATATTTTGCATTTAAGCACCAACTTAATATAGCATTTACCTTGATGGTTATTGGTGCATTGTTCGATTTTTCGGATGGTTTTGTGGCCCGCCTACTCAAAGTTTCGGGCGAACTGGGCAAACAACTCGACTCGCTGGCCGATATGGTAACATTTGGCGTACTGCCCGGCGTAATCGTTTTTAGCATTCAATACCAAATGATAATTGGCGAAGCGGGCAACTTCAACAATTTGAGCTTTCTTCAGTGGGTTTTATTATTGAGCCCTTTACTTATACCCGCATTATCGGCATTACGACTGGCAAAATTTAATATCGACACCCGCCAAAGCCAATCGTTTATTGGGCTCCCAACACCGGCCAATGCTTTATTTTTTGCCTCATTGGCCTACACTATTTTATACACCAATAATCCAGTATCGACATTTGCGGCCAATCCAATAGTAATTGCGGTGCTTACGCTACTGTTTTCGTACTTATTGGTAGCCGAGATACCACTTTTTTCGCTAAAGTTCAAATCGCTAAAATTTAAAGAAAACATTGTTCGCTTTTCGTTTTTATTCTTCTCGGCCTTGGTAATTGCATTATTAAAAATCCCGGGAATAGCCATTGTAATTTTATTGTACATTGCCACTTCGCTTGTTGAAAACATGATTGTTCGACAAAAAATGCGATAGGATAAAAAGCAACAAATACCAAACTGGGTATGTTGCTTTTTATTAAGCCAATTGTTTTCCATCAATTTCATCAATAGGAAAAAAGTTGCAGTTTCAACTGTCTAATTTTTCCATTCAGCATCTAAACTCCTCAATTGACTTATCGATTAAAGCAATAACAAGGCTGACCTATATATTGGCAAATATTTAGCATTTAAAGAATTAGGAACGCCATCATCAAAAACAATTGATTAAATAGGAATACCATTTATTACTTGAAAAACTTTAAAGCTAAGCTTGATGAACGTTATCTGTTTGAAACTTTTGATTAAATAATCCATCTTCTAAGAAGGTGGATTATTTATTTGTTTTCAAATAAATAATTGAATTCTAATTTCTACATTTTTATGACTGTTTTTTTAACTTCATAAAAAGAGGCATGTAAAAAAACAAGCCGACCAACGAAAACACCAGCCCTCCAATTGCACCGGCTGCAAACGAAAACCAAAACACTTCGTTTTGACCTGCCCACACAAAGGGAACCAAACCCAAAATGGTTGAAAGAATGGTTAACATGATGGGCACAATTTTATTATTAAAAGCATTCATGTAACATTGAATTTTGCTCCGTTGGCTGTTACTCACCAATTGGTTGTAATCGTTCAAAATATAAAGCCCTGCATTCACCACTATACCACAAAGCAATATAAACGAAGCAAACCCCCCTTGATCGAAGTTGATATCGAAGAGGTAAAAGGTAAGGAATACCCCAATAAACGAAATGGGGATCATTCCAATAATAACAAAGGGTTGTTTCAGCGATTCGAGCAAAATGGAACAGGTAAAAAAGATAATGGCTATAACCAATAGAAGCAAATAATACTGCGACTGGTCTTTTTTGTCCCAATACCCGTAATGCCCTTGCTCAAGCACCTTGTAGCCCAAGGGCAATTGTTTCTGCAGCTCACCAATGTGCTGTTCTTTAACCATTTCGGACAATGCAAATGGGCCATTAAAATTATAAGCAACCACCAAACGGTATTGTTGATCGTTTTTATAAATACTATTTCCCGTTTTTCGTTTTTCAATACTTCCAACGAGGGGTAGTTTAAACTGTTTTTCTCCAATTGTTATGGGTTCATTATTCAGGTTCCAAACCTGAAAGCGTTCAAAGTCGGACGATAATAGAGTAACTGCTTGTTTTTGATTATCGTTATAAATATGCAGGTTAGTGTTTCGGTACAATTTGTTTCGAAGAAAATCATAAAATCCATAAAATGAAATATCATAAAATGCAAACATTTCATGATTAAAATCGAGGTAAAACTCATGCAGCGATTCACTGTTCCAGCCTGTGGATCCAGCAATCTCCAGTTCTTTTACTCTTGGTATTTTCTCAAGTTCCTTAGCCAAAATAGTAGCATAAGCATACAACTGATCGTAATTATACCCTTCAATTATAATATGGTTGTTTTTATAACCAGAATTCAAAGCATTGGAAAAACCACGCCCCACACCATAAACACTCCAATCAACCCAGCCAAGCTGAATGGCTTTCGAAGTTAATTCATCTTTTAAGAAATAAGGGAAGCCCGTAAATTCAGCCGAATCGGAAAATTGAATTTGGATGGATGATGATTGAGCATTCCAGATGGTGGTTTGAAAAGTTTTCACTTCATTGTAATTCGAAATCTCCACTTCCATTTTTTTTACAGCTTCATTCAATTGCTGAACAGTACACCCCTCAGGCATGGTTCCTCTAACATAAAGTGAAGTACTGGAAGGTTCAACATAGAACGATTTTTCATAAACATTTTCTGAAAATAAGCGCAACGCACCACCCAAGACTTTTGATAGTATTGGCTTTGCATCTTGAACAAACCAATCGGAGCCCAGGGTTTGATCGTATGTTTTAGCCCATAAGTTTTCCTTTTCAATTTTATCGGGCAACCATTGAAAAGGAATACCAAAACCAACAATGAACACAACAATGTACAGCCACTTAAAACGCTTGCTAAAACAGATCGTATTTAAATACAGATGACTAAGTTTAACTGAAAAACGCTTTCTCCGAAACGATCTTTTTCCGGTATTGCTTTTTAGGGGAATTTTATCCATTAATGCAGGAATAAAAAACAAAGCAATGACTATAGATACCGATAGGTTGATAATAATCACCAACGAAAAATCGACCAAATTGACCCTTTGTGATTCTTTCAAAAAGAAGATTACACTAAGCGCACCAATGGTGGTTAATGTTGCGGCTAGTATAGCAAGAAAGACCCTTCGGTTTCCCTTTAAACGAAGATGATCGATCATGATGATACTGTTGTCGATCATCATCCCAAATGAAACAGTGATACCCGCCAAAGCATACAAATGAATCTCTATTTTGAAAACACGGTAAAACATAGCGGCAATTAGCAAATTGGCAACAATGCTAAGTACTATAAGCAATAAATAACGCCATTTACGCGTAACAACGAATACAAATAACAACAAGATTAGAACAGAGAAAAACGTACGCCACCCAATTTTAGTAAGCTCTTTTTTAATAAATGCAGTGGCATCGTAAGCCATATCGAAATGATATCCCTCTGGCAATTTTGCCTTAAGCAATTCAACTTCATCTTTAATACTTTGAGCCAATTTTAAATTATTGACCTGCGCTTCGGGATAAATCACAAGGTTAACAGAATTCAAACCATTGATTCGATGATAGGCATTGGGAGGTTGTTCACGGTAGTTTATTGTGGCTATATCCTTCAAATATACCAAACGGCTTCCTACCTTTTTAATGGGTATATTGTTCCATTCGTCGGCTTTGCCTGAATTCAATTCCATTAATACCCGAATGGGGTTATTTTCTTCAGCATCAACAGCATTAATTACCCCAATAATTCGCGTATTAAAATGGCCCGTAATGGCACTGCTCACCTCCGACATACTGATTCCCAGTATATTTAATTGTGCTGTATTCATTTCGACCAACCATTCAAAGGGTGTTCCTCCGTATACACTAATATCGTTTACCCCTTTAATTACTGAAAGGGCAGGGACAAGGTGCTTTTGGGCATACTCTTGAATTAACATGGGAGTAGTTGGAGCATTGATAGTATAAGTTAATACCGGGCCTTTTTGCTCGTTATCGGTATTTCGCATTTGAATTGAAGGGTACGAAACCTCCTTTGGTAAATTGGGATAAACCTGCCTGATAAGAGTTGAAATTTCGAACCGTAAAGCATCGACATTCGTTTTTTTGTCGAATTCGATGGTAATACGCCCCGAACCTTTATCTGAAACAGAAGAAATACTTTTAACGCCCTTCAACTGACTCAAAACCCCTTCGAGCGGCGTAGTTACTTCCATCTCGATTATCCGAGCCGAAGCATTGTTCCAATAGTAATTGATAGATGTTTGCGGTAACTGTGTTGAAGGGTTCAATTGTATATTAAGCAATGGAATAAAACAAGCTCCAATAATCATTATCAAGCTAAAGACAATGATGACTGAGAAAGAAGATGATTTATTTTTTTGCACGCTCATTTTTTAATTTCAGGTTTCAGGTTACTTGTAATTTTCTAATGTATATTACCAATCAGCAAATCAATATCTTCTTCAAGCATTTGATTATTAATAAAATCGTACAAAGTGTACTGCTGTACTTCATAATAATATCTCCAATAGGTAGCCATGCTATTAATGTAATTCTCTTTAGCCTGCTGGCTGTTCTTCATCGCATTGGTTAATCTTAATACATCAACCTTACCCAGCATGAAACGCTTTTTGGTTACTTCGTACGATTGAAACGCAAGAGAATCAGCAATGGCTGAGCTAAGCACAACCTGCGACTGTAGGTTAAAATCAATAACCTTTAATTTAACTTCCTGTCCAAAATCTAACAGGGCCTGCTTAACCTCAATTTCGGTTACTTGTTTCTGGCTTTGTGCCATCTGACGCTGACCTTTGGCATTGCCCCAATCTAAAAGCGGAACATTAATGCTAATACTTGCCATTTGTTGATCCAGTGGGTCACGATAGGCATTGTTCAAATTATTAGCCGATTGATTTAAACCATAACTCAAATTAAGATCGGCACTAAAACGACTATTTTTTCTTGCCCTCTCCAAGTTACTTTCGGCTTCAATCATTTTCTGCTTTAATCCTAAAATTTCAGGATTAAATTGCTGAGCCAGCTCAAATGCATTTTCTACATCTATTTGTAAACCTTGAACCATATCAGGTAATACGGGTTGAAACTTTTCATTGTTATCAAAACCAAGAAAAGACAATAAATTAAACCTTGTTTTCTCCAAATTTTTCTCTGCCTGTGCCAATTCAATCTTTGAATTAAATATGCTCAGTTCAAGGTCAAGCAATTCTTCATGTTGAATAGAAGCAATATCAAACCTTCTTTTGCCCATCTGATACAAGGTGTCGGCAGTAGCAACATTCATTTCGGCTATGTTTTTTTTTGATTGAGCCAGTAGAAGGTTAAAATACAGGTTTACCGTTTGGCTGTTAACTTTCTGTACCGATTGGATGTATTCCTGTTTGGCTTTCTCGTATTTTATTGGCGATAATATTTTCTGCCATTTCAAAGTATTGTAAGCTCCAATAGGTTGATTTAATCCAATGCGAAAGGGGGTTGAGCTGTAAGAATTATCCAATTCACTGTTGAAGTTTTGCAAACGGTAAATATCCGACTCCAAATACACTTTTCCTCCAGTAGCAACAATCACTTGGCTCAAGTTTAATCCAGTATAGGAACTTAAGGTTTGTTGCTCACGATAAACATCAATGTTATTTTCATAATCGTAACGAACCGTCATTCTACGATTATAATTCACTGGATTGACATACCAATTTAAATGAGGCAAGAAGCTCGATTTATAAGATTTATAAGACCAATGATTTGATAAAAAAACATTCTTGTTTTTATAGGAACTTAATGATTGTTTCTGAGCCAATAACATCGTCTCCTGCATCGATAATTCGTTTTGTGCTTGCAATAGCACACTGCATAAAAAAAGGGAGATAATGATATATGTTATGTATTGGGTTTTATGTTTCATTTTGTTACAGATTTCAGGTTACAGGTTACAGGTTACAGGTTTGGCTTCGCCGATCTTCGCTTCGCTACGATTCAGGTTTCAGATTATTTAAATTTGTGGCCTTTGAAATCGCTTTGTTTGAGATAATCGGAAAAACCTCTTATTTGTCTGCTTAACTTAATACATTCATCATAATTTGCATCAAATTCATCCTGATTAATATACTCGTAATCTAATGCACGATAAAGCTGCGATCGGGTTTCTCCAATCGAACCGTTGAAAATATTTAAAAACTGAATAAATTCACGATTTCCATCTCGCTCAAAGCCTTCGGCAATATTATCCATCGCTGAACCAGATGATCGTCTTATTTGATCGACCAAAGAATAGTCTTTTCGAAATAAATCTTTCAATGTAAGCTCGTATATTTTTTTACATACAACTCTTGCTTGCTTCCATGCTTCTATATCTTCAAATCGTTTAATTGTTGTCATATCTTTTAAATTTCAGGTTCTAGGTTTCAGGTTTAGCTTTGTTCTGAGCGCAATCTGTAATTTGAAATATGAGATCTGGAATTTCTTGCCAGATAATAATACCCTAAGGGAACAACAAATAAACTAACAAAGGTCCCAACAATCATTCCGCCTATAATGGCTAAAGCCAAAGGTCGTTGTAGATCAGATCCGGTTCCATGAGTAAACAGCAAGGGTACAAGTGCTAAAACGGTAGTCAAACTGGTCATTAATATGGGCTTCAGTCTTCTTTTACCCGCAACCAACATTGCTCTTAATAAAGAATATCCTTCTTTTCGCAATTTGTTAATGGTGTCTATTTTCAAAATCGAATCATTGATAACGATTCCACTCATAACCACAATCCCAATTAGTGACATTAAGTTGATACTTGATCCAAACAACCATAGCATAAACAAAACACCAAAAAAATCGATGGGCACTTCCAAAATAACAATTATGGGCAAAACTAAAGACTCGAACTGTGCTGCCAGTATAAAATATAATAGGCTTAAGGAAACAAGCAGAATCAACACCAATTGATTAATCATTTCTTTATTACTGAAATAGCTTCCTGTAAAACTAACTTCAAACAAATGATCGGTTTTGAGTAGTTGCCGAATTTTATGCATAAGGTCTTCAGGCTTGTTGTTTGCTATTGGTAGTGTTACAGCATAATACTCCCCTTCTTTACCAGCCTGTATGGTTTTCAAGTCATAATCACTTTGTTGGTTGAACAACTCCCTTATTGGAATTTGTTCCCCTTTACTATTTTCGATACTGGTTTCACGAATAATTTCTTCCAGATTACGCGAACGGCTACCAAGAACAATAGGAATAAAATCGGTGTTGTCGGTAATCAACGCCACTTGATTTTCACTAAATAGCGTTTTTAATTTATTGTACAAATTATTATACGACACATTGTACAACAATAACTTTTCAGCCGAGACTTTCAAAACGGTTTGTTCTTGCCATACAATGGGATCCAATTGAAGATTTAACTTATTTGCTATCTGATCTTTGGTTTGCTTCAGATAAACTTTATATAATTTAAGGTAATCATCACATGACCGTAATTTGGCTTCCAAAGGTTGCTCTTGATCTGAAAACAACACATTAAAAATATTGTCGACATCACTAAAGGTACAACTGCCTTTTGCTGAAATATTTTGCACTAATTGGCTGACCATTTGTCTTACAGAGTCAATGCAAAAGGAATTATTCAATTTCAAGTAAATAAATGCTTCCGCTTCACCTGCCGCTTTATTTTTAGACATTAAAAATTGCTGTTCACCAATTAAACTGGTATAATTTGCGATGTATTTTTGTAGGCCATGAAGAACAGTATTTAGTCGCTGTTCATTTTCTTCTACATTAATGCGATCGTTCCAATCGATGTGTACCATCAGTTCATCTTGTTCCAATTCAGGCAATTTACTATAAGGTAGCACTTTAAATAATACTACCGATGTCAACAAAGTCAGCATGATAATACCCCAAACCATTTTTTGATGACGCAGAACAAATCTGAACCCTTTTTCGTACAAAGCTTCATAATTCAAGGTATTCACTTTCTGCATCCACTTATCTAATTTAAATTGTTTTCCTTTCTGAAAAAACAAGAGATAATAAACCGGCAGGATAGTTATGGAAACGGCAAGCGAAGTAAACAGGCCAATGGTAACGGCCATGGCCTGATCGTAAAATAATGCTCCAGTAATGCCTTTGATAAAAATTAGTGGGATAAACACCGCACAAGTGGTCAAGACTGAGCTTAACATGGGACGGATAACTTCGTTGGTGCCGGTAACACATGCGGAAAAAAACAGTTTCAGGTTTGAGGTTTGGCTACGCCGTTTTTCGCTTTGCTCCAATTCAGGTTGCAGGTTACAGATTACAGGTTTCAGGTTACAAGTTTGGCTTCGCCGATCTTCACTTCGTTCCGATTCAGGTTCCATTAACTTGGAATTTGAAACTTGAAACTTGAAATTTCTTTCGTAATGCTGCGTAATGTTATCGATTACAATAATGGAATTATCTACCATCATTCCTACTCCCAGTATTAAACCTGATAAGGAAATAATATTGAATGAGATTCCAATCAGGTGGAAAAACAATAGCGAAAGCACCAGCGATACCGGAATGGTAATTCCAATCAACAAAGGTGATTTTACATCCTTTAGAAACAAAAACATCACAAAAAATGCCAATAAAGCTCCCAACCATAAACTTTGTTTCAGGTTGTTAATGGAATAGTCCAGTAATTTTGTCTGGTCACGAACCACTTCAAATTCAACCTCAGGATAGTCTTTCTCGAAATAGCCAAACATTTCCGTTAACCTATTTTTCAGCTGCTTCATTTGGGCATCGCTCTGTTTAATTACCGCCATGGTAATGGTTTCACCCTTGTTCGAAATAACTTTTCCTTTAATTTTTTGCGGATGCTCAACTATCGTGGCTATATCTTTCAGTTGCAGCAAGCGTTCATCAACCTTTAAATAAATATTCTCCAGATCCTCCTTATTTCTTAGTGTTGATTCAAAACGCACATTGTAAATGTAATGTCCGTTTTTGATTGACAAATTTCCCAACTGCACATTGTTGCCTAAAATCAGGTTCTCTAAGCTATTAAATGTCAGATTTAAAGCATCGAGTTTATTTTCGTCAGGGATGATCAGTATTTCTGTTCTTGCCAAACCACTCATATCCACCATGGCTACCTCGGGCAATTGCTCCAAACGTTTACGAATAACATTCGATGCAAAACGACTTAGGTCAACAAATTCGGAAGAAACGGGGAAAAGATTATTCGTTTCAGATTTAACTTCGCTACTCTCCGTTGATCTTCGATTCAGGTTAGAGGTTGCAGGTTGCCACTCGCTTATATCAGAACTTGAAACCTTAGACTTGGAACTTGAAACTTTTCTTAAGGTTAAATTGAGATAGAAAACCGGCACATCGCTTACATTGGCTTTAATCACTTTAGGGCGCTGAATATTTCGAGGCATATAAGCCATTGCCCTATCTACCTTTTCATTCACTTCGATAAAAGCATAATCAATATCGGCACCATAAGCAAACTGCAAGCGAATTATGCTGCTTCCATCGATGGTTTCGCTATTGATATCGTCCAAATGAGCCACCTGCATCAATTGTTGCCTTAATGGCCCGGCAATACTATTCTCCAGCTCACGTGCCGAGGTATTTTCACTGTTTACCTGCACCGTAATTTCAGGTATGGCAATATCGGGCATCAACGATACCGGAATTTTTGTTATGGCCACCATCCCAACAATCATAATGGCGATGAAGGTCATGGTAACGGCGATGGGTTTATTTAGTAGAAATTTGACCATAGTAAAATACCCCCTCTGCCTTCGGCATCTCCCCCTGAAGAGGGGAGAACAGCTTTGGTCGAGAGTTCAGTTTATATTGTTTCTTTTTATCTAAAAAATCCATTAAATGTTTATCTCGATTTTGAATCTCAACTTGCAAATTATGGTAGTTACTATTCTCCCCCTTTAGGGGGCTGGGGGGTGATCTCACTTTCATGCGCCAGGTTCAAATTGCCCGATACGATAATGGTATCGCCGGGGTTGAGCGTGGCGGTGCTTTTATCGGGGTGCGGGATAACGGCAAAACTTGTGGAGTTCTCGTGCACGATTTGTACGTAGTTCCAATAGGCTTTGCCGTTGTTTACCTTGAAGAGCACTTCCCAGTTGTCGCGCAACACCACGGCACTTTTGGGCACTACGTACTGGTTGGGCACCTCTTTTTCGACCAAAACACGCACATTCATCCCTTCCATTAAGCGCCCGGTATTGTTGACCAAGGCTTTTACTTTTACAAGCCCGTTGTTATCGACCACAGGGTTAATTTCAATAATGTGGCCGGCAAACTCCGTATTGGTGGCAAAGGGGATCACCTTCACGGTATTGCCCAGCTGCACCTCTTTCAATTCGTTCTCCATCAGTTGAAAGATCACCTCAAATTTTGAATTATCGATAAGGGTACAAAAAGTTTGTGTACTGGTTTGCTCGTGTACTTTTTGGGTTATGTTAGCCACAATGCCCGCAAAAGGGGCCAGCAGGCGGCAATCGTTCAGGTTGCGTTGGGCAGTGGCAAAATCGAGCGAGGCGTTGGTATAGCCCGACCGGGTTTTAGCCAGCTCCATTTTTTCGAACGGAATTGACAGGCTGTCGGCGGGCGAAAAGCCCATGCCAATGAGCACATCATACAGATCAAGCTCTGACCTTTTAAGCGCCAGGCGGGCTTGCTGCAAACGGTGACTGTAGTCGATATCATTTAATGCGGCTATAAGCTCCCCTTGGGCAATGTGTCGGCCGTTTCCAACGGGTAGTTGCTCAATTTCGCCGCTTATGCGGAAGCGTAACTCGGCCTTGCGCAAGGCATTGAGCTTACCGTTACCCACCAGTTGTTTGGTAAAGGTAGTGGGTTGGAGCACCTGTATTTCTAAGGGGTTGCGCTGCTGCACCTGTGTCGCCCGCCCTGTTTCTTCAATGTTTTGGGCTTTATTGCCACACGATGCCATAAGAAAAAGCATTAAAAGTGCGGTGAGTTGCAGAAAAGTGTTTTGTTTCATTTATGTATTGGTTAGAGGTTTAGGATGATAAATATAGAAATTATTTTTATAGTACAAGCAGGTTTATATTTTGTTTAATTTCAAAGTTCTTGCACTTTAATAATTACTGCAAGTTGTGCCTAAGTTATTACTTATTCTACGCCGTTAATATTTTTGAGAAATAGTTCTTTCATATCGTAAATATTTTAATTAAATGAGCCTATCAAGCCCATATATTGTTTATAATCAGTAATTATTCTATCAAATAGGCAAAAGAATAGAAAGCACTTGTC
>DATERL010000032.1:0-9212 GCA_035271585.1 Prolixibacteraceae bacterium
AAACTAATGTTTTCAATTTGCAAATCGGGGTAAATTGGCAAACATATTTTGAGTTTTGTATTTTACGCATGCTTTTTCGTTATTGGTTGTTGGCTGCTGGCTGATGGCTTGTGGCTATAAGCTACTGGCTGATGGCTGTTCTCTTCCAAATACGTACAATTAGCCATTGGCTATTGGCTGTTAGCTGTTAGCTATAAGCTATTGGTTACAAGCTATTGGCTGATTTTCGGGTTATTGGAATGAGACGCACTTATGTCATTCTGATCCCGATGTTTATTCGGGAGAAGAATCTGTTTCAATTAGCCATTGGCTACTGGCTGTTCCCTTCCAAATACGTACAATTAGCCATTGGCCATTAGCTGTTAGCTATAAGTTATTGGCTGTTGGCTGCTGGCTGATTTTCGGATTATTAGAATGAGACGCACTGTAGTGCGTCTGTACGGCTTTTTCCCGTTTTGCGGGAGATTACAATCGAAGACGAACGATTGTGAAGTTCCGATTTTCGGAATCACCCTTAGGTAAATTAGCTACGCTGAACTTCGTTTCGCACCAGCGGGTTTTCGCACCAGCGGGGGGATTCAGTATTGAAACTATTTCTGATTTGTATTTTTTTTGCGAGCATAGATTAAAATGTTTTACCACAGATACCACAGATTGACACAGATTTAGAGAATTAGACGTTTGATGCCTTTTTTGAGGTCGGTTTCGTTAAAGTTGATTAAAAGCCCTAATTTCTTATCGGCTAATTTCAAATAAGTTAATACTTGTGCTGTGTGTATAGGTGCTAAGGTATCAACAGATTTTATCTCAATAATTACAGTATTATCTACAATTAAATCAATCCGGTATCCGGCTTCTAACTTTATGTCATCGTAAATAACGGGCAAAGCGACCTGTCGAAGGACAGTCATACCCGATTTTATCAATTCATATTCCAAACAAACCTCATAGGTAGATTCCAAAAGTCCGGGGCCAAGTTTAGAATGGACTTTGTAGGCATAGCCAATGATTTCGTATGTTAGATCGTTGATTTTCATATTAATGTTTTACCACAGATTATTCATATTTACACAGTTTAATCTGTGAATATCTGTGTAATCTGTGGTGAACTATTTATTTATTGTTTCTTTTTGAGACACACTATAGTGCGTCTGTAAGGGTTCTCTTTTTTTCTCTTCTTCCTCTTCTTCCTCTTCCTTCCCCTTTTCTACAATTTATACACCTTATCGCTGGCTTCTTTTATCATATTTCGCATATCAACAATTAGTTTGGCATGTTGCTGAATATAGTCAATATCGAAGGCCGAATGGTTGGTGGTAAGTACCACACAATCGGCTGCTGAAAGGGCTTCGGGGGTTAATTCAGTTGATGATAGAGACGCACGATTGTGCGTTTGTACAGATATTGATGGAATATGTGGGTCGTTGTAAGAGACGATGCCGCCTTTGTGTGTCACAATGTCCATGATTTGTAGGGCAGGCGATTCGCGCGCATCGTTGATATTGGGCTTGTAGGCTACTCCTAAAAATAAAATGCTGCTTCCGTTTACTGCTTTTTTATGGCGGTTGAGTGCTGTGGCAATTTTGATGTACATATAGTGGGGCATGCGCATGTTAATGTGCCCTGCGGTGTGTATCATGCTGAGCTCAAAATCGAAACGTTTGGCAATGTGCTCAAGATAAAAAGGGTCGAGTGGAATACAGTGGCCACCAATGCCCGGGCCGGGATAAAATGCCTGAAAGCCAAAGGGTTTTGTTTTGGCAGCATCAATTACTTCCCATATATTAATGTCCATTTTACCGGCCAGCAATGCCAACTCGTTAATTAAGCTAATGTTGACCAATCGGTAGGTGTTTTCTAGAATTTTCACCATTTCGGCCACCCGTGGCGAGCTTACCTTGTGAATGGTATCGATGGCTTTGGTGTAAAGGGCTTCGCCAATTTCTAGTCCGTCGCTGGTCATGGCACCCAATACTTTTGGTGTATTACGGGTGTGAAAGTCTTTGTTGCCCGGATCTACACGTTCAGGACTATAAGCCAACCAGAAATCTTCGCCTTGTTTCAATCCACTTAGTTTTTCAATTATAGGCAGCATCAAATCTTCGGTTGTGGTTGGGTAGGTGGTGCTTTCGAGGCAAATAAAGGTGCCGGCTTTCATGTATTGACCAACCGCTTCGCATGCACTTTCGATGTAGCTCATGTCGGGCTTTTTAAATTTATCGAGGGGTGTTGGCACGGCAATGATCAGTGCATCACACTCTTTCATTCTCGAAAAATTGGTGGTGGCTTCGAGGGTTAACTTTTCAACAACAACCTCGCGCAATACGGCGTCGCGTATGTCGCCAATGTAATTGTCGCCGTGATTGATCAAATCGGTTTTTTGTTGATTTTTGTCGAACCCGATGACTTTTATTCCAGCTTCGGCGAAGTTAACGGCCAAGGGGAGACCTACGTATCCGAGGCCTATGATTCCAATTACTTCGGTGTTATTGGCAATTTTTTTGAGGATTTGTGCTTTGTGGTTCATATTTAGATTTTCAGATTTCTAGATTGTTGGATTTAATGTAGAGACGTACTATAGCGTCTTAATGTAGAGACGCACTATAGTGCGTCTTAAGGTAGAGACGTACTATAGTGCGTCTCTACCGATGTACGGATGATTTGATGTTCCCATTTTTTTCATTTCTTTTCCAATGCTTTGTAAATGTTTTTGATTTCGCTGGTGCCAATTCCCTTATTGTTGATGATGTTGGAATAGCAATGGGTAAATAACCCGGTATTGGCATCAATGGGGTAGGTGATTCCGTTAATGGCGATTCGACGTTTTTTTATGTTTTTATTGTTGCGGTCGGCGTTATTTAAACTAAAGGACACGGTGGCATGCTCTAGCTCTAACTTACCCATTGCACTGCTTTCGGTTTGTTCCGATAGCTGAAGCGAAAGGGGCTTGCCATAAATCCAGCTTAAAAAATCGAAAAAATGATAGCCCAGTGAAGTTAAAATGCCTCCCGATTTTTGGGCATCGCCTTTCCAGCTTTGTGCAAACCATTTGCCTCGGTAGGTGTGGTTGATGAGTTCGATGGTGTGCTTTTCGTTGGGGTTGAAATGCTCTTTAAGCTTCATTATTTGAGGCTGGTAGCGGTATTGCAATACGCTGTATATTTTTTTGTTGGTTTGTTCTTCGAGGTCAATAAGGGCATTGAGTTGCTTCTCGCTTAACACCAGTGGGCTTTCGCATATTGCATTGATGCCAAGACCTAATGATATTTCAATGTGTTCGAAATGCAAATGGGTTGGCGAACAGATGGTGATAAAATCGACAGGATTTTGTTTGATGAAAGCTTCAAAATCGGCTGTATTTTTAAAGTATTCGCAATCGGGGAAATATTGATCCAGCACTTCAAGGTTATCGTTGGGGTCGGTCACGGCAATAACTTGCCCTCCAATTTCTTTAATGGCTTCCAGGTGCTTCTGTGCAACATATCCTGCTGCTCCTATTATGGCAAAAGTATGGTTCATGATTTTCGGATTATTGGATGTATAGAATATTGGACTTTTAGATTGATAAATTGATACTCCCCAACCTCCCAATACGCTTCGCTAGCGGGACAGGCTCTCCCGCAAAAGACGGGATAAATTTCGGGGGCTAAAATCTTAGGTGTTTGGCTTAGTGTGCAAAAGGGGTAGGCTGATTTCTAATTCCTTGTTTCTTGTTTCTTATTATTTTTTGATACGTACTAAAGTGTGTCTGTACTTTTAAATGTTTTATTGGGTTCATTATTCATTGCACTTAGGCGGGTTTTTATACACTCCCAGTTATATACACGCTTAAACATTTTGATGGGCTCTAAATGATTGACTTCATCGTAATAAAAAAGAGACTTTAATGCCATAATCATATTGTTTTCATATTTTAATTCATAAGCTTGTAGCATTTGATTTAAAGTCAGGTTATTTGAAAGATAAGCAATATCAATAAAATCCTTAATTCTTGTTCTATTCGTGGTAATCGCATTTAGCTTCATGGCTGCAATTTCTATTAAATCTGCCATTCGAATATTATCCTTTTGCTTGATTTCTTTAATCCATTTATAATTGTGTGTTATACAATCTACCTTTACACCAGATATTTCTCCTTTAAGTGTGTTTTTTGCGATAAAATCAAGTTGATATGCATAGGTTGTTTTTAGGTGTTCTGCAATTTGTTCCGCATCGAATGGCTTTGTCGAAAACAAATCTAAATCAATACTTAGTCTATGTCCTATTTGAAGTGATAATGCAGTTCCTCCAACAAGTACAAAATCATTTAGTATTTTGTCTAACATCAACTCTTTTAGGAGTTCCAATGCTGTATTTGAGACTGTTTGTGTGTATAACATTTTAGTTCTTCTTTTTTGATTTCGAAAACGGCACATACAAAAGCGAAATCTTTCTTGTTCAAGTTAGGAATTTGTTTTATTGCTTCTTTTACACCGTCTAAGCCATATTGTTGTATAATGGCCTGGAAATCTTCTAGCCTTCCTCTTTCAATTACCCTTTGAACCACAGTGATTTTCATCGCATCCCAATCAAACTCTTTTAAATCGTATTCCCAAAGTAAAGATGACCTGAGTTTTGCTGTTGTATTTTTATCGATTTGAAAAAACATAAGTTAAAGTTAATAATTATTGCGAGGGTTGAGGTTATTAGTAGAAACGTAATATATTACCCCTGTTGGCGCGAAACGAAGTTCAGCATAGCTGATTTAACTTAGGGTGATTCCGAAAATCGGAACTTCACATTCGTTCGTCTTCGATTGTAATCTCCCGCCAAACGGTACAGGCAGTGCCTTGTTCCTATTTGTTGGAATCCGCACCAGCGGTTAAACTGATTCCTAATTCCTTATTTCTTATTATTTATTTCTTGTTTTTTTTGAAACGCAATATATGATGTCTTTACAGGGCGTCTTTTTTTTGAAACGTAATATATTGTGTTTTTACGGCAAATGATGGTTTTTTCTTTAACCTCAATCTCAATCTTAACCTCAATTTTTCTCTTTCCTTCTTTTCACAGCTTCGCCCCCTTCCCGATATGAAATCGGGACTAAATCTTTGCAGATTTAGCACTTCGTTGGCTGCGCTGTTTCACAGCTTCGCCCCCTCAGTCCCATTTTTCAGCTGAATAGGTGAGTTTTGTTTCAAATTTATTAAAGTCGGATAATCCGACCAATTCAACAACCATTGGTTGCTTTTTGTTGTCCTAAACCTTTTACGAAAAACGATAACTTTTAAAAAAAACACTTACAAAAGTATCAATAAGTCGCACTTAGTTTATTGTGGCTTAGGGATATATCAATAATTGAGGATCGTTGGGCTTTAGGTAGAGGTTTAGTTCAGGCAGTTCTACACTAATGTAGCGTACCTTAAACGAAACCAAGTCTTCGGCTTTTTTGATCAACTGGTTAATATAGTTATGGTCGAGCTCGCTACCTACCAACAGCACATCAATTACATTGCTTTGAATGCCCTGTGCAAAATCGCCCGTAATGTAGGCGCGTTCAAGGTGCCCAACGTTGGCAATTACCTTTTCAATTAAGGTATCGATGCCCACGTATTTTAGCAAAAGCTTATGAATGTCGTTGAAGAAAGCATGCTTGGTGTTGGCTTTAAAGTATTTTCGGTTACCAACCGTTTCCGACTCAATGAGCCCCGCCTCCTCAAAACGGTTGAGCTCAACCCTGATGGCGTTGGTAGATTCACCAAACTCGCTCTCTAAACTACGCAGGTAGGCTTTAGTCTGGGAGTTGATAAAGAATTTTACCAACAACTTGACCCTTGTTTTTGATGTAATTAGGCTTTCAAGCACGTTATTGAGTAATTTTTTGGTTCGATATAGCAGCAAATATAGGGTGGTTTAAATTAAATGTCAATAGGAACATGGAAAAATTAACGTTTGAAAGGGATTGTTGGATTTTTGTAGAAACGTAATATATTACGTTATTACGTCATTACGAAGTTTCCTATTTTTTTCGTTTCTCCATTTCTATTTTATCTTTGTGTTATATTCTGAATGAAAAAGAAGATTACAAGCGTTCACCCATTAAGGGTGTGAGTTACATTAATCGCTTTATAATTATACATTTAGGCAGGTGAAAAAGAACGATTTTCTTTTTGGTATTGTTGCATTAATTTTATTGGTTGTTTCGGTGCTTCATTATACCGAGGGCACCGAGCAGCTTTTATTTAAGGAATTGTCGATCAAAAATGGCGAAGAACTGATAGCAATTACCGATTCGTTAGTTGTGCCTGTTTTGTACGATACACTTATTGTCGATCGTTTTGCACCCACCGAAGTTCGAAAAAACCAGTTTATTAATCAGGTGTTGCCTGCAATTTTAATTGTACGCTACCAAACCGAACACAAGAGTAAACGGGTTGAACAAATTATTCAAAACTTTAATAACAATCTAGCAGTATCGCCTTGCGAGGTAGCTTTTATCGATAGTATGATGAAACGCTATAACGCAAAATCGTACGAAAACCTGTTGGTTCGAATGAAACCACACCCCACCAGTTTGGTATTGGCGCAGGCCATTGTTGAATCGGGATGGGGGCAGTCGCGCTTTGCTGCCGAGGGTTATAATTTATTTGGGATGTGGGGCGTGCCCGGTGATCCCAATATTTTGAAATCGTTGTACAGTAGGGGTGAACAGCAAATTTTTTTAAAGAAATATAACTCTATTGCCGAATCAATTGATCATTATTTTCTAACCATTGGAAGGAATAATGCCTATAAGGGATTCAGACAAAAGCGTTACAGCGAGCCCGATGTTTACGAATTGATTGGCTTGCTCGATAAATATTCCGAAAATGGAGAGGAATACATCCTAATGCTTAGAAAGATAATTGATTGGAACAATTTGTTGCAATACGACCATTATCAAATCGACCCAGCTTATTTACAACGTCAATCACTTCTCGAAGAGCTGTATTTTAAATTCAAAACAAAGTTTCGATAACCTTAACCTTAAAGTATACAAATGAACAGTTCCATTCACAAAATCTTATTGATCGTTATTATTTTTATTTCGGGTTGTGCAACACCTGGAGGTTTATTAAAAACCAAAACCGAATTATTGAGTGAGAAAATTTACACCAGTTTAGACGAGGCATTATTGAACCCTTATGGTGTTGTGATATTGAAGCTTGAAAACGATAAACTGACCGAAGTACCATCAGAAATTATCCGTTTTAAAAACCTGCAAATACTTCATTTGGGCTATAATCAACTGAGCACTTTGCCTCCTGAGCTTTTTAAACTGAAAAAACTACAGCAACTTTATATCAGCAACAACAATTTTTGGAAAATCCCCGAAGGAATCAACAATGCAAAACAACTCGAAGTGATTGACTTGAGCTATAATAAATTGCAGGTAGTTGATGCTTATTTGTACGATTGTACAATTTTGAAAAAATTAAACCTGGCGCAAAACGCTATCGAAAACCTGCCCGATAGCATCTCGAAACTGGTTCAACTCGAACAACTCGATTTATTCTCCAATAAATTAAAGCAATTGCCCTCCGATGTGGTGAAAATTATCAGCTTAAAATCGATCGATCTCGATTGGAACGAGCTGGAGTATTTGCCTGGTGGGTTTGGAGAACTTATTAATTTAGAAGTATTTAAAGCCGAAAAAAATCAGTTGAAAGCTTTACCTGAGGAATTTGGAAACCTTTTGAATCTCCGCGAACTAAAAATAAACGATAACCAGTTAAAGCATTTGCCCGAGAACTTTGGTCAATTAAAACAGTTTGATCAAATAAACCTAAGCAACAACAGCTTAGTCTCGCTGCCGGTCTCGTTCAGTAATATGCTTCACCTCGAAAGTATTGATTTGTCGAACAATCAATTGGAGCAAGTGGCTGATTTTTCGTCGATGGACAAGCTTCAAACCATTAATTTACGCAATAACAAGCTGAGCAAAGTTAACGCATCATTTTTTAACGCACCACATTTGCAATCCATCCATTTCAGCATCAATAAGATATCGACATTCACTGGCTCTTTTTTGTCTGATAATAATATTGTCGAAATTGAACTGGATATGAATAGTCTTGCTGCTATTCCATCGCAATTTTCAAATTTGAAAAAATTAACAACACTCAACCTTTCCGAAAACAGTATTAGCGAACTGCCGGCATTGGTCAACGATATGCAACAATTGCAAACCCTGGATCTGTCACACAACCAACTCGAAGTTTTTTATAAAGTTGTGGCCCAACATCCTGCGCTGAGCGAGCTCAATTTTAGCCACAATAAAATTCAACTTTTACCGCTCGAGTATGCCAAAATAGACAAGCTTAAACGCATCAACTTAAGCAATAATCCGCTTTATAAATGGCATCCCAAACAATTAAAATCGGCATTTAAACCAGGGGTTCTAATATTGAATTGAGGTACTGAGAATTGAGATTTAGGTGTTGGAAAGAAGACAACAAGATAAGAGACAATAGACTATAGATAATAGATGTCAATGCCTAAATAACGTTGACCGATTTAACTTTCTTTTTATCTATAGTCTGTTACCTATTATCTTTGTCACTTTTTATCCATAATTCTTCGTGTTTATTTTTTTGCTTTTAAATTGTACTGTTTTATTGATTGAGTGTGCTTTAAAAGCTAATTTTACATTCTAATTAGATTTTATGGAACTAGCTAAAGTAATCGAAATTGTAAATGCACGAATTGTGGCGGGCGAGTGTAATGGGACAATCGTTGAGAAGGGCTTCAGCTCCGATTTAATGAGCGACGTGCTAACCATCGATACCGATAAAATTCTCTTAATTACAGGAACCTGTAACGTGCAAGCCATACGCACAGCCGAAATGGCCGATATTCAATGTATTTTGTTGGTGAGGGGCAAAATTGCAAGTCCCGAAATGAAAATAATTGCCGAAGAAAATAAAATGATATTATTGGAATCGAATTTATCGATGTTTCATGCAGTTGGTAAACTATACGGTGCTGGGCTAAAACCAGTTTATTAATGATATCGCTTAAATACCATATCGAAGGGGGCGATTTTACAAGGGCCGGTTATGCTTCAAGTCAAGTGAAAAAAACTTTGAAACAACTGGGCTTTGAACCTTCGTTAATTAAAAATATTGTTGTAGCGCTTTATGAAGCCGAGGTCAACATTGTTGCCCATGCCTGCAAAGGCGTTATCGACATCA
>DATERL010000033.1:0-13014 GCA_035271585.1 Prolixibacteraceae bacterium
TTATTCGCCGCAAACAGCATTTTCTCCGCAAAACATGCTTTGATTATCACGTTTTAACTCCGCACTGCTGTTTTTCATGCTTGGCAGTAACAATAGTTCGTTATATTTTTATAACCAGTTAATTACTACCAAATTGAAATATTCTGGTCAATTGGCCTAACATACACAATAACAAAGTGTTACTATCTGTCTCAATACTCATATCTCATCCCAATCCGTCAGCTGACGGATCGGGACTACCGATCTATTGTAAAATACCAACATGAACTAAACGGCTAAAACTTCGTGATACAATGCTAAATGCTGTTCAACAAAATCTGAAATATTAAAAATCTTCAATGGCACTTGGTCAAAATCTTCACAAATGGCACGATTCATCGCAATAACAAGTGCCTCAACCGACAATTCGTTCATTTCAATTACTGCACCCGATACCACCTCGGGCAACGATCCCCTACCCGATGATATGACTGGGATTCCCATGGCCGATGCCTCGGCTGCACTAAAACCAAAGCCCTCGCAATACGAAGGAATTATAACACAATGTGACATTAGTAATTCACTCAACAATAAATCATTAGGCAAATTACTGTAAATCGTCGTAAACTGTTTAAGTGAGCTGCCATTTATTTCGTTTTCAACCCATCGAAAAACGCGCTTATCTTGTGGCGATAGAATCAGTTTAAAATGAATATTTTCGTTTTCGAGCTGTATTATCTTGGCAGCTTCGACCAGCAGGTTAAGGCCTTTTGAAACGCCCGCCCTACCAAAGAAGGTAAATGTGAACGGCATTTCGGGAACCGACCATTGCGGCAAATCGTATGGTATGCCATTATATATTCTCACAATGCGTTTTTCATCAACGCCATTTGCCTGTAGCATTTTTTGGGTACTGTTCGATACCGCAACATATTTACTGAATTTTAGCCACAACATGGATTGCTCCAACAAACGAAATAGCAGCTTTTCGGCTTTCGATAAAAAAGGCAAATCTTTCCATAGCTTGCCCCAAACCTCGTGAACGGTAACAATTGTTTTGCTACGGATAAATATTGAAGCAATCCACACGCCAATGGCCGAGCTGTATGTCGAAGTATGAATCAGATCGGCATCACGGGCCTGTTTAATAATTTTAATAAGCGCATAAAACGGGAAAAACAGGCGCGAAGGTGCATTTACCCTAATCACTTCTACCCCTTTGTAAATTTCTTTTGCAGGGAGTTTTTTGTCGTAGCGCCAAGTTAGATAAACAATATGGTTTCCCTTTTCGGCCAAAGAGGACGTAAGCGATTCAAAAAGTTTTTCAACTCCTCCTATGTGGGGAAAAAAATAGTCAGTAACGAAAAGAATTTTCATCCGTGCTTGGGTTTAACAAATTAGGCTCATTTTATGCTTAATTTTTTAAGCACTTCAGTATCAAAACGCGAAGCAAATTTCGACCAACTAAAATTGCGAGCCTGCTCATAGCCTTTGGCAATCATGCTTCGCTGCAAATCGGGACTATTAACCAGCAGTTCCATTTTTTCGGCCAATTCGCCAGCCGAAAAAGGGTTAAAGTAAAGAACCGCATCGCCACCCACCTCGGGCAAACTCGATATTTTCGATACAATACAAGGTGCTCCGCTCACCATGGCTTCGGCCACGGGGAATCCGAACCCTTCGTAAAACGACGGAAAAATAAAAGCAGAAGTATTATGATAAAGTTGCTGCAATTCCGATTGTGAAACATAGCCCTTTAGTTCAATATCATTTCGATAAGGATGGTTTTTGAGATGCAAATAAAAATCTTCGGTTTTCCATCCCTTTGACCCCACAATAACAAGACGGTAAAACTTTTTCGAATTTCTCCTAAACATTTCGAAGGCCGTAAGCAGTTTTATTAAATTTTTACGGGGCTCAATAGTGCCGGCATAAAGGAAAAAGGGTTGTTTTTTCTCAAATTGTTCTTCGTCGGTTGAGAAATACAATGGATTAATTCCGGGATATATAGCAATCGTTTTATCGCTGGTAAAAGGATAATGAGCAGTTAAATCGGACAAAGTATTATGTGAGTTCACAACCAACTTGTCGGCATGCTTCAATATCGAAGGTAAAAATTTCTTCTGTAAAAAGGCGCTTAACCATTTATGCCATTGAGGAAACTTAATCGGGGTTAAATCGTGAATGATCGTCACCCGTTTAATATGCTTAGGTAAATTAAAGGGGCCAAAATGCGCGGGTTCAATCACACAATCGGGATTCAGTTTTTTGATTGCTCTTGGTATTAAAAAGAAAGTACGAAAAGGATCCCTGTCGACAAATCGCAGCAAGGGCTTCACCAACACATCGTTATCAAAGTGAATATCGGCTCGCTTGCCATGCCTGATGCAAATTATTTCGTGGTTGGTATAGTTTTGCAATGCCTCAATCATGTTTCGGGTATAAACATGAACACCTGCATTCTGAATATCAACACTATCAGCTATAATTACAATTCGCATCGTTTAACTATTATTGTTCAAATTTATGTGGTTTTCGCTTCACTATAAAATTAATGAACCGGGCAAAATCGTGCCTAACAAAAAATTCTTGTTTGTTGAGCATTGCGAAGAAACCTATTTTTTTATTAACCAGTTCGCGATTTTTCAAAATGATTTTAAAATCGACTTGCAAGGTACAAAACAAAGCATTAAAAAAATAGGATATATAACGCCAACGGCATGACAAGCCAAAAAGTACTACAACAAAGAGATTCCGAACAAAGTAAAATGGAAAATTAAAAACCAGATTAGCCAAAGGGAGGTTTTTTAATGCCGAATAATTCACATCGCGCATAATTTTGAGTGTTCGCTTATGGCTTTTAATCTTAACAAGCGATTGTCCCATTTTATGATACACAACAGCCTCAGGAGCATATACTATTTTATGACCGCTAACGGTGGCCCTTAAACCGAGCTCAGCATCTTCGTAACCGGTATCGAAAAAGGGATCGAAACCGCCAATTTTTTCTATTACCGATAATTGCATCAAACAAGCGCCGGCACAAAAACTAACAACATGATCGACCCTACGAAAGCGCTCAGCCGAATACCCATGCCCCCGGGGTAATATTTCACCGGTATTCAGCATTTTAAGGCCGGCACTGTCCAGTAAATCACGCCGGTAATACTGAACCATCTTACAGGCTACAATATCGGCATTTTCAGCTTCAAGTACTTGGAGCGATTTTTCGAGCCAATCATTCTGAGCCACGGCATCGTTGTTTATCAATGCAACGGTTTTATAGCCATGTGTTATCAGTTTTTCAAAAACTAGGTTATGAGCAATTCCAAAGCCAATGTTTGTCGAATTCCTCATCATTTCAAAATTGGAATACTGTCCAAAACGTTGCGACAAAGCATCGAATTCATAACTCGATGAGGCATTATCAACCAAAAATATTTTATAATTGGTAAATGATTGCTTCAAAACCGACTCGACACACTCAATGGTATCTGCAAGTCCATTCCAATTTAATATGACAACTGCTATGGTGTTCAATACTTTATGAAAATAAATATTTCGTACTCGTTTTTTATAATATGCGAAGGTAATAAAAAAATGAAAAACGGATAAAACGATAAAAGAACAATCAATGTAGAAGCATAATATCAGGACCTATTTACAAAATGAGCTAAAAAATGCACCTTAAGGAGTCGAATCTGCTGCTCAGACCCCTATAATTAGGCTAAAACACCAAAAACGTATCACCAAAAGTAGGACGTTCACTTAAGTTTTTCAACCGTTCGTCACAACAAAATGGCTGTTTATCAAAAGGGACACTGAACACGACTGATTATTGCGTTTTTTTTTGTGACTTTGTAGTGTATTTAAAAACAAACACACACCAAGAACACAATGAAAACTTTTAAACTAATATCACTTATTTCTTTATTCATTTTAAGCGTTAATGCTTTTTCACAAAACAGCGTTTCTTTTTCATTAAAAGTTGAGAAACAAGCGATGTCGACTCCAATGACCCCAGTGGATGAGATTTTTTTCATGAGCTATTATTACACCAAACCAATGAATGTTGATTTCAACGGTGCAACTTTAAAAATGTACTACGATAACGGTGCTACTTTTGCAAAAAAAGAAGTTACTGAAGTGAATCGTGAAGAAGAATTTGAAGATGGTAAATTGGCAATTGAAACAATTTTTTATACCAACAATGCCAATTTATCGGACACCATTTCGTTGGTTTTTGATTACAACGTTGGTTACATTCAAGTAATTCTCCCAACCACCAATAAAAGCGGTGAATATATTGGTTACACATCGTACCGTCAATTTGTTGAGGAAGGAAAATTGGCTATGAATTGATTAAATTATAAACACTCAATATTAAAAGGATATCGCTTTACAACTTTGTAAAGCGATATTTTTTTGTTAGATGTCAATCAACCAATAGAAATATAATAATTAACAGGGGTGCAAACATTATCGATGACATTATCGATGACATTATCGATTGTATTATCATTGACAACAATGCCATTGTAAAGGCCAGTTCATTGATCATAAAAGAAGTTGAAGGCAAACCGCGGCAAGAGAACTTCCGGCAAAAATCCCAAAATAATGGATATAAACAGCTTCAGACTTATATCACAATCAAATAAAATGAAGCCATTTAAAGCAATTAAAGGCAATATTGAAGCTGTTTTTTTATACTTTAGCCCCATCTTTAATCATTAAATACCAACATGCTTTTAAAACTACCGGCAGACCTAAAAATAAGGATCGAACGAATATTCTTATTTGCTAATACCGACTATTATGCACGTTACTACGGCGCTAAGCTGGGTATATTATGGGCATTCCTGAATCCGTTTTTCCAGATAATGGTGTATTATCTGGCCTTTACCTACTTAATATTCCGTCAACGCGACCCTCAGTTTGTTTTGTACCTCTTCACAGGGATTATCACTTGGCAGTTTTTTGCCGAAACCAGCAAAACATCCATCAGCCTATTTAGGCGGCAAAGGTTTATTCTTCAAAATATGGGCTTGCCCAAAGTCGATTTTTTTTGGTCTTTAGTTGGCAGTAAATTCTGGGGATACCTTATTAATTTTGGTATATACATTGCTTTTAGCCTCGTTTTTTTCCATCCAGTTTATTCTGTAACCCTGCTACTTTTAATCCCGATATGGGTTGGATTGATCCTTTTTACCCTTGGAGTATCTTTTTTTCTGGCAACATTTTATATCTATTTGAGCGATCTGGATCATATATGGTCGATAGTAATATTGGCCGGTTTTTGGATGACACCCGTAATTTGGGACTACCACATGATTCTTGAAAATTACACCTTTATGATGTATTTCCCAATAATCAACTCCCTGATTAATATCCGAGAACTAACACTAACTAATCATTTGCCCGATTTTACAGCCTTGCTGGTTAGCACAATCATTTCGTTAATGGTGGCCATTGCCGGATATTTTTTCATGAAAAACCATTCGAAAAAAGCACTTGAATTCCTTTAGATTATGGACAACAACATAGCAATAAAGCTCGAAAATATAAATAAAACCTTCGCCCTGCACGACCGGGGCAATACCATACGCGACCGTTTTTTTTCGATATTCACCGGTAAAAGCGCTCGAAAAATAAAAGCACTCAAGAATGTAAACCTCGAGATCAAAAAAGGAGAATTTTTTGGAATTGTGGGGCGCAACGGAAGTGGAAAATCAACGCTCATTCAAATAATGAATAAAGCCATTCCACCCGATAAGGGAGGTCAGGTTACTTTAAATGGTAAAGCCATAAGATTAGCATTAGGGCTAGGTTTTAACAACGAACTTACAGCCCGGCAAAACATTATGCTCAATGCCTCAGTACTGGGCATGAGCATTAAAGAGATTAAAGCAAAAATGGACGAAATGATAGCTTTTGCCGAGCTGGAAGATTTTGTAGATACCCCCGTAAAATTCTATTCAAGCGGAATGAAAAGTAAACTGATGTTTTCGATTGCCGTAAATGCCGAAGCCGATATATTTTTGATGGATGAATTTTTTGGCGGCGTAGGCGATCAAAGCTTTAGAGAAAAAGCCGACAAAGTTTTTCACGACCGACTGGTAAAAGGAAAAACCATTATACACGTGAGCCACCAAATGAATACCATAAAACAATATTGTAACCGCGTGTTACTACTCGATAAAGGAAAAGTAGTGATGATTGGGACACCCGATGAAGTAATAAAAATATTTGAACCCAAAAAATCTGAGACTAAAAAAACAGGCAACATATAAAAATGTTGATCAGAATCTTAAAACATGAAGCTATCTGTTATTCTTCAACTCTTTATTACCGGTTTATCATCACCCTTTCGGCTGTTGAAAAAACTATCCTATAATAAATTTATTATATTGCTTAAGGCTCTTAAAAATGAGCCAACTGAGTTGATTATTTATAATTTCAAACGTTTTCTTTTTACTGATGGCAACACCAACAATAAACCGAAAGAAACATCATTCTACAGCGACCAACTAAAAGCTTTTTATTTAAAAACAAGACATCAGAATTTTCTTAAATTTATAAAAAGGAAAATACATTTAGAGTTTAATAAAACAGACAAGCCCATACTTACAATTGCAATTGTTCTGTACAATAAAGTAGGTCTGAGCCTTGCATGTTTAAAGTCGATCAACGAAACGGTAAAAGTAAATTACCAACTCATTATTATTGACAATAATTCAAACGACGAAACCCCTCTCCTTTTAGCAAACATTAAAGGAGCTGATATAATAAGGAATAGTGAAAATTTGCATTTCAACAAGGCCAACAACCAAGCGTTGGAAATAGCTAAAGGTGAATACTTTTTATTGCTTAATAACGATACCGTTTTAAAACCGGATACACTAAAAAATGCCCTAAATACATTTGACATATATCACAACTGCGGTGCGGTTGGTGCAAAACTTATTTACCCTAACGGCAAACTACAAGAAGCCGGGAGTATTATATGGAACGATGCCTCATGCTTGGGGTATGGCAGAAACGACGACCCCAATTTACCACAATATAATTTTCTACGCGAAGTTGATTATTGTTCGGGTGCATTTCTGTTAACAAAAACGGCTCTATTTAAAAAACATGGTGGCTTCGATACTCAGTTTGAACCAGCATACTACGAAGAAACTGATTACTGTCTTTGGTTAAACACCCAAGGTTATAAAGTTATTTACAACCCTAAAATTGAACTCACCCATTTTGAGTTTGGCAGTGGATTAAGCGATTGGGCTATAAAATTACAACAAACAAACCAACAAAAATTTTATACCAAGCACAACAAAACCTTGGTCAAACACCGTGCTCCTGATTTTTCAAATCTCCTTAGTGCCAGGTTTGCAGCTTCCGATCCCTGCACCCAAAATATTTTATATATCGATGACAGGGTGCCTCACCGTGACTTTGGTTCCGGATTTCCCCGTTCGAATACCATTGTAAAAATAATACAGGAGCTGGGATATCGAATCACCATCTATCCTCTTAATTTTCCCGATGAAGACACTTGGGACGTTGCCTACCGCGACATAGACCCGCACATTGAAATAGTTAAAGGATATGGACTCAATTGTTTTGAAGAGTTTATTAAAGAACGAGAACGTTATTACCAAGTTATTTGGGTAAGCCGACCACATAATATGGGAGCTGTAGTTAAATACTTAGCCCCTTTAAAAGATAAATTAAAAATTGTTTGCGATGCCGAAGCCATATTTGCACAACGTGAGATTGCACTTTCAAGATTAAAAGGAGAAAAAATTGACGAGCTTGTAACAAAACAAAGTATTATTAAAGAACTCGATTTTTCAAACATTGCCCATGTTGTAAGTGCGGTTTCAGCAATGGACGCCAAATGTTTTACCGATTACGGAAAAGCAAATGTTGAAGTATTAGGACACCTACTTGAACCAACCAATAAGAAAATTCAGTTCGACGAACGAGAAAATCTGCTTTTTGTAGGGAACCTTGATTATAACTTGTCGCCAAACACCGATTCATTGCTTTGGTTTATCAATGAAGTTTTCCCGATTATCCAAAAACAAATACAAGGCATAAAGCTAAATGTGGTTGGATCGTCGAATGCTCCCATTCTAAAAAAAATAAAAAACAAAGCAGTTAAAATACATGGAAGAATAGATAACATTGAATATTTCTATAACCAAAGCAAAGTATTTATTGCTCCAACACGTTATGCTGCCGGAATACCTTTCAAAATTCACGAAGCAGCAGCCAATGGGATTCCAGTTGTAGCAACAAAAATACTATGCGACCAATTGGGATGGATCAATAATGATATAATTCTCAAATCGGAGATTAAAGCTGAAGAGTTTGCGTTGAATGTCGTTAATTTGTACAACCATAGAAATTTATGGGAACAACTTCAAAGCAATGCTTTGGATCACATAAAAGCCGAAATGTCATTCGAGGCATACAAAAATACGATTAAAAGAATACTTTTATAATATATGATCAAAGGAAATATTGATAGAATAGATGACCGCAGAATAAAAGGCTGGTGTTTCGATTCGGACAATCCGAAAGAGCCATTGCTGGTTGAGCTATTTATTGACGGAGAGAAAATTGCAGAGCAAATAGCCATGCTCTTTAAGGCAGATTTGAATAAACAAAAGAATATCCCTGCCGAATGTGCATTTAACATTATACTTCCTAAAAACATAGAATACAAGGGGCAAAAAATTGAAGTTAAAACGAATAACCAAGTATTAAAATCAAGATTCAATTACCTGCTTGGAGAAAGAAATACCGAAAAAATTAAAAGAATACAAATATATGGTGAACGAGCTTCGGGAACCAATTATTTAAAACAATTACTGGTAAAAAACATTCCAAACACTGCTCACACAAACCAATATGGATGGAAACATTTTTTCCTCCCGAGACATTTCCAAATTCGAAAAATTGCCTGTTTATCGTAATTTACAGAAACCCTTTCGATTGGTTGCGTAGCTTGCACCTACAACCTCACCACACCCACCCATCATTAAAAAATATCTCTTTTTCAAAATTTATTAGAACTGAATGGCAATGTATCTGGGATGAATGGGCCAATGTACATCCAGACGATGATAAATATAGAAAAGAAATGCTATTTGAACGAAACCCAATTACCGGAGAACGTTTTGAAAATGTTATACAACTGAGAAATGCCAAGATAAAAGCCTTTGAATTGCTCAAGAAAAAAGTAACACACATTGAATATGTCAGATATGAAGATTTGGTAAAAGAGCCAGATGAATTTTTAAATAAACTCGCAGAAAAATACCTTCTTCCGCTTAAAAATACTTTTGAAAACATAATTACGTATAAAGGAATTACACCAAAAACTTATAAACCTAAAACCTATAATGAGATTACACCCGATGACCTTGAGTACATTATGATAAATATAGATGTTGCATTTGAACGAAAAATCGGATATTCTTTGTTTTTCCCAAGTAAGTTATTGTCTTCATTTTCCTTTTTGTTAAAAAAAATGAAACGTTTTCTTTTTAACCCTTAATTTTTGGGTTTAATTAGAACAAGGGTAACTATTCTAATATGCAAGTTTCTGTTCCCAACCATATCCATTGTATTCACTTTCTTTACTCGAATTCCAACGCATAATACTTTTGGAAAAATCACTAAAGCTCCTATCGACAAATGAAAGGATTACAACATCCCGATCATTTTGGTTTTGCAAAAGAAAAGGCAAGCCTTCGGCAATTTCGAAATAACGCATTGAATAATATTTATCAAAAGGAATATTTTTTGTAAATGCACTACCTAAAAAATACGAATCGGCAATAATTATAGGAATAGTTGTTTTTGAAGTATTTACATTTTTAAAAGAAACTGAAAGCTCTCTTATTAAATTCTCTCCAGTCTTAAGATTCAACTTTTCACCAGTTTCTTTTGTTAAAAATATTCGTTTTTTCACTCTATTCGGTTTTAAAAAATAGCCCATGCTATTATCGATTATGGTATTCCCAAGCATACGGCACAAATCGCCGTTAAATGGATCTTCCTTAATTACATAATCGTTAAAATCTATCGGGTTATAAGATACGCCTAAATCATCGAAAAAACGCAAGGTACTTTTCCATGCATAATAAGACCCTACAGTATTCCAATGTGTGTCGTTTTTGTAGTAAAAATTATTTGAATCTGTGTGTTTTGCTTCCATTATGGAATCGAATAAATCTAATAGGGGGATATTGGTTTTTGTATTAATTAATTCAGTAAAATCATCAATGGTTTTCCGACTGTTATTGTCTGTATTTACCCAAAGAGGTAAATATTCAGTACAAACAAAGGGTTTCGAGGGCATCACTAAAATGATTAGTTTAATTCCCCTGTTGTTTAAGTAAATCTCTAATTTTTTTAATTGCTCAATTAGTTGTGTGTTTTCTATTTCATCTTTAGATAAAGGTTTATCAACATAACACACTTTAATTGATTTATCATAAAACAACCAACCATTGCGCCCTTTAACTACTCTTTCGGATAATGATTGCCCAAATATATTTAACTGAAAATAACGGTATATTGTAATGAACTGATCTCTAAAACCAAAATGATCGTTCACATAGGCATCAATTTGTCTGGGGATATTTACAAAACTCGTTTCTTTAAGCGGTTTCCATTTTTCCAAATTACGGTTTTCGGCAAGCGAAGTGTTTTGCTTTGCAACAAAACCAAATATCAAACAAGAAAAAATAAGACCGACAAAAAACACAATAATCGCAAACCTAGCATTAAAGCCCAAAATAAAGGGTTTTAATATATTTCGGAATAGAAATATTAACGCAGTTGCAAGCGATGCTATAAAAATCATAAACAACAAATACATCATACTTATTCTCGTTTAAAATCTAAAATAGATAAATGGATTATAGGTATTTACCGCCAAACTTGCAACCACATATACCAAAACAATTACTATTGCACACACATATATCCCATTAAAAAGCAGATTGAATAGGGGTACTGGAATTCTTTCACCAGATGATTTCAACCAAAGGTTACGAAGTAAAAACCCCAATAATATAAAAATAATAGCGCCTATTATCACAAATGATTTTCTCCATTGGCTTATTCTATAGTCATTACCAGTCACATTGCGAATGGCATTTACAGTGTTGAATTGAGCTAAAGGATAATCGAAAGCAAGCAAAAAGTGTGGATCACGTCCTAAAACATCCATTTCAACATTATTTGCGGCGTTTAATACCGGTTGGTTTAAATGTTTACTTCTAAGCCCAATGGCTTTAAATAAACCCTTCCCTTTGAGAAAAAGCCTTGCATCTGGCTTGCTGAGTTTAATAGACTCAATTTCCCACACATCTCCATTTTTTAGAATCGCATCAATTCGTATTGCGTGCATTTTGGATATATCAGGAATTTCAACTTGTGGCGTATTGAACTTAATTGAGTTTTCTTCTTTAAATTTTGAATTATCCCAAGTATAAAATAGTTGATAACTGTTTGCATTGCTCTTTATCTCAAATATGTTGGCCGATGTATTGGCCATTTTATTATTATATGGATAAGAAACAAAACCAACGATTAGCAAAATAAAAAGTGCGATAATTGTGTACTGAAGCGACTTAGCCCATTTGTAACTTATTGAAATAGGGGGGAAACTTTTGTCCCTAATCCATTGAATCAACCTATTAAAAATAGGTGTTGATGCAATAATTCCAATAAATAACATTGCGATTAACTTCCTATTTTCAAGATATTTCCAAATTACTAAATTCTCATTGGCACCAAAGCCCGTCATTGCTTTAAGGTACATTAGCGATGACGAAAAATTATCGGCACGGAACAATACCCAGCCCACCATGACAACAAGAATGGTATAAACATAATTAAAAATAATTGGGATTTTTATTGTTGTTTTTCCATGAAAGAACCGTTCAAGTATTAAAAACAAACCATGATATAAGCCCCAGGCAACAAATGTCCAACTGGCACCGTGCCATAAACCACATAAAAAGAAAACAATGATTAAATTGAAATAAGTGCGGACTTTCCCTTTCCGGTTTCCACCAAGGGGAATATATAAGTAATCGCGAAACCACGACGAAAGAGAGATGTGCCAGCGACGCCAGAAATCCTGAATATTTTTTGCGATGTAGGGGAAATTAAAATTTTCAAGAAATTTAAACCCAAACACTCGACCAAGGCCGATGGCCATATCGGAATAACCCGAAAAGTCGAAATAAATTTGCAATGTATAGCAAATTATCCCAAGCCACGCGAGTGGTGCGGTGAGTTCAGTTGCTCCCATCGCAAAAATTTCATCGGCAGCCTCGGCCATCACATTGGCAATTAACACTTTTTTGGCCAAACCAATAATAAAGCGTTTCAATCCATAATATACCCCGGGCATATCGATAGTGCGATTTTCGAGCTGTTCGCTAATGTCGTGATAACGAACAATTGGGCCTGCAATAAGCTGAGGGAAAAATGAAATATACAATGCAAGATTCAATACTTTCTTTTGAACAGGAACTTCGTTTTTATACACATCAAACAAATAACTCATAGCCTGAAAAGTAAAAAAAGATATGCCGATAGGAAGTCGAATCTCAGGCACTGGCAGTAAATTGGTACTATAAGGAATAAGTGAATTCAATAATTCGGCAAGCATTCCGGCATATTTAAAGAGTGCCAGCGTACTTATATTCATAACGATAGACAAAACAAGAAAGGCTTTACGCTTTTCGGGATTTGTGCTACCACCAATGGCTTTACCTAATAAGTAATTAAGCAGAATAGAACCAATCATTAACAAAACATACACCGGCTCCCCCCATGAGTAAAATAGCAAACTCATGATTAGGAGTACAAAATTTTGCAAGGAATAATTGTCTTTATTTCCAAAAATCCGCACTCCAAAAACCAACAATAAGGTAATGGGCAGAAAATAAATTAGAAATGTTATTGAGCTAAAAACCATACTTCTTTTTATAAAAACAAAAATAC
>DATERL010000034.1:0-11831 GCA_035271585.1 Prolixibacteraceae bacterium
CTATAAAACCAATACCGATAGACCAACAAAGGAGATTATAGAGCGTAGCGAATATACGCGACATTTTGTTGGCTAATCGGTATAAAACTATTCTTTTGAACAAAATACGTATTGAAAAACAAACCGACTGAATGGTTACAAAAAAAGTAATTGAAATCGTTTTCAATTACTTTTTTTTATTTCACTGTAAAGGATTTTTAAAAATTATCTGTTGATAGTACAACAAGGGAAGGATATTGAATACCCCCGTCATCTTCGGCAGTAATGAATACTTTGCTTGGTTTCAATGCCGATACCGTTTCAAACGATCCTTGTAATTGTTTAGATAAAAAATGTGTTGATGTTTTTACTTGTCCCATGTTTTGTGGAAATGCATCATTTGTCTCTATCCAAACTACATAAAGGTTTTTTGGCGGCAAAAGCCTACTTGGATCAGCCAAATCAGAAATTTTAATTTTTATGACATAGTTATTGTTTTTGTCATTTGTTACTTTTATTTGGCCTTGTGCAGCTGGAACTACTGAAGATGTTAGAAATTTAGCTTTTACAGCACATGAACTTAATGAGAATATTACTAATGCAGTTGCAAAAGTCAAAAAGATATTTCTTTTTAAGGTATTCATTTTAATTGTTTCCATTGTTTCATTTTTTAATCTGTTAATTAGCGTTTCTGTTACCTCTAATAATGCGAAGTAAGACTGCAATAATTGCAATTATCAAAAGAACGTGAATGATATTACCTGCATTGAATGCAAAATATCCTGCGGCCCAAATGATAATCAGAATTATTGCGATGATGTAAAGTAGATTACTCATGGTGTGAGTTTTTAATTTTTCACCATTGTATAACTTTAATATTCATCTCTTTAAGAAATACTTGAGTACTTTCTAAAAACAATACAACGAATAATGCTATTCCAATTCATTTAGTATTGTAAATACTCATAGGGTTTTAGTTGCTAAATTGTTGCCGATTTAGAAACGACTTGTAATTCCAATTTTACCACCTGAGAATGCATTGCCTCCACCAAACTCAAGATTTACACCTACTCTACTGGTGACAAAATATCTTAAGCCTATTTGACCGCCTACTCCCAAACGCGAATGATCATTATTATAAACATAAACCGACGTTGAAGGCCAAAAGTAAAATCCAACATTTGCTCCTGCATAGAAATCCCAATCGCGCGGAATTTGAAACAGCGAATTAAAGTGATAATTCGCATTTCCAGATATTCCAATAATTGTATTGTTATAGGAACTTCCGTTAATTGTTGGGTTATGGAATCTGAAAGAACCTTCTAATCCCAATGAGATGTCTTTATGAATTCCGAAATCGACTCCGGCATATATAGGAATACCCCAATTTGAAAAACCAACTCCAAGATTAAATTGGTTACGTAGCTTATAGATATTTTCCTGGGCGCTTACAGTTAATACTGTAACAATTGATAATAAAATAAAGATTTTTAGTTTTTTCATTTTCGTTAGATCAAATTATGGATTAATAATAATTTTCAGAACAAAGGTGGAACAAATCAACTTACAATGCATTACATTATTCTGTTAATTAGTTACAGTATTCACATATTTAGATAATATTGCTTTGAAATTTGAAATGCATGATGGAAAAGGGAGCTAGATTCTATATCTTGGTTGGTTGCGTCAAATGCTTTTTCATTACTTATAGAATTTATATTCAGCTTTCACAAAGGCTAGAATTAATAATAATCTTCCTTTACGGGTTTTCGACGCATCAGCTTGCTAATTCCCAATAATATTTTTGATGTATTTTCATTAATGAATGTGATTGAGATTAACTCTATCAGCGCCGAACTAATAAGACCTTTGATGCCGCGGTTTTTACCCCAGTATCTATTGATAAAAAAATTGGCAACTGTGTTCATTCCAATTTTTAACAGATCAACCTTTTCATCTCTATTCTCTGTTCTTTTATTAATTGATTCTTTTAAAATAGAAAGGGGGTTGAGGGAAACAACTAATTCTTTGTACGAATTAATGATTTCCTCTTCTTGCTTAAATTTCTCTAATTTCAGGTAATTTATACGTGATATCAGTTCTAAGTGGTTCATTATTTTTTGATCTTCCATTTCGGCAACCTTTCAGTTTATATTATTATTCATTTTTTGTTGAATATTTTTCTGATAATTTTATTTTGCAGCGGTTTTTCTACTAGTTTTCCCCGTCCAATTATTAGTATAATGGCAATTGTTAAATAAAAACCAGCAACAATTGCAAAGCCAGCGTAGTTATTGCCAAGTAGCGATGAAAAGTAAAATCCGGCACTGAGGCTTAAGAAAATCATAAACAAAAATACCACTACACCAATAATGAGACTGCTAATAAAGCTTGCTCCAATAACCGAAAAAAGCTCAACTGCTTCGAGCTTGAATATTTCAACGTTCGAAGTAATGTAACTTTTTATATCTTTTGTGAGTTCTTCAATTTTCTCATATACCGTCATAACAATTTTGATTTAGGTCAATTTTTTAATGTTGGTTTAAAAGCAGTCAACCAGTAGGAATTTATATCTACTCAGTTGACCGCTTGCTTAATGGATTGGGGTGTGTCTTTAATTGTGATGCTTCATTTCTTCAGCTTTTTGCTTGACATTATTTGCCATGTCATCTATTTTTTCAGCAGCAAGATCTTCAAGGTCTTCTGCTTTTTTGCGCAGGACTTCAACTTCTTTTCTGATTTTTTTCTTTAAGTCTTTCGAGATATCCTTTGCTCCTTTAGTGAGTTTGTCGCGGGTTTTAGTCCCCTTTGCGGGTGCAAATAAAACTCCGATTGCAGCTCCTGCAAGTGCTCCAATAAGCAATCCGCCTATTAAGCTAAGTGAATGATTTGATGATGATCCCATTTTATTTTTTTTATTAATGTTAATAATTTGTGTTAATTGTCTGTGTTAATTACCTGATAATCTGAATCCCAAGGTGGCCTGATACCACATGTTTTTATAACGTGGATTTGTTGAGGTTCCGTCACCTTTGTTGTTCTGAAGGTCCCATCCAACCCTTGCGCCAACAACTAATTGGTCTAAGTTAATGTCGAATCCACCAATAAAGCACAAGATGTTTTTACGTAAATTATCATTATCAAATGCTTGCTCATCGTTGATGTTTATAAGGTCACTTTTGAATTTATAGGTTTCTTTTATCAAAAATGAATATTGTGGTCCTGCTAGGATTGTTAAAACACTAATTGGTTTTATAGCCACTAGTAATGGCACATCGATAAAATTTGATGTGCGACTGTAATTGTATTCGCTTCCAAGAACGCTCCCTGAGCCTCTGTAACCCTTTTGTGAAAAAAGAAGTTCGGGTTGAATGCCTATGAATGTTCCAATTGGTATTGCTGCGAAGATTCCTCCAGCCAAACCTAATTTTGGATCAGCACTAAAGCTTTCATCATTAGTGTCATACACGTTCGACAGGTTTCCTCCTATTTTTAAGCCAAATTGAGCTTGGTCACGTGTATCGCTTGCCGTATTTTGAGCATTGCTTATGGTTGCAATAAAAGCAATCGCTGCAATCAGTAAAATTATTTGTTTAAATGTTTTCATTTTTTTTGTATCTATTTATTTAAGTTATTGTACTCATTATTAAAATGGCCTATTGCCTCTTATGAGGCGTAATAGTATTGCGACTACTGCTATTACAAGCAGGATGTGTATAATACTCCCCAAATTCAATGCGAAATATCCCAAAGCCCAGAGAATGATTAAAACAATTGCGATTATGTACAGAAGATTACTCATAGTTATTATTTTTAACAGTTATTTAATTGAATAGTTCAAAGGTGAGGCTCTTTAAAAAATAAAGCATTACATAAAATTGTTGAAATGTTGCATATTTCACAGTTTATAATCCTTTCGATTCGATCATTTATTTTCTTCATCTTTCAAATAGTTTATTTGCTTGATGCAAAGATGATTGTCATTCACCAATAATGTATTACACTTCGAAAGCAATAAGTTACAGGTTTTACTGTTCTTTAGTAGTTGCGCTATTCATTAGTTTATATGCTTACTTACAGCACCATGATACTTTGAGTTGGTATTTATTAAATTATCTTTAACGAATGAGAAAATTAATTGTGTGTGTTTTGTTTTTTTTGGCCCCTGCAATAAACAAAGCCGGTGATATTGAAACTAACTTTATAAATGAAGCTTCTGTTGATTCTTATGTGCTGTTGAAATTAGCCGATATGGGATTGTCAAAAGATGTTTTTGATCTTGCAATCAAGGGCTTAGTGAAATTGAAAACCAACGGAAAATTACCGAATTCAAATATTGTTACCATTGCCGATTATTCGCAATCGAGTAACAAAAAACGCTTATATGTGATTGATTTAGAAAACAGGAAACTGTTGTTTAATACCTACGTGGCGCATGGCCGAAATACCGGTGATGAGTTTGCCAAATCATTTTCGAACGAAGCGGGTTCATTAAAAAGCAGTTTGGGTTTTTTTGTTACCGGAAAATGTATAACTGGGTCTCATACCGGTTATTCGCTGATGATAAATGGTGTTGAAAAAGGAGTTAACGACAATGCATGTAAACGTGAAATTATTATTCATGCTGCCGATTATGCTACCGAAAGTTTCATTAAGAAAAATGGACGCTTAGGCCGAAGCCTTGGTTGTCCGGTGCTTCCGCCCGATTTGAACGAGCCAATTATTGAAACGATAAAAGGAGGTACCTGTTTGTTCATTTATAATCCTGATAATAAGTACTTGTGCAGTTCATCGTTACTTAATTAAGCGGTATACGTCGGGAAGAAAAGTTACGCGGTTTTCAATCACAGCAACCGGTGAATAGATAATAAAAACCTGAACTAAATTAGGTGGAACCAGCTTGGCCGATACCGTATCTTTCTTTCCTCTCTTTAATTCTTCGATATCAAGTTTGCCCCTGAGTATGCCTTCTGCCAGATCGATAGGTTTTTCCAAACGGATGCAACCGTGGCTTAAAAAACGATAGTCCTTTAAGAATGAACTTTGCGAGCTTGTAGAGTGCAAATAAATGCTAAAAGGAGATTGTAAATCGAATTTTAATACCCCCAAAGAGTTCATTGAACCGGTTGACTGACGAAAATAGTAGGGAAAGGTTTTCTCAGTGAAATTTTCCCAGTTCAAGAGCGAATCGTCAACATTAATACCCATTCCATCCACTACATAAAGATTGTTCCGCTCTAAATAAATTTCATCGTTCTGTACTTTTTGTAATATCTCTTTTGCTGCAATTGAATGGGGAACATTCCAAAAAGGAAAGGTTACAATAATGCTGATATGCGAGGCGATGGTTGGTGTAGGCGTTTTTGTTTTCCCGGCAACAGCGCGCATTTCCATCAACATTGAATTGTCTCTGTAATAACGTGCCATGGCCTCAGGAATATTCACCACAATGTATTCCTGCTGACGATTAAAGGAAAGGTGTTTTCGATAATTCATGGCAACAATTACCGCTTTGTATTTCAAGGTGTCGTTTTCGGAGATTGAATCATTCAAGTATTTTTTTAAAATCAAATAATCAGGGTCTTTGCACTCCAAACGTGATAGTAGTTTTGAAACACTTTCCCTCCTTTTTGAACTGAGCAACTGAGCAATATAGAAATAGTCATGTTCTACTTTGATTTCATCGTAATCGAAATGGGCATTGCCTTCTTGAAAGTCTTTCATATAATTTAAGACCAAGCCTGTAATCTGTTGATCGGTTTGTTCTTTCAGTTCATTATCAATTGTTCTCTTCTTCGATAAAACTGTTTTTATCAGATCAATTTGCAACTGATCTGAAACAATACCATAACGCTGTGCCGCTTCAATTTCGATTATCCATTTTTTCGCCTTCTTAATGTTTTGGTTTGATGAAAACCAAAAAAGTGATGGCTGATTTATTGCATAAAATTTCTGCACTATCGAATCGGAAGAAGTGATTTCCATAGGAATAGGTTGTTTTTTGCAGCTGATGGTTGATAAGCAACTAATGGTGAAGACAATAAGAATGATTTTATTTAAGTTCATATTCGTTTTTTTAATTAATCCGAATCAAAGGTAATCTTCCAATTTCCAATATTGTTATAGAATAATAGGGGAGAGTTACATTATTTACGCCTTCCAATTCTATTTCAATAGCTAATGTTTTCACAATGCTCATTTACCTAAATTCAACGGTGGCGGGCTTTCCAATTTCGAAATCACGAAATTTCAAGTCGCTTGTTTTGAATGAGTTTATTTTAAACACATTATGGCCTATGCCAGGAATGAGTGGGTAGAATGAAACGGAAAGTTGAAAGGTATTCAAAATTAAACTTTCGTTTTTGATTAAAACTCCAAGCCCTATTTGCGAATATATTTTGTTATTGTTAAGCCCCGTTTTGGAGCCGCTAAGTATGCCTAGTGAATAGGTTAAGAATGGCCCAAAACGGAATCCGATAAAATTCCAGGGTGCATACGATTGTGTTTGCAATGTGAGCAAAAACCTCCGGTTTCCCGATATAGTTGAGTTTTTGAATCCATCTAAACCATAACCTACGTTAAACATTAAACTATCTGATGATAGCCTTTTTATACCCAGGGTGATTTGTGGTTTAATAAATTGCCTGAATTTCCATTTTCCAATTTCAATCAATCCTGTAAAATAAACAGCATCGGCACTAACAGCACTTTGCTCGGTATGTGAGGCATTAAAAAATGTACCATATTCAACGTTGGTGCTCAGGTAACCCCACGAGTAATAATTGCCCATCGAAATTTGTGAACTTAAATAATACCTTCCGATGGAGTTTTTCTCCTGATATCCACCTGTGAGTTTGTAAACTGCTCCAATGGGAACATCTTCAGTAATGCCAAATTTAAAAATGAATTTGTCCTGCACAAATCTTCGTGTTGATATGCCAATACTTGCCATGTAAAAATTTTCGTTGGTATAAAAGTGCATCGGGTCTGCTGCTGCTAATGGCTTTTCGTAATAATGAATTTGGAGATAACGCAAAGTAGAAACCAAATTTGTTGAACGTTGATATACCGAATTTCCCTTAAATATTTTTAACGCATAGCCTGCCCAGTAATCTTGTATGTTGTTTTTATACCTCAGTGGCATAAGCATCGAATTGTTGATACGAATAGAATCGTTGTGAAATTGTTGCATGAGTTCGACTCCTGCCGCCCACTTTGTTAAGGGTGAAAAAAATGACCGGTTAAAAGCGATGCTTCTGTTTGAATAGTGAGTTCCGACCATTTGGTAGTTGAACATTCCGCTGATGAAAGTATTGCTGATAGATGGGATAAAATAACTTGTTTGAAACGAATTATCTTGCCCTGCTGGATTTAAAGTTAAACCACTTTGGATCAAGTGCCCCATGCCTAAGAAATTATTTTCACTGATGCTTAAATCCCTTCGTGAAGCGGATATTGATGCACGAGGAATGATGCTCCAGTTGTCTAAGGCACGAATAAATACATCGACAGAGTCGGGGTTTTTGGGGAGAGAACGGACAATAAAAGACACATCGCCAATGTAATTATTACTGCGCACCAAACGTTCAGACTCTTTTACCAGTAACGAATCAAATGTTTGGTTCTCCCTTATCAGCAACTGGTTGCGTATGGTGGCATCTCTCGTTTTTAGGTGGTACTTATTGCCATTTTTCGACAAAAAGTCCTGATTCATTTCAATTGTATCAGCAATTGAGTTCTTAAATGGATCGAGGGTTTCGATTGTAATGTGCCTGATAATTTTTCCATTAAAGGTGTTGTATGGCTTTTGAATTAGTTTTTTATATCCAATTCGTTTAGCCCTACTTTTTTTGGTTTCGGGTTTTAGGTTTTTATAAAAATATCGATAGAAGAATGCGGTAAACTTGTTTTGATCTGAATGGGATTCAATGTTATTGTTTTTGGTTGAATCCTTTTTTTCAACCGGTGCTTGTGCACTTGCAAAACCGCCAAACAACATGAATACACTTAATATCAAAAAAGTAGGTAGCAACTTCATGAGAACAATTCATTATTGAAATTTTTTGTCCCGGTTAAACTTTGCTATTTTTTCTTTTTCTCATTCTGCTCTATTTTTTCTTTTTCAGCAGCGGCTTTTTTCTTCCTTTCGAAGTAACCTTTAAGAAAGAAGTTTTCTTTTGCTGCATTCATATTTTCATCTAAGCCCTTACTACTGCTTTTCATATTCAATAGGGTTTGATTGATAACACTAGCCAGAACAGTGTCTTGTACCAACATACCAATTGTGCCTCGTCCACTGTTTTTCATCGAGATAATCTCAACAAGTTGTTTCGATATTATTTCTGAATTAGCTATAGTGACCTGCAAATTTGCCATTAGCGTATCCACTTCAATAGGCAATGCAGCAGTAAGTAGTTGTATCTGATTTTCTAAGTTTGACTCTTGTGTATCTCGAATTATTCTTTCTTCAACACGATAATTTTCTCTGCTTCTTCCTTCTTTTTCGTTGTCGATATCGCTGTCTTTCTCCTTATTTTTAAAATATCCTTTAAACAGAAAATTGTGTTTAGCTGCTTCCAGAATATCATCTAAGCCTTTCGAACTATTTTTCAAATTCACCATGGTGATAGAAATATCTTCAGAAACGTTTGGGTCGCTAATTATTTTCCCAAGTGTTCCTTTTCCATTATGTATGTCATCTAAAATATTGGAGATTTGTTTGGAGGTGTTTTTTAGGTATACTGATGATTCACTTAAGTCTTGCGCAATATCGTCGTCATGAATAAGTCGGCCTAGGGTACCCTCTCCACTATTTACCTTAATCATTACTCCGGCAAGTTGTTTCGTAATTATTTCGATGCTCCCGGCTGTTTTTTGGATGCTTGCCATAATGGCATCGGTTTCAATCGGTTCTTTCGATTCAATATGCTGTCCCTCCTTTGCCAAGGAAGAGTTGTAACCTCCTTGCGTAATCACCAGAACACGGTCGCCAATAATTCCATCGGAACCAATGGATGCCTGACAATCTTCTTTAATAAATTGCTGAACACTTCTATTTACCAAAAGATCTACTTTCACCGTTGAGTCATTGATTATACCAATATTGTCAACAGTTCCCACGTTGAGTCCTGCGAAACGTATGTTGCAGCCCACTTCTAATCCGCTGATATTGTTAAAACTAGTGGTTAGTTTAAACACCGGGTTAAATAAGTTTTTCTGTTTTCCTAAAAAAAAGAGTCCTACCAGAAAAAGTAGTATTCCGCCTATTATAAAAAGCCCTAAGCGTATTTTGAATTTGGGTGTATTTGCTTCCATTTTTTTATGGTATTAATTTGAAACTATATATGTCAGTAATAACAGTAATGAGATTCTTTGTTTATTGTTTTTTTATTGATTTAAAAAACGATTGGATGGATGGATCGTCTGATTCTTCAAACTCTTCAATTCCCCCTTCTTTGTAAACCATCCCATCCTGTAACATAATTAAACGGTCGGCCGTAGCGCGTGCACATTCAATATCGTGAGTGATAATAATGGAGGAAGTTTTATATTTTTTTTGTACATCGTTAATAAGTGAACTTATCTCGTTTGATGTCACTGGGTCGAGCCCCGTTGTAGGTTCGTCGTACAACATAATCATTGGGTCAACAACAATGGTTCTTGCCAAGCTGATGCGCTTACGCATTCCGCCCGATAGTTGTGAAGGCATCTTAAATAGCGCATCCGACAGACCAACATTCTCAAGCACTTCGGCAATTTTCTCATCCATTTCTTTTTGGGTGATATGTTTTTTTATTCTTCGCAATGGAAATTCTAGGTTTTGCTTAACATTCATGGAGTCGTAAAGCGCACCACTTTGAAAAAGAAAGCCAATCTTGCTTCTTAAGTTAGCCAGTTCTAACCTTTTTAGAGCATTTACATTTTCCCCAAGAACAAGAATTGTCCCATCGTCGGGGGTTAATAAATTCACGATACATTTGATTAGCACCGATTTTCCTGAACCCGATTTTCCGAGCACAACAAGGTTTTCACCATTAAAAAGCTGAAGCGACACATCTTTCAATACTTCCTGACGGCCAAAACCTTTTCGGAGATTGCTAATTTCAACAACCGTTTTATTGTTTGTTTTTGCTGTATTTAATGTGTTATTGGCTTGTTCCATTTTTTCTTTCGTCTCTAAATCAACATATCAGTAACCTGCACAGCAATCATATCAACAATTATCACCAACAAAGAGGCCAGTACTACTGCTGAGTTAGCTGCTTTACCTACACTCTCGGTGCCGCGCCCTGCGTTATAACCTTTGTAGCATCCCACAATACCAATTACACCGCCAAAAAAGAATGTTTTAACAACAGCAGGCAGAAAATCGATGGGTTCGAGAAATTTAAATGCATGAGAAATAAATAGCACAAAAGAGATATCTCCTTTTATATTTGAACCTATAAAACTGCCCATTATGCCCAATCCGTCGGCGTATAAAACCAATAATGGGAGCATAAGTGTGGCCGCCAAAACTCGTGTAACTACTAAGTATCGCATTGGATTTATTGATGAAACTTCCATGGCATCAATTTGCTCACTCACTTTCATTGAGCCTAATTCGGCACCTAAACCCGAGCCAATTTTTCCTGCGAAAATAAGTGCCGTTATTACCGGTCCAATTTCCCGAATGAACGATATGGTCACCATGCTAGGCAAAAGTGATACTGCTCCAAAATCATCAAGTACAGGGCGCGACTGAATGGTAAATACAAAGCCCATAATAGCCCCTGTTATTGAAATTAAAGGCAGCGATTTATACCCAATATGATAACACTGCCGTAGAAATTCTTTGAATTCAAAGTCGCGCGAAAAGGTCTCTTTAAATGTAAGAATTATGAATGCAAAGAAATCACCAATCTCTACTAAAAAGGAGTTGGCCAATACGGTCTTATCCAGCGTTTTGTTGCTGAGGTTGATCGATGCCTCCTTCAACTTTGGAATAACATTTACAAAAGTTTTTATTTTTTTCATGCTTATACGTTTCCTTGAAATTGAAACTAAAAACTGTTCAAAAATTAGATTGCCCCCCTGTGAACCTGCTGATACTTGCTGATTCGGATTTGCAATCCGAATTTTACACCCTATCTTCCTGCTGATTCGGATTTGTAATCCGAATTTTCCATCCTATTTTCCCAACTGTAAAACGTATTTGCCAATTTGCCCAGAGATGTTTTTGTGAATTAAAATAATTCATTAAAGGAAAGGCACAGATGACACATTCGCTCTATTTTACGCTCAATCTAAACAACTTGAATCCATGGGTCTGGATTGCAAATCCAGACCAGCGGGTTTGCAAATCCAGACCAGTGGGTTTCTTTTATCCTCAGGTTTTACCGGAAGCGCAGATTATTAAAGCGCCTCAATTATTTTATGCAGTTCTTCTTTTGTTTTGCCTAATTTCACTTGAAGTCGACCAAGCATCTCATCTTTTTTGCCTTCGATGAATAAGAGATCATTATCAGTTAAACTGGCAAATTTTTGTTTGAGTTTGCCTTTCTGCTCATTCCAATTTCCACTTAGTTCAGTAGTATTCATTGTTTCGAGTTTTAATTGTGAAAGTATTTTCACAGCATAAAGGTGAGCTAATGAGCGTAGTTTAGCCTTACATAAGTATCGAAAAATGTTACATCTTTTACTGATAATTTTATGGGATATTAGATTTATGGGGCTTAATGGACATAATTCAGGCTGCAACATAAATCAAAGTCAATAATATCATAGCTTTGGTGAATTTGAAAGCTATGAATAAAAAAAATGCTTTTACTGTGGGTCAAAAAGAACCAAGAAAAATGGTTTTAAAAACGATG
>DATERL010000035.1:0-7874 GCA_035271585.1 Prolixibacteraceae bacterium
TGCTGTAATGAAAGTATTTTTTACTTTTTTTATTAAACTGATTAAAAGAAAGATAAATACTAATTAGGAATCAATCGCTTGAAAAATCCTTAATATAATTTCGATAATTAGTATAAACACTTGCCCTAGAAATAAAGCCCATGTACTTGCCATTATTGATCACAGCCAGGTTAAAACGCCCGCTATCTTCGAACTTATCGACCACTTCATCCATCGAATCGTTTGGCGATATCCAATGTTCGGGCATGTACATCAATTCATTAATAGGAATGCGGTCGTAATCGATCTGTTTAAAAATAAGATGGCGCACATCGTCCAATTTGAGCATACCAACCATTATTCCCTCACTATCAACAACAGGATATAAATCGCGATGCGACACCGTGATCGCCTCAACCAAATCGCGCAATTTATCGGTAGGCTTTAGTATTGTAAAATCGCTTTCAATCAGTTCGGGAACATTCATTAGCAACAAAGCATGCTTATCCTTGTGGTGGGTGACCAGCTGTTTGCGTTGAGCCAACTGAATAGTAAAAACCGAGTTCTCAGTAAAAATTTTAGTGGTTAAATACGAAAAAGCAGCCGTTATCATTAAAGGGACAAACAGCACGTACCCTCCCGAAATATCGGCAATGAGAAAAATGCCAGTCAAGGGAGCATGTAGCACACCTGCAATGAGGCCAGCCATTGCAACAAGGGCAAAATTACTCACGTTAATATTAAAGCCAAATAACTTATTAACTAGCGTGGCAAACAACAGCCCGGTGTTGACGCCAATAAAAAGCGTTGGGGCAAAAATACCGCCTACTCCTCCAGCACCAAAAGTGGCCGATGTAGCCACAACTTTAAACAGCACCACACACAAAAGCAAAACCATTATTCCCCAAATATTTTCACTGAACTGCCCAAAAAAACTACGATCGAACAAGTATTCAAGGTTACCCGAAAGTCCGCTATTTATAGCCTCGTAGCCCTCGCCATAGAGCGAAGGGAACAAAATCAGCAAAAGCCCCAACATGGTTCCGCCAACCGCCAACCTTGCTAAACGTGTTTTAAACCGGGCAAAATACTGAGCCAAATAGTTATGCATTAATGTAAAATAAACCGACACCAAACCAGCTACTATTCCCAAAGCAATATAAAATGGCAATTCGTTAACTACAAAAGCCGTTTTTACCTCGAAAGGATACAACACATCCATACCCAAAAACAGGTACGAGGTAACAACTGCCGATGCCGAAGCCAGCAACAAGGGTATGAGCGAAAAAGTGGTCAAATCGATCATAATTACTTCAACAGCAAAAACAATGGCAGCTATGGGCGCCTTAAAAATGGCAGCCATTGATCCCGCACAAGCACATGCCAACATTAACAAAACATACTTATGTTCAAGCCTAAAAAACCTAGCCAACTGAGAAGCAATGGCCGATCCCGTCGATACAGTAGGTCCTTCCAAACCCACCGATCCACCAAAACCAACTGTTAATGCCGAAGTAATTACCGACGAAAATGTATTATGGAAACTAATAAAACCTTTACGTTTTGATATACTGTACAATACATTGGGTATGCCCGGACGAACCGGTTTCCGAAGAATATATTTAATAAAAAGCACCGTGAGCGCAATGCCAATAATGGGGTAAATAAACAGCAAGTAATTATGCAACGAATCGATGGTAAATACATTCAACAAACCATAGGCCAATTTCACCGCATTTTTAATAATTACAACAATAAAGCCCGAGAGAATACCAATAATAATGCTCAGTATAATAATGAATGTTTTGGTGCTTATGTTTCGTAGCCTCCAATTATAAAAAGCGTCAATTATTATTCGGAATTTCTTCATCAAAAATCGGTTTCAACAAATTTAGTCTTTGCCATTGACATTTAAAATAGCCTGAATAAAAAGAAACAGCCAAGCAAAGAACTTTTAAGCAAACTACTGGTTGTTTTATAAAAAAGCAAAACAACATGAACATCGCAATAACAGGCTCAAGTGGATTTATTGCCAATGCGCTAAAAGGCAGCAAGCATTTCTCCGATACGAATTTCATTGCGCTATCGAGGCACGACGACGATGAAAAATGGGAAGAAATTATTAAAAACGCCAATGTAGTTATTAATCTTGCCGGTGCATCAGTTATTAAACGTTGGAGCAAACACAACAAAACCGAAATACTAAAAAGCCGCATTGACACTACTCGCAAATTGGTTTCGATTATGAACAAAATGCCCAAAAACAAAGGGCCAAAACTTTTCATATCGGGCTCGGCCATTGGTATTTATCCCGACAATGGCAACGAACTGCTCGATGAACGAAGCACCCAGCGCGGCGAATCATTTTTAAGCGAAGTAGTTGAAAAATGGGAAAGCGAAGCCAACGAGCTCACGGCGTCCCACATCAGACTTGTAATTACACGAATAGGCGTGGTGCTGGGCAAAAATGGCGGATTACTTAAAAAAACATTACCCCTATTTAAGCTCGGATTAGGCGGAAAAATTGGGAATGGACACCAAGCATTTTCATTTATCCACATCAACGATTTGGTTTTGGCCATTCGATTTTTTATCGACAATGCTAAAACTTCGGGCACCTACAACTTGGTTTCGCCAAATAACACAACCAATATAAACTTCACTAAAGCAATGGGAAAAGCATTACACAAACCAACCTTAATCCCCGTTCCGGCTTTTGCCTTAGGTATTATTTACGGAAAAGCAGCCCGTATAATGGTAAACGGCGAAAAAGTTTATCCGGCAAGGCTTCTTAACGATGGCTTTGTGTTTAAATACACCACCATTGAACAAGCAGTTGAAAATATTATTGAAGAACTGAAGCAAAAACAATCGTAAGAATATTGATATTTTCTTACATTTAGCACTTCATTCAAAAACAAACTGAATATGATTGATTTTCACTCATTCCATAAATTATCGTACGGATTGTACATTATCGCGTCGGAGTTTGAAGGCAAAATGGCCGGATATGCGGGTAACACAGGTTTTCAGGTAACCTCAACGCCAACAACTTTGGCCGTTAGCTGCAATAAAAACAATTTTACTTGTGGTATTATCCAAAAAAAGAAAGCCTTTTCGTTATCGGTGCTTCAAAAAGACCTTGATATTTCTATTGTTGGCGACTTTGGCTTTAAATCAAGCGAACATTTCAACAAGTTTGAAAAATGGGCATTCAAAACCGGCACATTGGGCATACCAGTTGTAACCGATTGCTGTATTGCTACTTTCGAATGCAAAGTAACGAGCGAAATCGACTGCGGAACCCATATCATGTTTATTGGCGAAGTGTTGGAAGCCGAAAAACTTAACGATAGGCCTCCGTTAACTTACGAGTATTACCACGAACACTACAAAATGCTGGCTCCTAAAAATGCGCCGACTTATATTCCTCCCGAAAAGCTCAAAAATGATAAAGAAGAGGAAAAAAAGGTCGAAGCTAAAAGCGACGTTGAAGTGGCAGCCGAGTACATTTGTATTATTTGCGGTTACACCTACGACCCCGAAATTGGAGAGCCCGACAACGGTATTCCACCGGGAACGCCCTTCGAAGATTTACCCGATGATTACACTTGCCCCATTTGTGGAGCAGGGAAAGATTTATTCAAGAAACTGTAATCATTCAACAATCTCCATTTCGTTGAGCAAATAAGTAGCTCCGGCAAACTTATCGATCAAAAAAAGCATATAACGCGTATCGATCGAAATGTTGCGGCATTTATCGGGGTCGAACATAATATCGCTCATGGTTCCCTCCCAACAGCGATCGAAGTTAATCCCAATCAAATGCCCTTTTGCATTGATAACTGGGCTCCCCGAATTTCCACCAGTTGTGTGATTCGATGCCGTAAAACAAACCGGAATGTTCCCGTTTGAGTTGGCATAATGCCCAAAATCACGGTCGCGATAAAGCTTTTTCAAACGTTCGGGTACACTGTAGTCGTAAATTTCGGGATTGTCTTTTTCAATAATCCCATCGAGGGTGGTATAATACTTATAGTTTACCCCGTCGGCAGGCCGATAGCCTTCTACTTTTCCGTAAGTTACCCGCATAGTTAGGTTGGCATTGGGAAAAAGCATTTTACCCTTCTCCTTTTCCAACAACGCGGCCATATATCGTTTTTGATTGGCATCAATTTGGCGGTTAATTTCCTGATAACGTGGGAAAATTGAATCGTAGTAAACCTTAACCATGCTGCCAAACAAATTAAAAAGCACGTCGCCCGATAAGTTTTTATTCAGTTTTTCTAAATCGGCATTTTTAATCAAGCGGCTCAATTCGCCATTATTATTAAGTATCGATTTTTCATGGCATTTTGCTAATTCTTTTTCAAGGTTTTTATTGTTGATAAGAGCCAACAAAGCATTGGGCACAAAACGGGCAGCAGTTTCGTTATAATATTTTGCAAACAAGCTTACAAAAATATTTTGATCGACATTGGTATCAAAATCCTTAAAATGAAGCGATAAAAACTCCATTTCAGCCACAGTATCCAATTTCTCATTGTCGCGAAGCAAATAGGCCAAACGACTATAAACCTTATAACTGTCGGTACCGCGCATAACAATCTCGTCGAAATAATCTTTGGCCTTTTGATATGGCAACAAGTCGGCATATTGTTTTTCAAACGTGCCCAGCACATTACCGTACTTTCCTTTTCGTTCCAAACTTTGATTAACCCATTCGGCAAACTCTTTTTCTTCATCTATTTTCACCGCAACGGCATTCAATCGAACGAGCCCCTTGCTTTCGCCCTGCCATTTTTTCCAGGCATTACTGGTCGAGGCATATTTGGCCGCATATTGAATTCGAGTAGCCCGATCGGCCTCCATGGCGTTGCCCATAATTTTAAGTTTCTCATCACGAATGGCAATACGATTGGGATTGCGCTGTTCCAAAATTTGTTTCACCGCTTCGGAATATAAATATTGATGAGTCGTTCCGGGATATCCAAATACCATTGTAAAATCGCCCTCGTTTATCCCCGCAATATTGATGGGAAAAAACTTTTTGGAACGATAAGGCACATTATCGGGCGAATAATCAGCCGGTTTATTATCGGAGCCAGCATAAATTCGGAACAACGAAAAATCGCCGGTGTGCCGAGGCCACATCCAATTGTCGGTATCGCCACCAAACTTACCAATGGCCGATGGCGGAGCACCTACTAAACGCACATCGGTAAAACGTTCGTTAATAAAAAGGTAGTACTGATTTCCTTCATAAAAAGGTTTTACCAATGCCTCGTAATGAGTTCCGGCAACTGCCTCGTTTGTTATAATGGCTATATTCTCGCGTATTTTATCCTGTTTTAACGCCTCGTCGCCAATGGTGTCGCATCCTTCGAGCACCGCGTCGGTAACTTCGCGCATCTCCACCAAAAAAGTAACCGACAAACCGGGGTTAAGCAATTCCTGTTCGCGGCTCATGGCCCAAAAACCGTCGCTAAGGTAATCGTGCTCAACTGAGCTGTGCGACTGTATTTGACCAAAACCACAATGGTGGTTGGTTACCAGTAAGCCATCGGGCGAAATGAGCTCGCCAGTACAGCCATGCCCAAATAGCACAATGGCATCATTTAAACTCGCTTGGTTTATGCTATAAACATCGTCGGCCGATAGCTGAAAACCCATTTCGTTCATCTCGCTAATGTTTTGATGCAATAATACGGGCACCCACATTCCCTCGCGGGCAAAGGTCGAAAACCATAAACACAAAAGTGAAATCAGTAACAGAAGGTGTTTGCTCATAATCATCCTTGTTTTTGTGATTTACCAAAAATATAAAAAACATCACAGAAAGCATGGCGATTAGTCAGGCAAAGGATGAAAAGGATTTTGAAAAACACATTATTATGGACACGAATAAATCATTTTCAGCTAAGCAACACTAATCATCGGAAAAATTGATGAGCATGTCGCGATATTCGTTAAATATTTTCGATTTTGAAAGGAACCCGATGTACTTGCCATCTTTAGTAACAGGCAAGTTCCATGCGTTAGTGTCATTGAATTTTCGCATCACCGATTCCATGCTCTCGTTGGTATCAACTATAGCAGGTGGGGCAAACATAAAATCAGTTATCATGGTCGAGTCGTACAGTTCCCTATTAAACACCACAGGGCGTACGTCTTCCATTAGCACTACACCCACCAGTTCCTCATCTTTATTGAGCACCGGAAAAATATTACGTTTCGATTCAGGTACTTTTTTAACAAAATCGCGCAAAGTATAATCCTCACGCAATACCACAAATCCTTTTTCAACCATCTCTTCGGTATTCAACATGATAAGCACATTTTTGTCCTTATGGTGGGTAAGCAATTCGCCACGTTCGGCCAATCGTTTTGTATAAATTGAATGCGGTTCGAAAAGCTTGGTGGTGATGTATGAAATGGTTCCAGTTATAATAAGTGGCAAAAACAGGTCGTAGCCACCGGTTATTTCAGCAATAAGGAAAATGGCAGTCATGGGTGCGTGCATTACTCCGGCCATCACTCCGGTCATACCTGCCAGTGCAAAGTTGCTTTCGGGCAATGCTACTGGTAAAAAATAATTAAAAGTTGAGACCAAAAAATAGCCAACAAAACTACCCACCAGCAACGATGGGGCAAAAATACCACCAACCCCTCCCGCTCCATTGGTAGCGGCCATGGCAATAACTTTCAATAAAAGCATCATTAATAGCGATAGCAAGAAAAGAATACTATTGCTCGGAATACCTTTCAGTAAAGAATTTTGGAAAATAGAACTTCCATTTCCATGAATTATAGTATTAATTGAATTATAACCTTCGCCCCAAAACGACGGAAAAACAAATATAAGCAGCGTTAAAATTCCACCACCCACAAGCAATTTCAACCAATTTCGACTTATTTTTTTGAACTTATGCTCAACAAAAAGCGTGATGCGAGTAAAATAAACAGAAATAAAACCACAGAATAAGCCCAGAACAATGTAGTACCCAATATTTTCGACGGTAAAAGCACTATCGAGGTGAAAGGCAAACAAAACGCTGTCGCCCATTAAAAAATAAGCAACGGTGGTGGCGGTAACCGCCGAAATCATTAGCGGTACCAACGAAGCCATTGTCAAATCGAGCATTAAAATTTCGATGGTAAAAAGCAAACCGGCCAAAGGCGCTTTAAAAATACCGGCAATTGCACCAGCAGCACCACAGCCCAACATGAGTGTAATTTGGCGGTAATTGAGCTTGAACATGCGAGCAAGGTTCGATCCTATTGCCGCACCGGTATATACAACAGGTGCCTCGGCTCCCACCGAACCACCAAAGCTGATGGTTACCGTACTGGCCAGCATCGAAGTCCAAGTATTGTGCGGCTTAATTATACTGTTGTTTTTCGAAATGGCATACAATACCCGAGTAACACCGTGACCAATATTATCTTTAACAATGTATTTAACAAAAAGATAAGTGAGCGTGATACCAATTAGGGGGAAAACCAAATAAATATAGGCACCCTTCGAAAGAAAGTGTTCTTCGAGCAAATCAATAGAGATATGGATGAGATTTTTAAGCATTACTGCGGCTAAACCACTTACCACACCTACAACGACACTTAAAACCAATACAAAGCTCCGTTCGGGGATGCGTTTTACCCGCCAAATATTAAATCTACTTAATGAATTAGTTAGCCATTTCATAATGCATGCAAAAATAGATTTTTTTTAACGGTAAAGCTAAAAAAAACAGAAAAGGGGACAAATGCCCCCTTTAAATATTATTAAACAAACAGCTGTTTTTTAAAAGAAATAACGCTTGCTGATATGCAACACCAAACAATAAAAAAATTGAAGCAATCCACCATTTTATTACTAATACGAACAACATATC
>DATERL010000036.1:0-21539 GCA_035271585.1 Prolixibacteraceae bacterium
AAACAAGTATACACCAATTGTTAAACAAAATAATGTAATTGCTATATAACCTTTACTACCATAATTATTAGCATTACCATGTGCATCAAAATGGATTGGAATTGTTGCGGGCAATGAACTCCATAAATAGATATAATATACCATTGGAGCCACTGTAATACTTCCAATAAGCAATTCTTTAATGGTTTTATTTGTTTTCATTTTTATTCGATTTAGAGTTAAATTGGATAAACCATTTTGCAATATCATCCATAATTGTTGCATTTAATGAATAATATATAAATTGGCCTTTTCTTATGTCTATCACTAAGTTGGCCTGTTTTAATAAGGAGAGATGATGAGAAATGCTTGGTTTTGTCATTTCAAACTTATCTGAAATATCTCCAGCTGTCAAATCAGACTTTTTTAACATTTCAAGAATGTCGCGTCTGGTTTTATCGTTAAGAGCCTTAAATAATAAATTCATTTTATTTAGATATTTAGACAAATGTCTAAATATTAATTGTCAAATACAAATTATCTTTTGAAAATATTAAAATTGGTATATTAATTAATATTTAGGTGGTTCTGTAATGTTGATTTTTAGTATTAAAGCGCTATCTGTTATGGGATAGCTAAATTTAAAGTTTTAGTATTATTTCGTCGAGTTGACGTTTTGGTACGTGATGAATTTCGTTTTCATCGCGCCAGTATTTGAAATTATTATCGCGCATGGTTTCAATAACAATTTTTTCGAGCGGTTTGCCCAGTGCAATTACGTTGATGATCTCGAATCGATTAGGAATGTTTAGTAAATCGCTTAATTTGTTTTTATCAATTGATCTGAAAATACAACCGCCATAACCTTCTTCAACTGCGCCCAACAAAAGGCTTTGGGCGGCAATTCCATCGTCGCAAAAGTAATTCATCGATATATTGGTGTCGAGCACCTGAACAATGTAAGCCGATGGTCGTTCACCTTCAATTGGTCCGTCCCAATTGCTTAGAAAAGCAGCCCAGGTTAACGTCGAAAATACTTTGGCATTCTTTTCGGCTTGGTACGCAACGATATATTTAATGGGTTGCGCATTGCGTCCCGACGCCGATAAACGAGCAAGGTCTATCCAGCGGAACAACTGTTCTTTCGTAATGACTTCGTTTTGATGAAATCTACGGTAACTGCGGTTTTTGATGATTAAATCGCGAATCATGATTATTTATTTTTTGCAGAAAGATAAAAAAAAAGAAGGATTGGGAGAAAGAATATCTGATTTGACCAACGATAACCTGCAATAATAAGTGGATGTTTCCCAATCCTTTGTCTTAAAAACGGGGCATAACTTATTATATTGCTCCTGAAAAAATCGATAACAATTAAAAAATGTTAATTTTTTAATTGTGGTTTTATAAAGTAATATCACAATTAGTGGTTAATGTTGAATTACATTAAAAGATAATGAATCCTTGTTTTAAAGCTTTTAGTCTATAATAAATCGCTAGCCAGTTCAGCCAAATAACTTCGTTCGCCTTTAATGAGGTTGACATGGGCAAAAATATTTTGCCCTTTCATCCTATCGGTTAAATATGCTAGACCATTTGAATGTTGGTCGAGGTAGGGCGAGTCAATTTGGTGCAGGTCGCCGGTGAAAACCATTTTGGTGCCTTCGCCCGCGCGGGTAATAATGGTTTTAATTTCGTGGGGAGTAAGGTTTTGTGCTTCGTCAATAATGAAGTAGGTATTTGATAAACTGCGCCCTCTTATGTAAGCAAGTGCAGCAATTACCAATCGCTCTTCTTTTTCCATTTCCTCAATGCGGGTTGCTTCAACACTGCGGGGGTTGTGGCCATGTTTAATTACGGTGAGGTTATCGAAAAGTGGTTGCATGTAAGGGCGAATTTTCTCATCGGCATCGCCGGGCAAAAAACCAATATCGCGGTTGCTCAAGGCTACGATGGGGCGGGCGAGCATTATTTGTTGATAAAGGTTGTGCTGGGCAAGTGCTGCGGCCAATGCTAGTAAGGTTTTTCCCGTACCGGCTTTTCCGGTTACGGCAACCAATTGTATTTCGGGATTAAAAAGGGCGTTGAGCAAAAATGTTTGTTCGGCATTGCGTGGCTTAATGCCATAAGCAATTACTTTATCAACTCGTTCGAGGCGTTTGGCTTCGCCATTGTAGCGCACCAAAGCTGAAGTATTGGATCCTTTGAAAATGAAATAATCGTTGGATAAAGGGGGCGTATCAAAATCAATATTTTTCGCTGAGAGGAATTTATTTTCGTATAACGATGCGATTAAAGTATCATCGCAATTATCTTTTACATTCACACCTTTATCGAATATTTCGATGTTGGTTACTTTGTCGTTTTTATAATCTTCGGAGTCAATTCCCAATGATTTTGCCTTCATCCTGAGGTTGATGTCCTTGGTAATGAGGGCAACTTTCCGATCGGGGTTATTATCCCTGATGTATTCCGAGATCGATAAAATACGGTGATCGGCAATGTCTTCTTTAAACGAAACTTTTAATTTTTCAGAAAATGGCCTTCCAGTTTCAATCTTCAGTTTTCCCTTGCCTGGCCCTAGCGAGAGCCCGCCGTTAAAAAGGTCATCTTTCACTAAATTGTCGAGCAACCTGACAAATTCACGGGCTTGATAATTAAGTTGGTCACTGCCACGTTTAAATTTGTCGAGCTCTTCGAGTACGGTTATGGGCAAAACAACATCATTGTCTTCGAACTTAAAAATACATTGATGGTCGTGTAGAATTACATTTGTATCGATGATGAAAATTTTTGACTTTTTCTTTGCCATCTTTGGTAATTTTTAAGGTTCTTTGCATAATTGTATATCGTTAAAATTAGCAAAAAAATGGTCATAAAGCGATTCAACTTTGTCCATTTCATGGAATTTAATAACAGGTAATTGTTAATAAAATGGAATATTCCGAAGCAATAAAATATTTGTTTGAGCAGTTGCCCATGTATCAACGTGTGGGGCCTGCTGCTTATAAAAACAACCTCGACAATACTCTTGCGCTTGATGAAATGTTTAATCATCCGCATCTGAAATTTAAATCGATTCATGTTGCCGGCACCAATGGTAAGGGGTCGGTTTCGCATTTATTGGCTGCCGTGCTGCAAAGTGCTGGTTATAAAGTGGGTTTATATACTTCGCCCCATTTAAAGGATTATCGTGAGCGTATAAAAGTTAATGGCGAAATGATTTCCAAAGACGCGGTCTGCGATTTTTTGGATATTTTCATTGAGAAAAATCGAAGCATCTCTCTTGAACCTTCATTTTTTGAGCTTTCGGTGCTCATGGCATTCGACTATTTTGCGAAAATGAAAGTCGATTTTGCGGTAGTGGAAGTTGGCTTGGGTGGTCGTCTCGATTCAACCAATATTATTACCCCTCAATTATCGGTAATCACCAATATTAGTCTCGATCATATCCAATTATTGGGCAATACCCTAGAGAAAATTGCTGCCGAGAAAGCAGGCATCATAAAAAAAGATGTGCCAGTTGTGATTGGAGAATATCAGCCCGAAAGTGCTCCAGTTTTTATACAGAAAGCAGCCGAACAGAATGCCAAAATTGTTTTTGCCGATAATGATTATATGTTTGTTCAATTGGCCAACGGAAAAATAACAATAAGCAATGCGTGTTCGATAGTTGCCACGCAGCTTGAGTTAGATTTAAAGGGGCATTATCAGCAAAAAAATATTGTTACCGCAGTTGCAGCTGTCGAAGTATTGAGGAAAAAAGGACTTGCCATTTCAAATGATGAATTGCTTGCAGGTGCCAAAAACGTTGTTGGATTGACCGGTTTACTTGGACGTTGGCAAAAATTAGGCGAACTCCCCACCATTATTTGCGATACGGGACACAACGAGGCTGGCATAAAGTGGGTGGTTGGTCAACTCGAAAAGGAAGAATACAATCAGTTACACATCGTTTTTGGTGCGGTAAACGATAAGGACATTGATAAGGTGTTGAAATTACTGCCCAAAAACGCTATGTATTATTTTACACAGGCGGCCATTGACCGGGCACTCGATGTAAACAAATTATACCAGCATGCTGTTGAGTTGGGATTAAAGGGAAACACTTATCGAAGCGTTGCCGAAGCTTTTTCAACGGCAAAAGTTAATGCCAAACCAAACGATATGGTTTTTATTGGTGGCAGTACTTTTGTGGTTGCCGAAGTGTTGTGATTCTGTTTTATTTAATTGAATATAAAGTTGTTAAGTTAGTTGGTGCTTATTTTATAAGATCTATTTAAATATGAAGATTACTATAAATCCACTATTCGAATTGATTGCGCAGGGCGAACACCAGCAGCAGGATTTTAAGTTTTGTATTAACGATTCGCGTAAAATTGCCCGCTCGCTGGTGGCTTTTGCCAACACCGATGGCGGGCGTTTATTGGTTGGTGTAAAGGATAACGGGAAAATTATTGGTGTAAAGTCCGATGAGGAGTTTTACATGGTAGAAGCTGCGGCAAAAATTTATAGCAAACCTCCAATTGGCTTTGATGTTCAAGTTTGGGATGCCGATGGTAAAAATGTGTTGGAAATAAAAGTTGAATCCAGTAAAAATCGGCCTCATTATGCCGAAAACGATGAGAAAAAATGGCAGGCCTATATTCGGCGTGCCGACGAAAATGTACTGGCCAATAATGTATTGCTTAAGTCGTGGAAGCTTCTGAAAAGTAATAAAGGTGTGTTTTTTTCCTACGATGAACCCCGTAGGAAACTAATTTGGTATTTGAATGAAAACCATTCAGTTACCCTATCTAAATTTTGCAAGGAAGCACAAATAGATCGTTTTTTAGCCGAAAAAATCCTATCCGAGTTTGTATCTATTGGGTGTATCACCATTCATCTCGAAACCATACCTGTAACTTATTCACTCAATGAACTTTTCGACTTTGAAAAACTAAAATAGATAATGTTAATGGTGTTTTTCTATGATTGAAATTGTTTTTTTTTAATTATTTTGTGTTCATTTGTGATGAACCGTTTTAAAAAATTAAATTATGAAATCATATTTTTTGACATTAATTGTTGTAGTATTTTTAATTCAAGTTTTATTTGCACAAGACCAGTATCTTGATGTTAAAACCAGCGATTCGTTGCGTGTTTACATCAATGATCAGTTTTACGAAGTGCAGGAATTTGATGATAGCGAGTTGGTCGGTACGCCAAAAAATGTCATTCTTTTTATTGGCGATGGCATGGGCGTTTCACATGTTTATGCTGCTCTAACAGCTAACAATAGTCAATTGTATCTTAAGAATTTCAAAAGCATCGGATTTCAGACAACTTATTCAGATAAAGATTTTATTACCGATTCTGCCGCTGCTGGAACCGCATTGGCGGCTGGTAAAAAAACTTTCACGGGTGCTCTGGGTGTCGATGTTGATACCTTGGTAATTGAAAATATTCGCGAAAAATCAGAGAAGCTTGGAATGGCTACGGGAGTTGTTGCCACATCAACAATAACTCATGCAACGCCTGCCGCATTTGTGGCACATCAACCTCGTAGGAGCATGTACGAGGCTATTGCAGCCGATTTTTTGAAAACGAACATTGATGTTTTTATTGGTGGTGGTTATAACCATTTTGCAAAACGTGAAGATGGCCGTGACTTGATTCAGGAACTAAAAAACAAAGGATACCAGGTTCTTACCGATATTGACGAAGTGGCGAAAATTAATTCAGGAAAATTGGCCGGATTAGTTGCTGCTGAAAGTACACCAAAAGTTTTGGATGGCAGGGGCAATATGCTTGAAGTGGCTACCGAAACAGCGATTAGGCTTTTAAGTCAAAACGACAAAGGTTTCTTCTTAATGGTTGAAGGTTCTCAAATTGATTGGGGTGGACATGAAAATAGCACACCTTACATTGTTACCGAAACCCTCGATATGGATAAAGCCATTGGTAAAGCCTTGGTTTTTGCTGCCAATAATAAAGAAACTTTGATAATTGTTACTGCTGACCACGAAACTGGTGGTATGGCCATTACAGGAGGAAATCCAGAAAAAGGCATGGTTGAAGGAATGTATGTTTGGGGAAACCACAGTGCGGTAATGGTACCTGTTTTTGCCTTTGGCCCCGGTGCAGAGCATTTTTCAGGATTTTATGACAATACCGATATTCCAAAAAAAATATATAAATTGCTGAAAAAATAATACTTTTAGAAGCTATAATGCAGTGTGTAATGCACTATACTGTTTTTGAGTTAAAGTTTAGTGGTTTAAAATACTAGAATCCTTTAGCAATATTGCGACAAAAGTTTATTCTTATTCTTATGTTCGAATCGTTAGAAGTGCTGGATCATATTAGATTAAATTTTAACCAAGGTGGGCTATTGGTACTAAATGTTGCTTTGGCTTTTATCATGTTTGGTGTCGCTTTAGGTATCAAAATTGACGATTTTAAAGCAGTAGTTCACAAACCCAAAACATCAATCATAGGTTATGTTTCTCAATTCTTCGTTTTACCAGCATTAACCTTTTTACTGATTCTGATTATTAAACCTACACCATCTGTTGCTTTGGGTATGATATTGGTTGCCGCTTGCCCAGGTGGTAATATCTCCAACTTTTTAACGTCGTTGGCAAAAGGTAACTCTGCACTGTCGGTTACTTTAACCGCCTTGGCCACTTTGTCGGCAGTTTTTATGACCCCATTTAATTTTTCATTCTGGGGTGGAATTTACGTAAGGTATTATAATAAAATGGGCGGTGAGTTTTTACGCCCGCTTGAAATCGATACCCTACAAATTTTTATCACTGTGTTTATTATTCTTGGTCTTCCAGTAATTGCTGGAGTTTTATTTGCGAAGTATTTTCCGGTTCTAACCAGAAAAATCATAAAACCCATAAAAAACTTCTCCATCTTCTTTTTTGTTTTGATGGTCGCTATTATGTTGAAGAATAACTTTAGTCAATTTCTCAATGTAATTCATATTATATTTATTATTGTGCTAATACATAATGCGCTGGCTTTAGGGGCGGGTTTCTCTATCGCCTCAATTTTTAAGTTGAAACGTAAGGATCGGCGCACCATTTCTATTGAAACTGGAATACAAAATTCGGGACTTGCCTTAACTTTAATGTTTAACCCAAAAATATTTCCAGTTGACTTTGAATTAGGTGGCATGGCTGTTATTGCTGCATGGTGGGGGATTTGGCACATTGTTTCGGGGCTTATTATGGCTTCAATTTGGGGACGTAAACCTCTTCCCGAGGAATAATTTAATATTTTTATTGTGAGAAGAGTTGAAAAGAAGTCGTTAGGATATTTAATTATTCGATTTTATGCTAATATATTTCATCGTTTGTCGAATCGTACAATTACGGTAAATGGTGTCGAAAATATCCCCAAGGATAAGCCAATTATTTTAGCTTCAAACCATCAAAATGCCTTGCTCGACGCTTTGGCAATTGGTTTTACTAACAATACACAGCCTGTTTTTTTAGCACGTGCCGATATTTTCAAGAAGAAATTTATTGCCCGCGTTCTGAATTATCTTAAACTTGCTCCGGTATATCGGATGCGCGACGGAAAAGATTCGCTTGATAAAAACGTCGAAGTTTTTGAAAATAGTGTTAGAATACTTCAAAACAATCGGGCATTGTGTCTGTTTCCCGAGGGCACGCATATTGGTTTAAAAAGCATGCTGCCTCATAAAAAGGCAATCCCGCGCATTGTGTTTATTGCTGCCGAAATGACCAATTTTGAGTTGGATATTAACATCGTTCCTATTGGTCTTACTTATAGTCATTATTATAATTTTAGACGTAGTGTTGTTGTTAATTATGGCCAACCCATAAGTTCAAAAAGTTACTATTCACTTTTTCGTGACGAAGGCGAAACAAAAGCTTCTAATGCTTTACGTGATGATTTGTATAAAGCCATCGATCAACTGGTTGTTAATGTTCCAGATAAAGCTTATTACGATATTTATAATGAAGCTTTTGAAATGGCTAAGCCATTTGCAGCCAAAAAGTTGAGACTTAAATACAAAGACAAATATTTGGTCGATATTGAAAGGTATATTGTTGAAAGAGTAAGTTTTTTGTTAAATAATAATGAAGCATTAAAAACTGAACTTGATGAAAAGGCGAAGCAATACCATATTTTAAAAGAAAAATTAAAAATTGCTGAATCCGAATTATTAAAACCGGCAATTGGCTTTAGAGATATTGTTAAAAGCTTGGTTGTTTTGTTGTTGCTTTTACCTTTTGCTGCTTTGGGTGCAATATGCAATGGATGGGTTTATTATCTAACCCGTTATCCCATGCGAAAAATAGTTAAAGACAAGCAGTTTTACAGTACTTTTACGTTCGGACTGAGTATTATTGTATATCCAATCTGGTTTATTCTGTTATTCGTTATTTTTTATGTAATTTTTAAAAGCGGCTTTATTGCATTGGGATTAATCATTCTCTCGGTTCCAAGTGGAATTTTAGCTTGGGAATTGATGAAAATGATGAGTAGTATGATAACCCGGATTAAAATTGGCTTATTAAAATCTAAAAACAATAAGCACATGGCCAAATTATTGGAGTTGAGGATCGATCTACTCTCTTTTTATTATCAATCAATCAATTCATAAGTTGGAATCGCGACGATATCTTTTCTTGTTCTTATACTTTCAATCCATCTATTTGCAGTAACAATGTGTTGCTAATTAGTATTTTATAGTTATTCGGTTTTTAAATATTGTATTGCAACGTGATTTTTATTTCATGCGCAACTGGTAAAGGTTGAATGGTTTTTACCAAAATACTTGTTCCAAAACTTTACCATTGCAGTTGTCGGGTGGAATAATATTCAGAAAACGGCAAATAGTGGGTACAATATCAATTACACTTGTAGCTCCGTAGTGCGTGCCTGGTTTTGAATACATACCGTAAAAAATAATCGGAACTCTTTTTTCCGATGTGTAATCGACCTGATTGTACCGGTAAGTAGGGTGCCAACCCTCGTCCAACAATATTAGTATATCGCCCGAACGTTGAACGCAATAACTGTTTTCAATAATATTAAAGCGGGGATTGTTGAGGTTGCCTTGTTCAATGAGGTGGGCAGGCAGTGCTGCTTTTACCCCTGTAAACTGGTTCATAAAAAGGGCAACTTTTTCGCGCATATCGTTAAGGGGGAGGTTGTTTAGATCAATAAGGTTATGATTTAAGAAAATTTGTTCTTCGTTATACATTTTAATCCAGTCGCCAACTCCATAAATTGCATTTAGGTAGGAGCGAAGCAAGGCCAATGCGCTTTGTGGTGAAAATTCGCCGGCATTAAAACCTAAGTCGTTTTTTAATACACTTACTGGGTATCCCGATGTTGATGCCGAAGTTAAAAAAACCAAATAATTATCTTTCCCCATGGTTTTATCTAGGAGGCTGAGTAATGACGCAATTTCAATGTCCATTCGTAAAATAACGTCCTGCGTTTCGACACTATTTGGTGTGAACCATTTGTTGGCGTAATCGAGTGTCGAAAAAGTAATGTTCAATAAATCGGGATAATCATCCATTCCCAATTCTTCGTTTATAATTAATTGAGCCGAGAAATCGCGCAACATTACGTTCCCATAAGGGGTTGTTTTTATAATTTCGAGTGGAAATGCCTGATCTTTCGCAATTTTGGTAAGCTTGTATGGGAAGGTGTTCCATTTTTTCCAATAACCATTTTCAAGAATATAGTCGTCGGCAAGGCTGGCTTTATAGCTGCTTTTAGGAAGCAATAAATCCCATTCGCGTTCAAAATAGAACGAAGCAAGGTTTTTATGATTGAACTCGATGGCCCATTCGGGAAATTGTTTGGCATAATACGATGAAGTCACAAAGTTCCCGTTCGAATGGTCAAACCAAAATGCAGCGTCGGCTGCATGTCCGGCAGTTAATACTGCAGCATTGGCATTTAGCGCTATCGAGTATACTTTCGACTTGAAATTTGTTTGCTGTTTCAAAACATCGCCAAGCGTAAAAACTTTCAATTGTTTGGCCGAGGCGTTTCCCATCTCAGAATCGCTGCCCATGGTGAGCATATAATTGTCGCTTGTTGCTAAAACTTCGTTGCCCGTAAGCTGGTTAAGCCATTTATCTCCCACAATACCATGTTCCGAAGGGTAGGTACCTGTATAAATAGTGGGAAGCAGTGTGGTAGGTTTAAGATTGTGAATATCGGCACGAGCGTTTTTAAAAACCGACCCTTTGTCAACAAGCCGTTTAAATCCACCTAACTGGAAACTATCCCAATAACGGATAATATAATCGGCCCTGAAATGTTCAATATTGATACCTACAACCAATTTTGGACTGTTGTCGTTTTGTTTTTGTCCAAAACAAACTGCCGACATTAATAATAAAAAAGAGATAAAAGATATATTTCGCATAAGATCAAAAAATTGAGACTCAAAAGTAAGAAAATGCTTTGCATCCACTTAATAATTATAATAATTTAACCAACCATTGAGCATTATTTTGAATTTGTGAACAACAATCGATGAAAACTAAATTCCAAAATGTTTGACAAACAAGTTTTTATTCTTACTTTTGCCGCCTCAATTTGCTGAATCCAAGTAAACGATTAATTACCGGTCGATTACGTGAATTGAACTAGAGAAATATCAAATTTTATTAATTTCTAAAAGGTAAATTTAAATGTTAAATCAGTACGAAACTGTATTTATTGCTACCCCTGTGTTGTCAGATGCACAATTTAAGGAAGTAGTTACTAAATTCAGCAATCTTGTTACCGAAAATGGTGGCGAGATTCTTCATCAGGAAGATTGGGGCCTAAAAAAATTGGCTTATCCCATTCAGAAAAAATCAACGGGCTTTTACCATTTGCTCGAGTTTAAATCAGACCCTTCGTTTATCGAAACTTTGGAATTAATGTTCCGTCGCGACGAGCGCATTATCCGTTTCTTAACCTTTAGGTTAGATAAATATGCTGTTGAATACAGCGAAAAACGACGCAAAAAAGTACAAGCTAAATTAGAGGAGAAATAAGTCATGGCATCAAATCAATCAGAAATTAGATACTTGACTCCACCAACAGTGGACGTTAAAAAGAAAAAATACTGCCGTTTTAAAAAGAATGGTATCAAGTATGTTGACTACAAAGACCCTGAGTTCCTGAAAAAGTTTCTCAACGAACAAGGTAAAATTTTACCACGTCGATTAACCGGTACTTCGTTGAAATATCAACGTAAAATAGCTCAAGCAGTTAAGCGTGCTCGTCATATCGCGTTGCTGCCATATGTAACCGATTTAATGAAATAATAAAGGAGGACTTACAGATGGAAATAATATTAAAACAAGAGATTATGGGCTTAGGCTCAAAAGACGATCTCGTTACCGTTAAAGATGGTTATGGTCGTAACTTCCTGATACCACAAAAAATGGCTGTTGTAGCTACCGAATCGGCAAAAAAAGTTTTAGCCGAAAACATTCGTCAGCGTGCTCACAAAGAAGCTAAGTTGAAAGATGATGCTTTGAGAATTGCTGAAATCTTAGCTGCCTTAAAGGTTACTATAGGTGCTAAAACAAGTACTACTGGTAAAATTTTCGGATCGGTTAATAACATACAGTTGGCCGAAAATCTTGCCGCACAAGGCATCGAAATTGATCGTAAATACATTGCAATGCCTAAAGAAGGCGTTAAAGAAATTGGCACTCACACTGCTAAAATCAAATTGCACCGCGAGGTTATTGTCGATTTCGTGTTTGAAGTTGTATCTGAATAATTATTCACACTTCTCGAATATTTTTTATCAAACAGAATATAAATCCACTCCAAAAGGGGTGGATTTTTTATTGATTTTTTTTATTACTTTTAAGGATTGAAATTATTAAGAATTTTGAAGAAAATTGTGTAGGATGGATGTGACTGATTTTTCTGAAAAGTCGGTTTTATTAACCGATATTTCTCCTTACGTTTATGGAACAACTCGTTTAGGAGATAGCATAATACCTTTTGCCGACAGGGTTGAAATGGCCAAAGCTGCCATCGATACTGGAGTGTGGTTTCATACCAGTCACTGGTATGGCGATGCCCTTGATGTATTGAAAAATGCTTTCGATAGCGATCGGTCTAAGTTGCCCAACCTGATTGTAAAATTGGGTGGCGACAATTTAGAACAATTTAAAGCCGATATTGAGAAGAACCTTAATTTAATGGCAATCAACAGCATCGAACTGGGGCAATTATGCCTTGGTGGCGAGTTGGCTGAAGATTATGCCCGTGGAGGAGAGATTTATAATGCTTTGCAAAAAATTCAAAAATCGGGCAAAGTAAAACGTTTTGTAATGGAAGTATTTCCTTGGACTTCTGAAGCGCCGATCAAGGCATTGAAGGGCGGATATCCAAAAGGAATAGTTGATGGTTATATTTTCTACCTGAACCCGCTACAGCGCTTCGCAAACAACGAATTGTGGAGCCTGCTCGACGAACACTCGGAACCCATAATTGCCCTGCGTACCGTTGCCGGTGGCCCTGTTTATCGTTTGCGCGACGAACCGGGGTTTGCATGGAAAGAATACCTCCAAAAAAGAGCAGTTGAAATTGCTCCTATCTTTGCACGTTCGGGTATCGAAAATTGGACCGAGTTTTGCGTCAGATTTGCCCACAGTTTTCCACAAGTGAGGGCTACGGTTGGTTCAACAGCGAAAGCTGAAAATTTTCAAGAATTTTTGATTGCAGCCGAAGATATCAAACCATTGTCGCAAGATATTATCGACGATATTTTGAAATTACATTACCGCTGGAGTAACGAAACAGATGTAAAAGCCGAACCTTGGTCAATGTAAATAAAAATTCTAAAATCAGTCATGTATTTTAGACTACTCAAATATGTTAAAAACCATAGGTTGTTTTTGCCGACTGATAAATTGCTCGTAGGCGTTAGCGGTGGAGCCGATTCAATGGTGCTTGCACATTTAATTAATGAAATAGGAAACGAATTTTCAATTGCCCACTGTAATTTTAACCTGAGGGGTATCGAGTCTGACGAAGAGCAACAATTTGTCGAAAAACTGGCCGGCAATTATGGCATTGAAATATTTTGCAATTCATTCGACACCATTGCTTATGCTGCCGAAAAAGGCCTGTCAATCGAAATGGCAGCTCGTGATTTGCGCTACAGTTGGTTTCATACCCTGTGCAAACAAAACAATTTTCAATATATTGTGGTCGGACATCATGCCGACGATGTTCTTGAAACTTTTATGCTTAATTTGAGCCGTGGTACTGGCATTAGGGGCTTGTCGGGAATAAAACCTAAGCAGGGTAGGGTGGTGAGACCTTTGCTTTTTGCTACCCGTTCCGAAATTGAATCTTTTGCGCATATCGAAAATATCGAATTTCGACACGATTCGTCCAACGACGATGTTCAAATAAAACGGAATAAAGTTCGACATCAAATAATTCCTCTGTTCGAGGCTTTAAACCCAGCATTTAAAAATAACCTCCAACATACCATCGATTATTTATTCGAAACCGAAAAAATATTTAATGAAAGAATAGCACAACATAAGCATCAACTATTAAAAAACAATCAGGGCATAATAAAAATTGAAATTGATGAACTCAGAAAATTAGATTCTTTATCAACCATTTTGTATGAGTTGTTAAAAGAGTATCATTTTAATGCACAGGTGGTAAACGAAATAATTACTGCCATTGAAAATCCATCGGGTCAGTTTTTTTTCTCTAATTCAAATCGTTTAGTTGTCGATCGCAAATGGCTTATGATTACCGAATTGCAGCAGGATCATTCGCCTCAGCTTTTTTATATCGATGAAAATGAATTGGCCGTAGCCGAACCTGTTGAACTGCGACTTTCGATTGACGATTATGATGAAAGTTTCAAAATTATAGCTGATAAAAATGTGGCCATGCTCGATTTTGATTGCCTTGATTTTCCGTTGATATTGCGCCGATGGCAAAAAGGAGAATATTTTAAGCCTTTGGGAATGAGTGGTTTTAAAAAATTGAGTGATTTTTTTATTGATCAAAAGGTTTCTATTCCCGAAAAAGAAAATACTTGGATTTTAGCCTCGGGCAAAAATGTTGTTTGGATAATTGGCTATCGCATCGACGATCGGTTTAAAATTACACCCCAAACCGAAAAAGTAATGCGTATTGAATTAACCCAAAAATTAAAATGAACCAAAAAGAACGTTTTGAAAAAGTATTGACATGGTTCGAACAGAATATGCCAATTGCTGAAACCGAACTGAATTATTCTACTCCGTTTGAACTTTTAGTGGCGGTTATCCTTTCGGCCCAATGCACCGATAAAAGGGTAAACCTAATTGCACCTCCTTTATTAAAGCAATATCCCACAGCCGAACTAATGGCACAGGCAACTTTCGACGATGTATTTGATTTTATTCGAAGCTGTTCTTATCCCAACAATAAAGCAAAACATTTAGTGGGCATGTCGAAAATGCTTACCGAAAAATTTGATGGAATAGTACCCGATAATATCGACGATTTACAAAAATTACCCGGTGTTGGTCGTAAAACTGCCAATGTGATTGCATCGGTGGTTTATAACCAACCTGTTATGGCGGTCGATACTCATGTGTTTAGGGTTGCTGCTCGAATAGGGCTTTCAAGCAACGCAAAAACCCCGCTCCAAACCGAAATGCAACTAATGAAATACATTCCTACCGAAATTGTTCCCAAAGCACATCACTGGTTAATACTGCACGGACGCTATGTTTGCAAAGCGCGTAAACCCGATTGTGAGCATTGTGGCTTAAGTAGTTTTTGCAAATATTACACGTCACTTTTCGATGAATAACATTTTAAAGAGGTCTGATTTTAAACATATAAGCAGAAATTTTAATCAAGATGTGGTAAAAAAATTGAAGTTGAAAGATTAATGTTTTTCGTTAAGATCCACTATATCAAAAATATAAGCTTGTAGGGGTGTTGTAGCTGCTCTTTTATACCTTTGTTTTATAAATTAGAAACACCATTATTGAGTATATTTGGTCATTCTTTTAAAAAAAAATAAAAATGAACTGTGTTCAACTTTTAAATTAACATATAAAAACCAACTATTCAATTTAAAAAATCATGACTAAAAATTCACAAAAAGTTTCGGTTGTTGAAAAAATAGGCTACAGCTTGGGTGACCTTGCGGCAAACCTTATTTTTCAAACATTAATGACATTTATTGCTTTCTTTTATACCGATGTATATAAATTACCCCCAGCAACAGCTTCGGCTATTATTTTTGCAGGAGGAATGATTGGTGCTTTTTTCAACCCAATAATGGGTATTATTGCTGACCGTACCAACACCCGTTGGGGTAAATTTCGTCCATGGATTTTGTGGACTTCTGTTCCCTTTGGCGTGATCGCTTTGCTTGCATTCTCAACTCCAAATTTTGGAATGTCGGGTAAGGTTATTTACGCCTTAGTTACTTATATTTTATTGGTTGTTATTTATTCGGCTAATAACCTTCCTTATGCCTCGTTAAGCGGTGTACTTACAGGCGATATGGCCGAGCGAAATAGTATTTCATCGTACCGTTTCATAGGTGTAACTGTAGCTCAGTTTGTTGTACAAGTACTTTTGCTCCCATTGGTTTTAATACTTGGTAATGGCGACAAAGTAAAAGGTTTTGAAAGTACCATGGGGATTTTTGCCGTGGTTGGTATCGTCTTTTTTATCATTACGTTTTTAACTACTAAAGAACGTGTTGTACCTAAACCTGAGCAAAAATCAAGTGTTAAAGAAGATTTAGGCGACTTATTTAAAAACAAACCCTGGATTGCAATGCTTGTTTTAACGGTATTCCTTTTTGTCACTCTTTCGCTTAAAGGTGGTATGTATGTATTTTATTTCGAAAACTACTTGAGCCCTGATCATCTTGCCGCTTTTTTGAATAATATTGGTTTTGATACTTTTGCCGATGGGTTGCGTAGTATTGGATTTCATTGGCCCGAAGATGTATCAACCTCTGGTTTTAGTTTATTTAATGCTGGCGGTATTTTATTTACTTTGGTTGGAATTGCAATTTCAAAAAAATTAGCCGATAAGTTTGGTAAACGCGATGTGTTTGGGGTTAGTTTGTTCTTGGCCGCAATGTGTGTGTTTGCGTTCGTTTTTTATTCGCCGCAATCAATCGGTTTAGTATTTGTTAGTCAAATGATTCATGGCTTATTTTATGGTATCACTACACCTTTACTTTGGGCTATGATTGCCGACGTGGCTGACTTCTCTGAATGGAAAAATAACCGCAGGGCAACCGCCATTATTTTTTCAGCCATGATTTTTGGACTGAAAGCCGGTTTAAGCATTGGTGGGGCGCTTGTAGCAGGTATTCTCGATTTTTTTAAATACAATCCCGAAGCTATTCAGCAATCGGCTTCAGCAGTTCAAGGCATAAAACTATCGGTAAGTGTTTTTCCAACAATAACATTTTTGATTTGTATTGCTTGTTTGTTCTTTTACGAAATTGACAAAAAAACAGAGGTTAAACTGGAAAATGAATTACGCTTGAGGAGAAAAGAATCCGATAAAGAATAGATAAATACAAATTGGTAATAATTATAGGATTAAGAAATTAATTTGGAAATGAAAAATTTGATTTTTGCTTTGTTGTTCGTTGTTTTATTGAATGGATGCAGTACTAAAAACGCCCAACCCGAAACATTAAAAGATGCTTTTGAGGGGTTGTTTTACATTGGAACTGCACTCAATACAAATCAGGTTGCAGGTAACGATTTGAGGGCCGATTCGTTGGTGAAAAAACAATTCAACTCGATTGTTGCTGAAAATTGCATGAAAAGTATGAACATTCAACCCGAAAAAGGCGTGTTCACCTTTGATGATGCTGACCAGTTTGTAGCTTATGGCGAATCGAATGAGATGAATATTATTGGACATACTTTGATATGGCATTCACAGGCTCCTCATTGGTTCTTTACCGACAGCGAAGGGAACAACGTTTCGCCCGAAGAATTGGCTGCTCGTATGAGAGAACATATTTTCACCTTGATGGGACGCTACAAAGGCCGCATTCAAGGATGGGATGTTGTGAACGAAGCAATTGAAGATGATGGCGAATTTCGTAATAGCAAATTTTATCAGATTTTAGGCGAAGATTACATTCGCTTGGCTTTTGAATACGCCCACGAAGCCGATCCCGATGCCGAGTTGTATTACAACGATTTTTCAATGAATAAACCCGGTAAACGCGAAGGTGTTGTTCGAATGGTTAAAACTCTTCAACAACAAGGTGTTCAAATCGACGGAGTAGGAATGCAAGGGCATTATCTGCTCAATGAGCCAACCATCGATGAGGTTGAAACCAGTATTGTTGCCTTCTCCGAACTGGGGGTGAAGGTGATGTTTACTGAACTTGAAATAACCGTACTGCCTTGGCCTGGAGAAAATATAACCGCCGATGTTTCTTTAAGTATCGAATTTCAAAGCAAATACAACCCCTATGCCGATGGGATAAGCCTCGAGGCCGACCAAGCATTGAATCAAAGGTATATCGACCTTTTTAACTTGTTTATTAAGCACAGTGAAAAAATTGGTCGTGTAACTTTTTGGGGAGTAACCGATGACAACTCGTGGAAAAATAATTGGCCTATATTTGGTCGTTCCGATTATCCACTATTGTTTGATCGTGATTATCAACCTAAAGCAGCAGTTAATAGTTTAATTGATGCTGCTATTGAAAAAAAAACAACTATAATTTTGAAAAAATAAATTGATATGGCAAAAAAACCGCGTCACTTAATTAAAAGTATATACACAGCCGATCCAAGGGCACATGTATATAATGGGAAATTATACATTTTCCCATCGCACGATGTCGAGTCGGGAATACCTGAAGATGATACCGGCGCCCACTTCGATATGCGCGACTTTCATGTTTATTCAATGGAAGATCCCGAAGGCGATGTAGTTGATCACGGAGTAGCACTCGACATTAAAGATGTTCCATGGGCTGGCCGTCAAATGTGGTCAAACGATGTTGCTGAAAAAAATGGAAAATACTACATGTACTTCCCCGTGAAGGACAAACAAGATATTTTCAAACTTGGTGTTGCAATTAGCGATAAACCCGAAGGTCCGTATAAAGCAATGCCCGAACCAATGAAAGGAAGTTACAGTATCGACCCTATTATATTTACCGAAGATGACGGAAGTAAATATATGTTTTGGGGTGGAATCTGGGGTGGTCAGTTACAACGTTACAAAAACGGTAAATACGAAGAAAACGATGACCTCCGTAATCCTGGTGAACCTGCAATTTGTGCCAAAGTTGCAAAATTGACCGATAACATGCTCGATTACGCTGAAGAACCACGCGATGTGGTAATTCTCGATTCTTACGGTAAACCTTTGTTGACCGAAGACGAAAATCGTCGTTTTTTCGAAGCAGCTTGGCTGCACAAGTACAATGGCAAGTATTATTTTTCGTACTCAACAGGCAACACGCATTTGCTTTGTTACGCAACAGGCGACAACCTTTATGGTCCATTTACTTATCAAGGAGTAATTTTGACTCCAGTTGTTGGTTGGACAACTCACCATTCAATTGTTGAATTTAAAGGGAAATGGTATCTTTTCCATCACGACAGTAAAGTGTCGGGTGGTAAAACATGGTTGCGCAGTATGAAAATTGTTGAACTTAAATACAATCCCGATGGTTCTATTATTACCATCGATGGCAATGCCGATGAATAGAAAGTAGATTCTTTTTTTTATAATTTTGAGTGAGCCCATTAATTTATATTAATGGGCTTTTTTATAAAAAGACAATATGCTACCCAATTGTTAACATTCCTAACCCTCATTGGTGTCTGTGTTGCTTATATTTGTTCATCGTTACTAAAAACAATAAAATGAAGCATTTGATTTTCATGTCGATATCGTTGTTGCTTGCATGCCATATTTTGGCACAAGATAAAATTTGGTTTAAACAGCCTGCTTCTCAATGGGATAATGCTTTACCTATTGGAAATGGTCGTTTGGGGGCAATGGTTTTTGGCGATGTTGATCTGGAGCGGATCCAACTTAACGAAGAGTCGCTTTGGACCGGTAGCCCTAATCAGTTTACCGATAAAGAAGGTGCTTACAAAGTGTTGCCTCAAATTCGCCAACTACTATTCGATGGCGAATACGAACAAGCCCAACAGCTTTGTAAAAACGATTTTATGGGCAACAACAACTGGAATATGTACCAATCGTTGGGCGATTTGTATTTGCGGGTTTCGCACAAAGGGACGATTGAGGATTACCACCGCGAATTGGATTTAAACGAAGCCATTGCCCGAACAGTTTATACTGTTGATGGCATTAAATATACCCGTGAGTATTTTTCGAGTTTTCCGCAACAGACAATAATAATTAGGCTCACGGCCGATAAATCCGAAGCGCTTAATTTGTCGCTTGCCTTAAAACGCGCTAAAGATGCCGTTTTCACAGTTGCCGCAAACGATATTTCGATGCACGGACAAGTGACTGCTGGCGATGCCGATATGCAGGGTGTAAACCCTGGCGTTAAATACCATTCAATAGTAAGGGTGATTAATAAGGGGGGAACTCTAAAAGAAAGCTCCGATAGTTTGCTAATCGAAAGCGCAAACGAGGTATTGATATTTTTTGTTGCCCGTACCGATTATTGGGGCAAAAACCCAAAATTAAGCTGTACTAATGATTTGGAGAGCTTAACTAATTATACTTACTCACAATTATACAACAATCATGTTTCCGATTATCAAGCCCTTTATAAACGGGTCGAATTTGAACTCGAAGGCGAAAACTTTTCGGCAGTACCTACCGATGTGCGGCTCGAAGCGGTGAAGAATGGAGGCGAAGACAATGGTTTGCCAGTAACTTACTTCAATTTTGGGCGTTATTTGTTGATTGGTTCATCGCGTCCAGGTGGTTTAGCCACTAATTTACAGGGCATTTGGGCCGATGGTTTTGTTCCGCCTTGGAGTGCCGATTACCACATCAATATTAATATTCAAATGAATTATTGGCCAGCCGAGGTCACTAATTTATCGGAGTGCCATTTGCCTTTTATTGCGCTTATCGACAGTTTACGCACACATGGCCGCGAAACAGCTCGCGAAATGTATAACAGCCGTGGTTTTTGTGCGCATTTTACTACCGATGCATGGTACTGGACTACCTCGGTGGGTGAACCCGAATGGGGAATGTGGCCAATGGGCGCTGCATGGGGATGTCAGCATTTGTGGCAACATTATTTATTTACGCATGATGTTCAATACCTTAAAAAGGTTTATCCTATTTTAAAAGAAGCATCGCTGTTTTTTGTCGATTATTTAACCGAAGATCCCAAAACTGGTTATTTGGTTACAGGACCATCAAGTTCGCCCGAAAATAAATTTGAAACCCCCGATGGTAAAATATCTAATATTACCATGGGACCCACCATGGATATGATGATTACGCGGGAGCTTTTTGATAATACTATTGCAGCTTCTAAATTATTAAATACCGATAAAAAATTTCAAAAACAATTGAAAACTTTAGTTCCACGCCTAAGCCCAATACAAATTGGAAGCGATGGTCGCATTATGGAGTGGACGCAGGAATTCAATGAACCAGAACCCGGACACCGACATATTTCGCATTTGTATGCCTTGCACCCGGGAGATCAAATAAGTACAACACATACGCCCGAATTGGCCCTGGCGGCCCGCAAAACCATCGATTGCCGATTAGCGTACGGCGGAGGGCATACCGGATGGAGCCGTGCCTGGATTATTAACTTTTTTGCCCGCCTTGGCGATGGTGAAAAGGCTTACGAGAATTTAATGGAACTTTTTAGGCATTCCACCTTACCTAACCTTTTCGATGTTCATCCACCTTTTCAAATTGATGGAAACTTTGGAGCTACTGCAGGTATGGCTGAAATGCTAATGCAAAGTCATGCCAACGAAATTCATTTGTTGCCAGCTTTGCCTGCTGCATGGAAAACCGGTAAAATAAGGGGTTTGAAAGCACGTGGAAATTTTGTTGTCGATATGGAATGGAAAGAAGGCGAATTGGTTTCGGCAAGCATTCAATCCTTAAGTGGGAACAACGTCAATATCAGGTATGGTAACAAAGTTGTCCGTTTTAAAATTAAAAAAGACAAAATAATTACTATTGATAAAGCATTGGAGATTACGCGTTAATAGTATTGTTGAAATTAAATTCGCTCAGATAATTGCGTTTGAAGCTTTGTTGTAAAATAATTCGAACAAAGCCCAAAAAGTGAATGTAACAATAATTGAATCTGATAAGTTTTTAAAAAGCAAAAGTGCTTTAGTATTATCGCAAACGGGTATTCCCTTTAATTGCTTTGGGATAATAGGGGCAGTGCTTACAGCCGTTACCACAACACCAACCTCTTCCCGTTAGGTATTTTGCGGTCATAACACGGTAGCCGTCTTTATTGAGATAGTAATCAGTACCTTCGGTTAATTCATCGTTGTAACCTATATTGTCGATATAAAAAGTCATTATTATCTTCTTTTTGATTATTG
>DATERL010000037.1:0-13985 GCA_035271585.1 Prolixibacteraceae bacterium
GTTCAGCATAATGTTTTAAAACATGTTACGTTTGTCCCATCAATAATTTAATAAAATCATTTAATAATTAAAAAGTAAAAAGATGAAAACAAAAGTAACTTATCTAGCATCAAAAATTATGGTAGCCGTAATTTTAGTTGCAATTTTAGTCGTAAAGGTTAGTGCTGCCGATGCACCCAAGTTAAAAATGCTTCCTCATACCAATGATCGTGCAATAATTGTATTCGACAACAATGTTGATCAATTTGCCGAATTGACCATTGAAAATATTGAAGGCGACATTTTGTATTATAAAGAAGGCCGTATTGACGAAGGTGTTTATTCAAAAATTTTTGATTTTAAAAACCTTACCGACGGTAGCTATAAAATTACAGTAAAAAATTCGGCTGGAACTAATGCATTAAATTTTAGGGTTGACAATAACAACGTGATTATTGATAATAAACCAGTTGCAATTGCCCCTTCATTTATATTTGAAAACAATGTGTTGAAAATTTCGTATCTCAACCATACTTTAAACAATGTAGCCTTTACACTTGCCAACGAAAATGGCGAATTATATAAAAAATCGCTGGGCAACAATTTCAGTATTACAACCGGATTTAAATTTTCGAACCTCGAAAAAGGGAATTATGCCGTAAGTATCAATGATGGTTCAAATACATTTAATTATGCTTTTCAAAAATAAATTATGGATAATTATGAACGAGTAAACCAAATTAGCATTTTCATAGAAGCCTTGTCGGGAAAAAAACAGACAAGGCTTTTTTTATGCCTGCTTGTTAATAAATAGTTGATAAGCACCCCTGCGAATAGTTTTAAAAAATGGAGAAACAGAGTAAGTTCGCCAAAACATTTCTCATATGCCATATCGCCGATTACCCAATACTGACAAGGCTCGCTTAAGGGCACTTGAAAGAGCATTTAAGCGGCTCGAAATCGACGGCCACAACAATGTACCGTTTAGTGAACAAACTTCACTATCGCTACGTAACTTCATCTCAAAATTTCAACACGCGCTTATATTGGCCGACGCAGCCTTGAAAAGCCAAGTTCAAAAAAGCAAAGAGTACACTGAACTACAGCGTAGGGCTAGACTCTATGTATCGCACTACATACAAGTGATGAATTTTTCCATTTTGCGGGGTGAAATTAAATCCAATATTCGGGAGTTTTATGGTCTCGAAAGCTACGGGCAAACCGTACCTCCACTCAATGCCGAAAACGATTTGCTCCGATGGGGAAAGCAACTTATAGAAGGTGATTATAAACGCATTATAAAAGGCGGTAGTCCGTTTTACAATCCATCAATTGCGCTGGTTAAAGTAAATTTTGAGAGATACACCGATGCATACCATCACCAAAAAACATTGCAAGCCAATACCGATCGGTATGCGGGACAAGTTACCGACCTCCGCGCCGAAGCCGACGAACTGATCTTAAATATATGGAACGAAGCCGAAGCAGCATTTGAACATTTACCCGATTCACTGAAACGTAAAGAAGCCGAACGCTTTGGTCTTATTTACGTTTATCGAAAAGATGAACTCAAGAAAATTGAGTGCGAAAAGTCACAACAAAGGCTCTTTATATAGATTTTGTTTTTTCTGCTTGTGGTAAAAGAAATAAAATAATACGACCACTACCAAGAGGCTAGATATTGCAGCTATACCATAAGCCGAACCAACACCCAACTCATCGGGATCAACATTAATGGCTCCGTTATTATACAGGTGATAAGCAATAACAGCGGCTGCATTGTTTACAAAGTGAGCAATAACTGGCAACCACAAATTGCCGCTCCACACCAACAAATAGCCAAACATGGCGCCTAAAAAAACCCTCGGAATAAAACCATAAAATTGAAGATGAAAGGCGCTGAAGAATATTGCTGCAATCCAAATACCCAGGTGTTTGTTTTTAGTCCAATCGGTAAGTACCCGCTGAATGACTCCCCTAAACAAAAACTCTTCGCCAATAGCAGGTATTAATGCAATAAGAAAAATATTATACAACAAGCCACCCATGCTATCCGAAAAAACAAAAAGCTTGGTAATTTGAGCGGCCGACTCTTCGCTTTGCTTCATCCAGTTTTCGATACCTGACATAAAACTAGGCAACTCCATACCTGAATTCCAAACTCCTAGGACATTAATTATTGGACTTGAACACAGCACAATAAGCGAGGCAAGCAATGCACTAACAAGTTTCGGACTTTTTTTAAGCGATAAATATTCGCCAATACTATTGCCAAACAACAGCGCCAGCAAAAGGGCAGGCACAATAAACATTCCTATTGATTGCCAAAGCTGAAAATATTTAAGCAAGTTGATATTGGCTGCATCAATGGTAAGCGACGAGGTAAGTAATTGCAAAAACGAATCGACTCCAAATATTGGAATAGCCAGTACCGACGACACTATCATTATAATTAACAAACTCGATAAAGCTACTAATGTAGTTACTGCAATTTTCGATATGGGATGCATGTCGCGATATATCGATTTCATGTGCTGATTATTTTAATTAAAAACCCTGATTTCCTCTTTTAATAAACCTCAAAATTAAAAAAAAATTCGACCTTGCCATTTTTTATGTAGAAGCTTGCCTTTAGTTAAAATAATATTGCTAAAAAACAAGCTATACTACTGACAATGAGTTAATATCTCAAGTAACTAAAAATATAGAAATAGTAAATGATGTAGAAACATCGAAAGGTCAATAGCAATTATTGCAATGAAATTACTTATTGCAAAGCGATTTAGGAACAATAAAACAAAATATTTGTACGCAGCAGATTTTTTGCTTTTCAAAATTTTTCTAAATTTGTACTGAGCTCAAATTAAAAGGGAAAAAATGAACGAAGAAGTTGAAATGTTAATTGATATGACTACCGAGCAAATGCAGGCAGCCATAAACCACCTCGAGAAAGAACTCAGTCATTTAAGGGCAGGAAAAGCATCGCCTCGTATGCTCGACAGCATAATGATTGATTACTACGGTACAATGACCCCACTGGCACAAACCGCCAGCGTTACCACCCCCGACGCCAAAACAATAGTGATTCAGCCGTGGGAAAAACAAATTATTGCAAAAATCGAAAAAGCTATAATCAACTCAAATTTAGGCTTCAACCCCGATAATAACGGCGAGATAATACGCGTTTTTGTACCGCCACTCACCGAAGAGCGACGCAAGGGATTGCAGCGCGACGTTAGTAAAGAAGGCGAAGCAGCCAAAATAAGTATTCGCAGCGCACGCAAAGACGCCAACAACCAAATTAAAAAACTGTTGAAAGACGGCTTGGCCGAGGATGTTGAAAAAGACAGCCTCGATAGGGTGCAAAAAATTACCGACGGATTCAACAAAACAATTGATGAAGTAGTTGAAAATAAGAACAAAGAAATAATGACCGTATAATTTTATCTTACGATAAAGTTTGTGTTTTCATGGCTATTTTTTTAAAGAGCAACTTTTCGGAGTTGCTTTTTTCGTTTCATTTACTGTCTCCTGACAGTTTTCTAAAAAAACTTTAAGAAGTAAAAGAAACACCCACTTATTGCGAATGGCAAAGCGAACATCACTCAAAAAAACATTTACCTTTTTCGGGTAATAATATACTGAAACAACATTGACAGCGATTCGCTGGCTTCACTTTTTGGGAACTGCTCCAAGCGTTTGATGGCCTCGTTGCAATATTCATTCATCTTTTGAGTAGCGTATTCAATGCCTCCTTTTTCGCGCACCAACTCAATCAACTGGTTTACCTTTTCTTTTCGGTTATTATTGCGGCGAACAATGTTCATAATACGCTGTCTTTCAACCCAATTCGATTGGTTGAGCAGGTGAATCAGCGGCAAGGTTATTTTTTGCTCTTTAATGTCGTTGCCCGTGGGTTTGCCAATAAAACCTTTGGCTTCGTAGTCGAAAATATCGTCGCGAATTTGGAAGGCCAAGCCGGCCAATATGCCAATTTGCTTCATTTCTTCAATTACGGCAGGGTTTTTTAATACCGAATGGGTGCCCACCGCCAGGCTGGTGCCTATAAGCGAAGCCGTTTTTTTTGAGATAATCTCATAGTACGACTCCTCGTTAATATCGAGCTTTCGGCTACGCTCACTTTGCAAGAGCTCACCTTCGATGGTATCTTTTACAGCTTCCGAAATAATGTCGAGCGTTTCGTATTCTTTTTCCTTGGTGGCAATGAGCAAGCCTTTCGATAAAAGATAATCGCCAACCAACACCGCAATTTTGTTTTTCCAAATGGCATTAATCGATAATTTGCCACGCCGTTCGTACGAATCGTCGGTAACATCGTCGTGCACTAGGGTGGCCGAATGCAACAATTCAATTGAAGTGGCAGCTAAAAAGGTACTGCGATTAATTTCGCCGTGCATTTTTGCCGAAAGGAAAACAAACAAAGGCCTTATTTGCTTCCCCTTGTTACGAATCAAGTAATTAACAACCAGGTTCAGTAAAACAACATCCGATTTAGTTGCTTCTTTAAAAAACTCATCAAACTTTTTGAGTTCTTCAGCAATAGGTTGTTTTATAATATTTAATCTCGACATATCTTCTAAAAATCAACTTTTGCAAAAATAATACAAATTTGACAGCCGGCTTAACATTTCGGCTTTTGCTACTTAATGTTACCCGTTTTTAAAATTAAAAACACCAATATTGAAACAAAGTAACCGTTTACGGGAACAAAGGTTTTTATTGATTTACATTTTGTTGAATAGTAGGTTAGAATTTTTAAATTTGTAATTCAAAATAAAAAAAGCCGTATGACACTTACAAAATTTAACGACGAAAAGCTTAGGGTTGCCACCGCCATGCTGAAAGCCATGGCGCATCCGGTAAGGATTTCAATCCTTCACCTACTTAAAGAAGGGGAGAAGCTTACCGTAACCCAGCTTCACGAAACCTTAGGTATAGAACAATCGGCTGCATCGCATCACTTGGGTATTTTAAAAGACAAAGGCGTTCTGTGCTCAAAACGCAATGGAAAAAACACCCATTACTATCTTAAGAACAAAGTGTTTGGCCAAATTATCGACTGCATGAAAAGCTGCGCCTGCGACGATTAATTATTTCAAAATGCTGCTCCCTGTTAACATTTCAACTAAGTACTTGTTATATCAGTATTAATACTCTCGGTATAAACTTCATTCATAAAAACATGGCAAAAATACGAGTCACCAAATTTTACGATTTTGAAATGGCCCACGCCTTATGGAATTACGATGGGATTTGCAAAAACATTCACGGCCACAGCTATAAATTATTTGTAACGGTTATGGGCGAACCAATAAATAACCCCAATGACCCCAAAAACGGCATGGTTATCGATTTTGGCGACCTTAAACGAATTGTAAAAAACAACATTGTTGACCAGCTCGATCACTCAATGGTTATCAACAAAATGGCACCACACAGCAAATTGCTCGAGTTAAACGAAATGTACGAACGTCATTTTGTTTTCGATTTTCAACCTACCTGCGAGAACCTGGTGATTTGGATTGTAAACGAGATTAAACCAATGTTACCCAAAAGCATAATATTGAAAAATGTAAAACTTTACGAAACCGCCAGCTCTTATGCCGAATGGGACGCCGACGATAACTAAGTGATTTACTATTGACTATTTATTATTAATAACAAGAGCTAATTAACTGTGTGTTAAACTATTATTTAATGCAGAAATAAATAGTTCCAACTACTTAAACAATATGGAAACAGAAAATACCGATCAAAAAAAGCTCTTTTTACTCGACGCCTATGCGCTCATTTATCGTTCGTACTTTGCTTTTATCCGTAACCCTAGGTTCAACTCCAAAGGTTTAAACACTTCGGCAATACTCGGTTTTGTAAACACCCTTGAGCAGGTACTTAACACCGAAAAACCCACCCACATCGCAGTAGCTTTCGATGTACATGCCGCTACTTTTCGCCACGAAATGTATGAGCAATACAAGGCCAACCGCGATGTAATGCCCGAAGACATACGCTTGGCTGTGCCCATAATTCGCAATATTGTTAAAGCCTACAACATACCTATTATTGAAAAAGCTGGCTTCGAAGCCGACGACGTAATTGGAACCATTGCCAAAAAAGCCCTTCAGGAAGCATTTATCACTTACATGATGACCCCCGACAAAGATTACGCCCAATTGGTTAACCAATCAACTTTTATGTACAAACCACCCAAAGGTGGAGGCGGCCCCGAAATTTGGGGTGTCGACGAGGTAAAAGAAAATTTTCAGATTGACCGACCCGAACAGGTTATCGAAATACTTGGGTTAATGGGCGATTCGGCCGATAACATTCCCGGCTGCCCCGGCATAGGACCAAAAACAGCCATGAAACTTATTGGCGACTATCATAGCATTGACGGTATTTATCAAAATATTGAAGAATTAAAAGGAAAACAAAAAGAAAACCTGATTGAGTTCAAAGAGCAGGTTTACCTCTCGCGCGAATTGGTTATCATCAATAGCGACGTTCCTTGCGACATCGATTTTAAACTGATGCAACGCAACGAACCCGATAAAGATAAGTTGATGGAAATTTATCAGGAACTAGAATTTCGTTCCCACGCGGCAAAATTAAATGCCCCAGCTACCACTCCCTCGGCACCTCAAAACCAAGGCCCTGTGCAAGGTTCGCTTTTCGACAACAATGAAATCGAAACCATTCAATCGTCCATTGTTTTCGATACCATCGAAACTGTAAAACATCAATACATAAAAATAGAAAACGAAAATCAGCGGGCATCGCTTAGGGCCGAAATGGCCATTGCCCAATCGTTTTGTTTCGACACCGAAACCACTGGCCTTGACCCACATTTGGCCGAGCTGGTTTGTTTCTCGGTAGCCCTCAAGCCGCATAAGGCTTACTGTGTGTTACTGCCCAACAATCGCGACGAGGTTATAAAAATACTGGAAGAGTTCAGGCTACTTTTTGAAGACGAAAACATAGAAAAAGTGGGGCAAAACATCAAATACGATATTTTAATGCTCAAGCAATATGGTTTTGAAGTAAAAGGTAAACTTTTCGATACCATGATCGCCCACTACCTTATTCAACCCGAGTTGCGACACAACCTCGACTATTTATGCGAGCAATACCTCAACTACAAAAAAGTAGAGACCGAAGAACTAATTGGTCCCAAAGGGAAGAACCAACGCACCATGCGCTCGGTTGATACCGATACGCTGGTTAAATATGCCTGCGAAGATGCTGATTTAACCTTGCAGCTTAAAGCAAAGCTCAACGACGAACTAGCTAATAATGAGCTCACCGAGCTGTTTAACAACATTGAAATGCCATTGCTCCCCGTGCTAGCTGATATGGAAAGCGCCGGTGCTAAAATCGATCCTAAAGCGCTGAACGAATATGCCAAGCATTTGCGCATTCAAATTATCGATCTCGAGAAAGAAATTCACCAACTGGCAGGTGTTGAGTTTCTCATTTCGTCGCCAAAACAACTGGGCGAAATTTTGTTCGACCGATTAAAAATTGACCCCAACGCCAAAAGAACGAAAACAAAACAATACTCAACTGGCGAAGAAATATTAGACAAACTGGCCGACAAACATCCCATTATCAATAAAGTGCTTGAATTTCGTGGTTTAAAAAAGTTGCTCAACACTTATGTCGAAGCATTGCCCAAACTTATTAACCAGCGCACCGGCAAAATACATACTTCGTATAACCAAGCCATAGCAGCCACGGGGCGCCTGAGTTCAACCAACCCCAACTTACAAAACATACCCATTCGCGACGAGAACGGGCGCGAAATACGCAAAGCATTTATCCCATCAGCCCCAGACATGGTTTATCTTTCGGCCGACTATTCGCAAATTGAGTTGCGCATTATGGCTGCGCTAAGCAAGGATCCCAACATGCTTGAGGCATTTGAAAACAACATCGATATACATGCTGCTACGGCATCAAAAATATTCGGACTTTCGGTAAACGAGATTAGCAGCGACATGCGTCGCAAAGCCAAAACGGCCAACTTCGGAATTATTTACGGAATTTCGGCTTTCGGATTGTCACAACGCCTAAATATTCCACGTACTGAGGCCAAACAATTAATCGACGGATACTTCGAAGCATTCCCAGAAGTAAAGACTTACATGGATCAATGTATCGAAAATGCACGTAAAACGGGTTTAGTAAAAACTTTGTTGGGGCGTAAACGTTATTTAGTAGATATTAATTCGGCAAACGCCGTTGTAAGGGGTGTTGCTGAGCGAAATGCCATTAATGCACCCATACAGGGTTCGGCTGCTGATATTATCAAAATTGCGATGATTAATATTTACCAACGTTTTAAAAACGGTAATATTAAGTCGAAAATGATTTTACAGGTGCATGACGAATTGAACTTTGATGTTTTTGACAATGAACTCGAAAAAGTAAAAATAATTGTTAAAGAAGAGATGGAGAATGCCTTTGTGTTAGGGGTACCGCTCGAAATTGAAATGAATCACGGAGCCAACTGGTTGGAAGCTCACTAGTTATTATCTATGTACGACAGAATTTTTACCGAAGATGAATACCGAAAGGCCATAATCAGATTTCTCGAAATTTGTGATGCCGAACCCGACACGCCCGAATACGAAGAAGTGATGAAGATTACTCGGCAAATGGAGCAATACGAAAACATGAGTTGTTTTGAACGCCATCAACTCAACTAATTTAATATCTATTATTGACTGTTTATTATTTCGATTACGCGTTGATTGATTAAGATTTACATAAGTATATAAGACGACAATATACAGCCCCAACTATCTATTTAATTCATTGGCATATATTTCAAGTGCTTAGAAATATTTTACAAATTAATCTGCGTGATCCTCAAAATCCACAAAAAATTATATGCCATATAAAATCGAAAAAACGTCATCAATCGATTTTGCTTTTTTAATTTTTTTTGCAACTTTTTGCGTTTCATCACTTTCGCCAAACAGCATAATTAACTGTACCTTAGACTTGTTCAATGCATGTTCTTTGTTTTTACTGTCGGCTATAATACTTTTAACCAGTCGGTGCGCGAAATCAATTTTTATCAACAGTTCATTACCTATTTTATCAACCAAACAATTTCTGATTTGCTTTATCAATAAGGGATTTTTGAGCAACCCTCTGCCCATCATCCATTTTTGTTGCTGTGGCAATAAAAGTTGCTTTTCAGAAAAGCCTTCATAATCGACTATATCGCCATTATAAATCCAATCAAAATTACTGAAGCGAGTCAAACATTCGCTATAAATAGCCACATCGGCCTCGCCTTTGTAAAGTTGTTTGGCAACTCTGGGATGTAATATGATGGTCGAAATCGGTTCGCCCGTAAGCTTTTCAAGAAGCGTAAAAATATCATGCGAATTTTCAAGGCCGGCTCGAGTTTTAAGGCTAATATCAAATTGATAATTGTCGTTCAGAAAACGAATCATATCTCTTACCAATTCGGGTTTTGCAATTAATGCCGAACCACGCCCTTTATTAGTTACCATAGGATAAGGACAGCCGGTATTAAGATTAATTCGTTTGAAATTGAGTTGGCTCAACACTTTGGCCAAAACTTTCAACTCGGCAAGGTTGGCCGGCAAAACTTGTGGAATGGTTTTGCTTTTCATTTCATCACCAATTTCAACAAGGTCGTCAAACGATTTTATTTCGTTCGAGTTATCAACACTGAGATAAGGGGTGTAAAAGTAGCTTACACCTTCAAAACATTGATTGAAAACCATACGGTAAGTTTTATCCGTATAACCTTGTAATGGGGCAAAATGAATTTCGGCTTGTGACATAAAACAGCAACTATTGATTTTTTACGTTCAAAGCGTAAAATTAGTATTATCTTTGAGCCTTGCTTGGTAATTTTAACTCGAAAAACAGTTAAACAGTGGCCGTACCCATGCTGACACAAGACTCTACAACATACACCGATACCATTGTGCTTTTGGTAAACGAAGTCGATTCAATCGTACCATTGCCAACCGATTCGTTGACCCTTGAACCTTACAATCCCGAAACGACGGATCATCGACCCTTTATCGCCGATTGGATGGTGATAACTTTTATCGTCACATTGAGTTTGTTTGCTTGGGTTAAAACAACTTCAGGAGTTTACCTTAACTCGCTAATTCAATCAATATTTAACGAGCACACGGCCAACCGACTTTATCGCGAAAAGAATAGTAACATCACACACCCCTCGTTTCGACTCGATGCCCTTTTATTTATCACCTTAGGTTTTTTTATAGTTCACTTCGTACAATATTACCCAACACCTCATCAACTTAACGAATTACTCCTATTTTTTTTAGCTATCCTTCTATCGTTTTTTTATATACGAGGAAAATTATTGCTCTATACTTTCACCGGTTTTCTTTTTAATGCTCAAAACGAGACCAACGAATTTATTTTTTACAATATGAACAGCTACCGAGTAATGGGGATTTTCTTACTTCCTTTAACAATAATACTATATTTTTTGGAGGGTAATTGGCATGTTGCAGGGGTAATATTGGGGGTGTTAATCATTCTATTTTTCACAGCCAACGGGCTTTTTAGTGGTATTAAAATAATTGCTAAGAAAGATTTTTCAATATATTATTTGATTTTATACCTTTGTACCCTCGAAATTTTACCAATTTTCATCGTATGGAAAGTTTTGAGTTAGCTTTTAATTATTGTAGAACCTTGTAAAAAATTAGGTTTTGAAAATAAAAAGAATACTTGTTTCCCAGCCAGAGCCCTCATCGACCAAATCACCTTATTTTGAATTTGCAGAGAGAAATAATGTTAAAGTTGACTTTAGATCTTTCATTCAAGTTGAAGGTGTTTCGTCCAAAGAGTTCCGCCAAACACGGATAAATATTCTGGATCATACTGCTGTAATTTTTACCAGCCGTACTGCCATCGATCACTTTTTCCGTATTTGTAGCGAAATGCGAATTGTTGTTCCCGAATCGTTCAAATATTTCTGTATTTCGGAAGCAACTGCTTTTTATCTGCAAAAGTACATTGTTTACCGTAAAAGGAAGATTTTTTACGGTGACGGTAAATTTTCAGAACTTGTAGATATCATGAAAAAGCACATGGACGAAAAATACCTCGTTCCACTTTCTCATATCCACAAACAAGAAATACCCGAAATGCTTGACTCTAAGGGAGTTATTTACACCAAGGCAATTCTTTATCGTACCATTAGTAGCGATCTCTCCGATATTAAAGAGGTTAACTACGACATCTTAGTTTTTTACAGTCCATCGGGAATCACGTCGTTATTTAAAAACTTTCCCGAATTTCAACAAAATGAAATAAAAATTGCATCGTTTGGACCAACAACAGCTCAAGCGGTGAAAGAAGCCGGACTAAGACTCGACATTCAAGCACCCAATCCCGAAGCCCCGTCAATGACCATGGCCCTGGAATTGTTTTTAAAGAACCTGAACAAGAAATAGTAGAAACCAGCTTCGGCTGGTTTCTTTTTGCAATTGACCTTATTTCCCAGTTCAATATTTTTTTAGCGCAACAAAAGCCGGGTTCTAAATAAAATAGCCTTAATCCTGAATGTTGTAATCTTGAATACTCCAACAACGAGAAAAAATTAATTTTCAAACTGATAATTATTCGTTTTGAATAAAAACACAAGCTCATAAGCCACCCTACTTTTCTAAAAAAACCACAGAGGCAGATAATCATCAAAATAAACGACAAAAATATCTATTTTTACAGCCGATTATAAACGAAGAAGATGGATTTTAATAAAATAGAGATCATGTCGCCTGTAGGTTCTTACGAATCGTTACAGGCTGCCATTCAGGCTGGAGCAGGTTCGATATACTTTGGGGTCGAAAAGTTGAATATGAGAGCACGCTCATCGAACAACTTCACCCTTGACGACCTCGAAAAAATTGCCACAATTGCTACCGAAAACAACATAAAATCGTATTTAACGGTCAATATCGTAATTTTCGACAACGAACTCGATAAACTGGAAGAAGTGATTGCCGCCGCTAAAAAAGCCAAGGTAAGCGCAATTATCGCCTCCGACATGGCCGCAATAATGGTTGCCCGCCGCTTGGGGGTTGAAGTGCACATTTCAACCCAGCTCAACATTACCAATATCGAAGCGGTAAAATTTTACGCTCAGTTTGCCGATGTAATGGTGTTGGCGCGAGAAATGAACCTTGGACGGGTTTGGGAAATTAACCATCAAATTAAAGAACAACAAATTAAAGGTCCATCGGGCGAGCTGGTTAAACTCGAAATGTTTGTACATGGCGCTTTGTGCATGGCCACATCTGGTAAATGCTACCTCAGCCTTCACGAAATGAATGCCTCGGCCAACCGAGGTGCATGTATGCAAATGTGCCGGCGTGCGTATCGTGTAACCGATATTGAAACAGGCAAGGAACTCGAAATCGACAACGAGTACATCATGTCGCCTAAAGACCTAAAAACCATCCACTTTTTAAACAAAATGCTCGATACTGGGGTTTCAATTTTAAAAATTGAAGGCAGGGCACGGGCTCCCGAATATGTAAAAACAGTTACCGAGTGTTATCGCGAAGCAGTTGAAGCATACCAAGACAACAGTTTCACCGAGGAAAAAATTACGGTTTGGGATCAAAAACTGTCAACTGTGTTCAATCGCGGATTTTGGGATGGTTATTACCTTGGGCAACGCCTGGGCGAGTGGAGTCACAACTATGGCTCGCAGGCCAGCAAACGTAAAATATACATAGGTAAAGGCCTTAATTATTACTCGAATATAAAAGTTGCTGAATTTAAGATCGAAACCCAGCCTCTTAACGTAGGCGACCAGATTTTAATTACTGGCCCTACCACCGGAGTAATTGAAGCTAAGATTAAAGAAATAAGGGTTGACCTAGAGCCAGTTAAACAAGCAGTTAAAGGCGACCGGTGCTCGATTGCTATTGACCAAAAAATACGAAAAGCCGATAAATTATATAAAATTGTTGACGCATCAGCGGTAAAAAAACAATAACTACGTATTAAGTAATTTATTATTGACTTTTTATTATTGAAGATAAGTGATGATTAATTTAATCTCACATTCGCATTTGATACGCTAATAAATAGTTACATTTACTCAATAGTTCGTTAAATTTTTATAAGTAATTAACGTACAGCACCTTACGAATCACTCAGCTGTTTCGTTAAACAATTGAATACTAGCGTTCTATATTTTGTCTCAATACTAATATCTAATCCCGAAAATCATCGGGACTAACGATCTATTGTTTACTTAAACCACTTTATTAATTAATAAGGCTCTGGGGGAGAAGGGGAAGAGAGGCTATTTTGAAGTACGGATTAATAATTATAGGGTTATTATTGTTTTCAGTAATGAAAACCTTTGGACAAGGCTGGGTTGTAGAAGAAAAAAATTTTGGTACCAACTGGAATATATCATTGCAGGTTGGCCAAACAGCATTATTAAGCGAAGTACACACCAATTTTAGTGGTTCAACCAATGAAATGAATAACCTATCGGATTGGGGGATTAATATACAGATAGGAAAAATGGTATGGGATCAAATCGATCTTGGTGTTGAATTTGGCTATTCATCATACAAAGGCTACAAAGATAATCCGTCCAACGTAAACTGGTTAATGTTGCACCATCAATTTAACAACGAAACAAGCAAGTTTCAACCCTATTCAATTTACTACGACTCCGACATTACCAACCTCATCTTATACACTAAATATAACTTCATCAACTTCAGCTCTTGGGCGAAAGGTTTTTTAAGGCTCAACGTTTATGCAAAAATGGGAGTTGGGATAGCCTATCCAACTACTTTAGCCCCCAATAAGTTCGGAGCGTTATTCTAGATTTCAAACAATACCTTTGAGAAATGAAATACAAGAGATGGAGCTTATCGGAGAAGTTAGAAATACTAGCATCCTCAGAAGAAATTGGAGTTGTTGAAACC
>DATERL010000038.1:0-10432 GCA_035271585.1 Prolixibacteraceae bacterium
TTTGAGTATCGTATTTTATAGCTATCTCGTTAGCAACGCGCGAGGCCATTGGCACAGCGCTTAAACCTGTAGCTCCAATTAACGGATTAATCTTCTTTTTGCTAAATACATTATAGAGTTTTACAAAGGCAATTCCACCAAAAACCGAAATGGCAAACGCAAAGAAGCCTCCAATAATAATCCCAATAGTTTTAGGATCGAGGAAAACTTTTGATGTCATGGTAGCACCAACGGTTAATCCTAAAAATATAGTGGCAGCATTCATAATAGGACCACTGGCGGCATCACTTAGTCGAAGCGTGTTAACGCCAACCTCTTTCACCAGGTTACCAAACAGCAGCATCCCAAGTAGGGGAACCGACGAAGGCACAAAAAAGGCAATTACAATGCCTAGTACAATTGGGAAAGCAATTTTTACAGCCCTAAGGTTTTTGATCTTATGTTTTGGTGGATACAACCTATCCATTTCCTTCATGTTTATCCTCAGTTCTTTTTCGCTACAAGTTAATCTTACAACCAACGGTATAATAACTGGGACCAACGACATGTATGAATAGGCAGCAATAGCAATTGGCCCCAGTAAATGGGGAGCCAATTTAATGGTAGTATAAATGGCTGTTGGGCCATCGGCACCACCAATAATTGCTAACGAACCTGCTTCCTGTGGTGTAAAACCAACAGCAATGGCCACCAATAACATTGAAAAAATACCCAGCTGTGCTGCGGCACCAAACAAACTCAACCTTAGGTTTCGCAACATGGGACCAAAATCGGTCAAAGCGCCAACACCCATAAATATAATTGGAGGCAATAAGCCAGTTTTGATTAATGAATAGTACAAAAAGTTCATAATGCCATATTCATGGGCAATTTCGAACAAGTTCATATACCGATCATTTCCAAGTTCAATCATTTCTCCAGGAACCACATCCATTTGTCCACCTGGTAGGTTGGCCAATATGACACCAAAAGCAATTGGAATCAAAAGTAATGGTTCGTATTGTTTCCGAATACCTAAATAAAGCAACAAAACTGCTATTGCCAGCATCAAAAGTGATCCCGGATTAGCAATCAGGTTGCCAAAGGCAGTCATTTCATATAATTTTCTTAAAATTTCCATGTCTTCTATCCAATCAATACTAATACCTCATCTTCTTCAACATCTTCACCAACGCTTTTAAGTATTTGAGCTACTTTACCAGCTTTATCGGATCTGATGGCATTAAATGTTTTCATGGCTTCTACATAACCAATTAAATCACCTTCCTTAATCATATCGCCAACTTTTATGGCAGTTTCGGAAGTATTTTTAGTTAAGTAAAATTTTCCTTCCAAAGGCGACTGAACTTCTTGCATATTACCTGAAGCAACAGGCGCTGCCGAAACCGATGTTGATGAATTTCCAACTACACTACCATTGGCTTCGCCATACGATACAGTTACTTTAAAATTTTCACCATTCACATTCACATTCATTGTAGTTGGCATGTTACCGTCAGGCAATGATGTTTGAACTGCGGGAGTCGACTTGGCCATTAAACCGGCGCCTTCGCTTTTGCGCTTGGCTAAATCTTCTTCGAAGTCTCTTTTAGCATCGCCCGATTTGTAAGCACGATATTGTTGCGGGTGCATGGCCAATTCAAACAACTCTTCGTCGTCGAGGCCAAAATCCCAACCATTATCTTCCATTTCTTTGCGGAATTTAGGAAGTGCATCTTCAACTACGCTTTGTGGATGTGCAGTAAACTGCTCTTTACCCGCAGCTTTAGCCAATTTCAGAATATCGGGATGAAGTTCGCCGGGAAGTTTTCCACCTTTGCCCATTAACATATCCCATATATCGTCGGCAATCATTCCCCAACGCGCTTTGCCTCTTTCCATTTGCATCACATTCATTAATGCAAGGTTTTTAACGTATTGGCTGTATGGAGTTACTAATGGTGGATAACCAACCATTGGCCATATATATTCTACTTCGTTAAATAGTTTTACCAACAAATCGTCCTGAGTAAGTTCAGGTTTATTGTTTTTCACTTTCCACTTGTTTATGCTATCGAGGTTACTTGAAAGGTCGGCCATCAATGACCCCATCATACCACCAGGTAAGCCGGATCCTATCAATAACGAATTCATGTAACGGTTTTTATTGTCGATATAATAACCTAAGAAATCGTCGATAAAGCTTTGCGTAAGGCTACGCACTTTCATGTAAGCATCCATATTAATTTCGGGCACATCAAAACCTGCATCTTTTAACATGGCTTGAACTGCCAAAACATCGACATGGCCTGTCCCCCATGAAAGTGGTTCCATGGCAACATCAACATACTCAACACCCGCACGACAAACCTCTAAAATTGAAGCCATTGCAAAACCTGGACCTGCATGTGAGTGATATTGCAAAGGAATATTGGGGTGTTTCTGTTTAATGCCAGTAACAATTTTAGCCAACCACGCGGGGCGACCAATTCCGGCCATATCCTTCAAGCAAATTTCGTCGGCGCCACCTTTGATTAAGGTATCGGCCAATTCAACGTAGGACTCTACAGTATGGACTTTCGAATAAGTAAGGCTTAAAGCTGCTTGGGCAATCATGCCTGCTGCTTTAGCATATTTTATTGAATCGAGAATATTGCGTGCATCGTTTAAGCCACAAAAAGGGCGAGTAATATCAGTACCCTGTGCTTTTTTAACCTTGTACATTAATTTACGCACATCGGCCGGTACCGGGCTCATACGCAAAGCATTTAACGAACGGTCGAGCATATGAGTTTGTATTCCTGCCTCGTTAAAAGGTTTGGACCACTGACGTACTGCGTTATTTGGGTTTTCTCCAAAGAGAAGGTTTATTTGTTCAAAACCACCACCATTAGTTTCTACACGGGCAAAACATCCCATTTCTATAATGGCAGGTGCTACTTTTACTAATTGGTCAACTCGCGGTAAATATTTACCAGACGATTGCCACATATCACGATAAACTAACGAAAATTTTACTTTACGTTTTTCCATATTATAAGATTTTTTATTGGTTATCAACTTTTGATTTAGACTTTTTCGATGTTCTCAACTTTACCTTTTCCATTGGTAACAGCTTGTACAGCGGCAACAATGGCACTAACTTTACGTGGATCGATTGCTGCGGAAATAGCCCGGTCAACTTTTGGCGCAAGCACCTGTGTATCGGGCATAAATCTGTTGACTATTTTAATAATCACACTCCCAATAATAACCACTAAAAAGAGAATGATAAAAACGGTGAGCATCCCAACACCTAACAACTCTAAGGCAAGTTCAAAATTACTGTTCATAATACGATATAATTAATGTTTTCACTTGGTGAGTTTTGGTTAAAAGTTTAAAACATGTTTCATGAAAAAACTTTTTCCATTATACCATTAAAAGACAATATTAGCATTAATAAGGAACTTTAAAATATTGACAAAAATAGATAATTGACATTTATCATTTTTTTAACATTAAACTCGGAAAGGATATTTTAGTAAACAATAAAAGCAGAGCACACCAAAGGGCCACTTTTGCATTGTAAAAAAAGAAAAGAACGAAGGGCATATTCAATAATATACTAGTATTAAGACCTTTTAGAAAAAAAAAAAACGTTTGAAGGTTAATCTCCAAACGGTTTAATAATTTTTGAATATCTGTTCAAATAAACTGTCAACGTTTATTATTGAGCTGGATATTTATTTAAGCACTAAATCCAATGCAAGTATTTAAAGTCGAAGCGGTGTGGCAAAAGACTATTTTTAGGGAATACACGTATTCCATAGTTGTAACTACCCGGATTCATAATGGTTAGTTCCAACTGATAATGAGCAATGTCTCCTTCTACTTTTTCAACACTGAACTCGTGGCGTTCTACAAATCTTTCTTTTTCCTCGTGCTTTTCTGTAATCACAACCTCAACTCCTACTTCGCTGGCATCGAGCCCGTTTAGCTTAAGCTGAACCTTAGCAGGATGAGAATCTCCAATCTTGTAGGTATTATCAATACCATCTTCCACAAGAGATTCGATCATTTTAATACCATCCCATTTCGAAGCTACTTTTTCTTTCCAAACTACAATTTCTTTGGCCACTTTGTTGTTATCAGCTTTTAAAAGCGAATACCTGGTGGCCTGAGGTTTATAAAGACGTTCGATATAATCGTTAACCTGGCGGCGCATGGTAAAATTTGGAGCAACCTCCGAAATGGTATTTTTTACATACGAAGCCCATATATTCGATATTCCTTTTTTATTTTTATTGTAGTAGGCTGGGACAATTTCTTGCTCAAGAATATTGTAAATGGTTTCAGCATCCAACTCATCTTGAAACTCCTGAACATCGAACGAACGCTCTTGAGCTAAAGCCCATCCGGCATCTTGTTTGTAACCTTCGACCCACCAACCATCGAGCACCGAAAAGTGCATGGTTCCATTCATAACACCTTTTTCGCCACTTGTCCCCGATGCTTCGAGGGGTCGCGTAGGTGTGTTCATCCAAACATCAACACCTTGCAACATCATTTTAGCCAGGTTCATGTCGTAATTTTGAATAAACATTATTTTTCCGATAAACTCGGGGCGTTTCGAAATTTCAACTATGTGTTTAATCAGCCCTTGCCCTCCACCATCGGCGGGGTGAGCTTTTCCGGCAAAAATAAACTGCACCGGATAATTCGGATTGTTAACGATCTTACTGAGTCGGTCGAGATTTTTAAACAGCAAATGAGCACGTTTATAAGTTGCAAACCGCCTGGCAAAACCAATTGTAAGGGCGTTAGGATTTAACTTGGTTAAAGCTTCGGTGATTAATTTTGGGTTTTCGTTGCGTTTAATCCAGTTGTCGGAAAACCGTTGTTTAATATAATCGATCAACTTAACTTTCAGATTATGCTTCAAATCAAGAATTTCTTGATCGGGAACATTATGGATTTTTTTCCAAACTGAAACGTCGCTTTGAGTTTCAGGAAAACTGTCACCAAAATACTTCTTATGCAATTCTTTCCATTCTTTTGCAGCCCATGTTGAATAGTGTACACCATTGGTAACATAGCAAATATGTAACTCCTCGGGGAAATACCCTGGGTACAAATGCTTCAAAATTTCTTTACTAACATCGCCATGCAACATACTTACCCCATTAATATTTTGAGATAGGCTTGAAGCCAAATAGCTCATATTAAAATGATCCTCGGAAGGATTTGATTTACCCAACTGAATAAATTCGTCCCAATTAAGGTGAATCCTTTCGGGAAATTGATTCAGGTAAAGCTTCAACATATCGACATGGAACGAGTCGTGACCAGCAGGCACCGGTGTGTGGGTTGTAAAAAGCGTCGAAGCTTTCACCAACTCAAGCGCTTCGGCCAGGGTTAATTTTTGATCGGCAATAAAATCTTTCAACCTTTCGAGGCCGATAAATGCAGAATGCCCTTCGTTACAATGGTAAACATCGGCATTATAGTTAAGCGCTTTTAGTGCCTTAATGCCACCAAAGCCCAATAATATTTCTTGTTTAAGTCGGTTTTCGTTATCGCCACCATACAAATGGTGAGTTACGGCACGATCGGCATCACTATTTTCATCATTATCAGCATCGAGCAAGTAGAGTTTAATGCTGCCTACATCAACTTGCCAAACTCTGGCATGCAATTTCCGACCCGGATATTCTACTTCAACTTTTAACCACTCGTCGTCTATCATAACCGGAGAAACCGGTATTTTGGCAAATTCCTCAGCTTCGTAAGTTGCAATTTGCTCTCCATGGTTGCTCAATGTTTGCTTGAAATAGCCATAACGGTACAACAAGCCAACACCAACTAGGTTTACTTTTGAATCGCTGGCTTCTTTAAGGTAATCGCCGGCTAAAATGCCTAAGCCACCTGAAAAAATCTTCAAACTATCGTGCAAACCATACTCCATACTAAAGTAGGCAATTTTGTCGCCTTCAACATTGGCACGTTCTTCGAGATAATTTTTCAGTTCGCTGTGTACCCATTCGAGTTTATATTTGAACTCTTCGTCTTTTGACAATTCCAAATAACGGCTATAGCTAATTCTATCGAGCAGCAAAAGCGGGTTGTGAGCCGATTCCTCCCAAATTTCGGGATCAATAAATTCAAATAATTCACGTGCTTTGGTGTTCCAACTCCACCAAATATTTTTAGCAATATCTTTCAGCGAATTTAAACTCTCGGGAATATTCGATTCAACAATTAATTTGCGCCATGACGGGTTGTTGTATGCTTTGGTAATTAACGCATTTCCTTCACTCATTTCAATATTTTTTTTTAAGACGTATTGTGTAATTGGCAATTAAAAACATTAATACAAAAAGAACAATATTTTTTGAAATATCGACCTCAAATGGTCAATTGTTGTCAAATAAGCATCATTTTTCACAATGTATTAAGAAAGAGGTTTTCTACTTAACTTATTAAGCATTGTCATTACCCTTGGAGGTAACCTTTTTTACCAATGATGTTTTCTTTTTGATGGCTAATTTTTTGTTTTCCAATTCAAGCATTTTTATTTTCTCATTTTTATCAACAATGGTTTTTTGTAAGGTGGCAATTTTATGATCCTTTTCGCACGAAGGCACCACCCGATCTAACCTAAGCGTAAAATCAGAAAGTACATTCATATAGTTAATAAAAGCCTCGTAGGGTGAATCATAGGGATTAAAATACTTATGTACTTCGCCATCGGAAAAGAATTTAGTACACATATAATAAAAGTGATCACTAATTTGCAGATAATCCCAATCTCTTAAGATTTTCCGATCGTGACAGCGTGATACTCTTTCGGTCAAATCATATAATTTATTGAACGCTTCTTCCTGTAACTCGTTTCCCAACCAAGCTGAAAGATCACGTTCTTCGTCGGCCCACGAAGTAGGACTCGGCACATGAACAGCCGAAATAGGTTGCCGTTCGTTAATAATTTCGGAAGGCGTACTAAAGCCCAGCAGCTTATGTTTTAACACTTCGGCAGGCATTTCAGTCAAAAAATTAAATATTCCGGTCTCGGCTTTTTGATGTTCGCCAAAAGTTTCGTAATCCATAAAGAGATTGATAACTTCGTCATTTTTATTGATTTGATTGAGCCACGATACAAATTTATGGGCTGTTAGCGGGTATTCGTTCCACCCTTTATTTGAAAATCGAAACGATATATCGTCGCTTAATTTGAAGTTACGCATTAAAACTTTCAACCTAGGATTTATGGCATTGGTGTAAACAAAGTTTGGGCTTTTCCAACCCAAAACATGCTTGGCTCCCTCGGCCAAAATTCCTGTAAAACCTAAATCAGCAATCATTTTACCTATTTCGTCGGAATAGACCAATTCGGTATTTCGAAATACCGTAGGTTTTTTACCAAAATATTTTTCAATTAATAGGTCGTGTTTTTCGATTTGTTCTTGAAAAAGCACTTTACTTTTCAGCGCCACCAAGCTGTGTGAATAGGTTTCGGATAAAAACTCAACACAACCTGTTTCGTTCAGCGCTTGAAACGACTCAATAACCTCGGGAGCGTACATTTTAAATTGCTCAAGAGCAATTCCCGATAAAGAAAAGGATATTTTAAACTTCCCTTTACTTTTAATTATGGTGTCAAGCAACACTTTATTGGCCGGCAAATAACAGTTATCGGCAATTTTACGTAAAAAGGTTTCATTCGCATAATCGTCGTAATAGTAAGAATCGTTTCCAATGTCGAAAAAACGATAATTCCTGAACCTAAAAGGCTGGTGTAGTTGAAAATAGAGACAGATTGTTTTCATTCGTAAATAGTTTAAAGAATAGTTCACATAGCCCCTTCAATAATTAAAAGAGAGCACTCATATTCGTAAATCGGCACTGCCGAACCATATCTTAATTTTTCCTGCAAGTGCATGTTCACCTGCATTTTATGTTTGTTATTTTCATGTTGTTTCATTAATGGCATTTATATAAAGGTTACGCACAAGTTTTGCTGAATTTTGCCATTGCAAACTATCAACTTCGGTTCTGGCATATTTCTGAAAAGTATGCGCAAGCGCCGGATATTTTATCAAGGCGTGAATAGCATCAGCCATGGCATTAATGTCCCAAAAATCGATTTTAATGGCATGGGTTAATATTTCGGACACCCCCGACTGTTTTGAAATAATAACGGGCACATCGCTTTGCATGGCTTCGAGTGGCGAAATACCAAAAGGTTCCGAAATAGATGGCATTACATACACATCGCTCATTTTAAACATTTGAAAAACCTCGTCGCCTTTCAAAAAACCGGTAAAATGAAAATGATTGGTAATACCCAGTTGAGCGGCTCGCCGCACCATAGCGTTCATCATATCGCCACTCCCGGCCATCACAAAACGCACATTTTTATCGCGTTTTAAAACCTGATAAGCCGCCTCGATAAAGTATTCGGGGCCCTTTTGCATGGTAATTCGCCCTAAAAACGTAACAATTTTTTCGTTTATACCCTTTTTAAGCGCCAATTTATTGATATCTGTAAGCGGTTCAACAGCATTATAAATGGTCGTAACTTTTGAGGGAGAAATGCCATACTTCTCGATTACAATACCTCGAGTAAGGTTGCTAACGGTTATAATTTTATCGGCCACCTCCATGCCTTCGCGTTCAATGGCATAAACTTTTGGGTTAACGTTTCCGCCACCGCGATCAAAATCGGTTGCATGAACATGAATAACCAAGGGCTTGCCCGAAATACGCTTTGCGGCAATCCCCGCAGGATAAGTCAGCCAATCGTGAGCATGTATTACATCAAACTCGTTATGACGAGCAATATTTTCGGCTACAATGGCATAATTATAAATTTCGTCGATTAAGTTATTGCCATATTTCCCCGAGAAATTAATTTTCCCCTGATCGTCCGTTTCAACAAAACGGGTTTTTTCGGTACGTCGGATACTGGATAATTTCCAAAATTCCTCGGGATCGGTATAAGGGACGATAAACGATTCGACTTCGATAACATCAATATTGTGCTGTTTATCAGCAAATTTTATTTGTTTTTTAGTTAATGATATTTCATTGGCCCCTATTAGCTTAATGGCACTTTGATCTTCGTCGCCATGCGCTTTGGGCACCACAAACAGCACCTCCATATCGGCAAAGCTCGAGAGTCCCTTGGTTAAACCAAAACACGCCGTACCTAAACCTCCCGATATGTGAGGAGGAAACTCCCACCCGAACATCAATACCTTCATTCGTTTATATTTTTCAATTTAGAAACCAATAAACTAATTATTTAAAACTGACTATTTATTATGGTGATTATAAACTAATTATTTGTGCATTAAACTATTATTCGATTCAACAATAAAAAGTTTCAAGCGCCTAAATATTGGATCGTGTAATAACTCACATATTGTAAACAATATTGAAAGCCCTCAATATCTCGCCAATGTTACAGGCTTGCGAAATAGCTGCCTTACCGTTATGTGGCGGATTACCATTGTATAACTCAGAAATTGAACCTATACAACCGTTGGTCATTTCTTCTTCGAAACCTTCAAACAAGTTTTTAACATGGGACAATCCTCCCTCCTTATGAATTTTCAAATATCCTTCAATATAGGAACCAATGAGCCAAGGAAATACCGAACCTTGATGAATGGCTTCTTCACGTTGTGTTTCGTTCCCCTCATAAACACCCCGATACAGTAAATCCCGTGGCGATAAAGTTCTCAATCCTTTAGGCGTGAGTAATTCATTTTTGGCTAAACTGAGTACGGCCTTTTTCATTTCATTAGTTAAAGGCGAATACTTAAGCGCAACAGCAATCACTTGGTTCGGCCTAACCGTCCAATCGAGTACTCCATTGTTTACACAATCTGCCAAGTATTGTTTTTCGTCGCTCCAAAAATTTTCAACAAATGCTTTGCCCGATTTCTCGGCAATTGGTGTCCATTCGGTCACAAAACTTTTATCTCCGGCTTTACCGGCCAATTCAAGCGCGAAACAAACAGCATTATACCATAAAGCGTTAATTTCAACTGGGGAGCCATATCGCGGCGTAACGGGAATACCTTCAACGTAGGCATTCATCCATGTAAGTGCGATATCGGTTGTTTCAGCATCGATAAGCCCATCGTTGTTCAAATGAATATTGTAATCGGTTCCCTTTTTATAAGCATATAATATTTCGAATAAGTACTTTTTATAATTTCGCCAAACAGCCAGCGGTCCCCCCAAATCGTCGATCAAGTTTTGCAATGTCCAAAAAAACCATAATGAAGTATCTGCGGTTTGGTAATCGATGTTGAACATGCCCCATTTCGTAGGGAACAATCCATTGCGCAACCTCAAAATATTGGTTTTTAATATTCGTTTAATTAAGCTTGAATCGTCCATGGCCACCGAAAGGCCGGGCAATGCAATAAAAGTTTGATTAATTCGGCCATTGTACCAAGGG
>DATERL010000039.1:0-7742 GCA_035271585.1 Prolixibacteraceae bacterium
AAATCGATGTCTTTTTGCGGTAAAATATCTTCAAGATTATCCAGTGTTTCAATTCCATAAAACTTATTCCTCAATGCTTTTCGGTTTTCCAATAATGAGTATATTTGCGCATCGAGCAGTTTAATATCGAATGGTTTGGTCAGGTAAATATCAGCTCCAGTTGATAATCCTTCAATTTGTTGATTGATTGTTTTGTTGGCTGTAACCATCACAATGGGGATGTGCGAAGTTTCGAAATTTAGCCTTATCTCCTTACAAAAATCATAACCATTCATGTTTGGCATTTGAACATCGGTTAAAATGATATCGAGATTTATCTCTTTCGCTAATTTTAATCCGTCGAAGCCATCTGCTGCTGTATAAACTTTGAAATTCTTTTCAAAATGCCCAGCTAAATAATCCCTCAGCTCTCTGTCGTCTTCTACTACTAAAATACCAGGCAAATTATAGCGTTTTTTCTTTGAGTTGCTTAATATTTTTTCGCTAGGTTTAAGCTCGTCTGTTGCTGATATTTTATATTTAATTATTATTTCATTTTCAGTGTAGCTTTCTTTATTAATAGGAATAAGAATGGTGAAAGTGGTTCCTTCTCCGAGATTTGAATCCACACTAATTTTTCCATGGTGAATTTCAACCAGCTCTTTCACTATCGAAAGACCAATTCCGGTGCCTTGTTGATTGCGTTTTTTTGAATCATGGGCTTTATAAAAACGGTCAAAAATTTTGCTCCTATCTATTGCTGATATTCCAATGCCATTGTCGCTTACCTTAAGTTGAAGGTTCTTTCTGCCTTCAATGGCCATTTCTTCTAATTCAATGGAAATAACACCTTCGTTGTTAGAGAATTTTAGCGCATTTGATAAAAGGTTCCATAATATTTTTTCAATTATAGATAGGTCTATAAAACCAACTAAGTTGTCAACTGCTTTATATTTCAACTTAATTGATTCTTTTTCACATTCTTCTTTAAAAGCTTCAAAGCAATCTTTTATCACTTCATTTATAACGGTTTCACTAACTTCTAAAGCATTTTGGTTTTGAGTTATTAGCCTAAAGTCAATTAAATCAGTAATTAATTTATACAGTCGTTTCGAGTTTCTTTTAATAATTTGCAGCTTGTTTGTTTGTTCCTCAGTAAGGTTTTCAGTATTCAACAAATCATTTACTGGTCCGTCAATAAGGGTTAAGGGAGTCTTTAAGTCGTGTGATATATTAGTAAAAAAGGCCAGTTTCTTTTCAGTGAGTTCATGCTCCTTTTGGATTCTTATTTCAGCTATTTCTTTTTCTTTAAATAACTCGAACCTTTTCAGAAAGGCATAAATAGACAGGTACAATATGATGGAAAATAAAATGATGTAAGTTAAGTAAGCATACCAGCTTAGGTACCATGGTGCTTTAATATTTATGGTTAATTTTGTTGTGGTTGATGTCTGGCTTTTATCGGCGCTTTTAATTTCAAAGGTATAAGTGCCCGATGATAAATTGGTGTAGGTGGTGAAATTTGTTTCTCCCTGATAAGTCCAGTTTTCTTCTAATCCTACAAGCCTATATTTGTAATTGTTATATTTCGAGAGGTTTTTATGTTTAGTGAAAAAATGAATCGAGAATGAATTTTTATCATAGGGAAGAGTTATTTTCTTAGTTTCTTCCAAGGGCTCTGTCAAAAACTGTTTTTTTAGCGGGTTCCTGATGCTTTGGTTCTGAAAGGTAATGTCTGAAATTATAACTTCGGTGTAAGTTGTGTCGATAAAAAGTTTAGAAGGGTCAATGATGGTAAAGCCTGCCAATGAGCCAAATGCAATTCTACCATCGGGCAATGAAGCTGAGGCCATTCCATGAAATTCATTAGCCGGTAGTCCATCTCTGTGGTTGAAATTCATTATTTCCGATGTTTTTGTGTCGAATCGGCAAATACCCGAAATGGTGCTAATCCATAAATAACGGTCATCGGTCGATTCGATTCTCAGCATTGTGTTTGAAGGCAGTCCATTTTTAACCGACCATTTTTTAATGAAATTGCCATCGGGCGATGCAACAATTAGCCCGTCCGAAGAGGAAGTAATCCAGTAATTACCAGTTCTATCCTGGTAAAAATCGGTTATTGTGCAATTGAGTTTAGCGTTCAATTGAGTTAATTTGTTTTCCAGCACATTGTCGTTCCAGTTAACATTAAATAATCCCATATTTGAGATTACCGCCAATAGTTCGCCTTGTTGATTTCTTCTTAACGAATTCAGCAAACAATAGGTGATGTTACTGCCTTTGTTGTATAATTCAAATGTGGTGGCTGTTTCGGTGCTTTTGTCAAAATTTAAAAGTATTTGAGAATGAAATTGAGTGAGTATAATCATATTGTTATTGCTGACGTCTTCTAAACCAACAATTTGTTGCATCTCATTGGCTTCGTTGCTGCACGGGTGATACTTTTTTATAAGTTGATAGTTAGAATTGTATTTTCCTAAAAGCCCATCGTAAGTACCTATCCAAATATTCTGGTCGCTATCAACACTCATTGCTGTAACTTTTGTGCCATTCAATTCAGACCTTAATTTTTCGCTCGAAAGGTTTACGAATTGTTTTGAATCTTTGTCCCATTCCGAAAAGCCATAATTTGTTCCAAAATAGCTCAGCGGTCCTTTCACAAAAACAGAAACCCCTTCGTTAGCTACCAAAGAGTTTTTATTCCCCTTTTCAGGTAAAATGTTTTGGAATAAAAGGTTGTCGGGCAGCATACAGGTTAAGCCTGCTCCAAAACTTGCCAGCCAAATTTCATTGTTCTTACCGATAAGTATATCGTAGATGCTATTACTATTAATCGATTCATTTGAGCTTTTGTTTCTTCCCAGTATTCTTGAAAATTTAAGTTCATTATCTAAAATTATGATTCCGTTACCATCGGTTGCCATCCAAATTTCATTTCCAACCTTTGTTATCTTTTTCAAAAAGAAGTGGTTATTGATGTTCACTTCATTAATAAGGCCATTTTCTGCAATGGTAAACACTTGTCCATTAAATAGGCTAACGAAAAGTTTATCGTCGATTTTGCATAGCTGGGCTGCTGGTTTATTTTTTAAATAAGACGAGCTTACTGTTTTAATATCGTTTTGATGATTGTAAAGAAATACGCCATCATAGCTTTTGCTTATCCACAAACCTTCTTTGGAAATACAAAAATCCGAGATGTCATCCTCAGCTAATACTTTAACAGCTTTATTATCAACTATTTTATAAATGACAGACACCATTAAAAAGTAGATTGTGCCGTGGGCCTCTTCTATTTTTGAAATATACCCTTCAACAACAAGCTCGAAAAAATCTGTGATGCGATTGTATTTAAAGAGACCTTGATTGGTCCCAACCCAAAGCGTTTTTTTTGAATCATAATGAAGGTGAATAATCCCAATTCCAGATAATTCGCTATAACAATTAAAATCTTTTCCATCGTATTGGGCAATACCATTATTTGTCCCAATCCATACATATCCATATTCATCCTGAGCCAAACAGGTGGTAATGTTTCTTGGTAGTCCGTCAATTTCGGTGAAATGTAAGTAACGTTCCTGGTTGGCCGAAGAGCAGTTCAGCGATTGAATGAATAGCACAGTGAATAAAATATATCCCAATATGAGCTTCGTAACATTCATAAATTCAAATGTATATATTTTCAACCGTTTTTAAAGGTCTAATATATGCAAATTTAACAAAGTTCGGCAAAGCGAACTCACTCAAATGTATACCCTTTGTAAACATTAAAGCATTATTTTATAATAATGATAGGATTTTAAAGATTTTAGAGATTTCTCGAAAGGTGAATGAGAACAATTGAATATAGCTTTGTAATGAAAGTTAAACCTAAAAATATAAATTGATGATAAAAATAGCCCGTTTGATCCTAATCCTTTCTGTTTGTTTTATAGTTGCTCCGGTTATGGCGCAAACTTCGAAAACCAACGAAAGGGTAATCAATATTAATTTTAGTAAAGAAAACGGCCCGTTGAATACCATGTTCAACGAATGCGTGGGAGCCGGGCGCGCCAACGAAGGACTCCGTGCCGACTGGCAGGAGCAATTGGCCTACGTCAAAAAAGAATGCGGTTTTCGTTACATTCGTTTCCATGGTCTTTTAACCGATGACATGGGTGTTTACAAAGAAGATAGCAATGGAAACGCGCAATACAACTATATGTATGTTGATGCATTGTTCGACTATTTACTTAGTATTGACATGATACCTTTTGTTGAATTGGGTTTTATGCCCAATGCATTGGCAAGCGGAGAGGAAACTATTTTTTGGTGGAAAGGTAACGTAACACCTCCTAAAGATTACAATAAGTGGGGAGCATTAGTTCAAAATTTAGTACAGCATTTTACCGATCGTTATGGCGAGGACGAAGTTGAAAAATGGTATTTCGAAGTTTGGAACGAACCCAACCTTTCACCTGGTTTTTGGACTGGAACAATGGACGATTATTTCAAATTATATGAATACAGCGCCAGAGCAGTTAAAAAAGTAAATGCCGATTATCCGGTAGGTGGACCCGGTACAGCTGGTGCTGCATGGGAAACCGAAATGATTGATTTCTGTGTGAAAAATAAAGTGCCTTTAGATTTTATCAGTACTCACTCTTACGGAGTTAACCAAGGCTATCTCGATGAGCATGGAAATTCGGGTACAGTATTAGCACCTCAGGAATTTGCGGTTAGTGGCGATGTGCTTCAATCGCGCAAAGAAATAGCAGCATCATCCATGCCCGATTTAGAATTGCACTATACCGAATGGAGCGCCTCTTATACACCATCGGATCCCATTCACGATAGCTATCACGAAGCTTCTTATGTATTGCAAAAACTCAAACAGGTTGGCGATGCGGTTCAGTCGATGTCGTATTGGGTATTTACCGATATTTTTGAAGAGTCGGCTCCACGCTTTACTCCATTTCATGGCGGTTTTGGGATGTTGAATACTCAGGGAATCAATAAACCTGTTTTTTATGCCTACCAGTTCCTTAATAAGTTAGGTAATATTGAATTGGTCAATAACGATAAAATGTCATGGGCAACCAAAGATTCAAAGGGGAATATTCAAGTATTGGCCTACGATTTCACCCATACCCATCCCGGTGATTCGGTGAATAACCAAGTTTACTATATCCGCGATTTGCCTTCAAAGTCAAAAGGGAAACTTAAAATAGCTATTGCTGATGTACCTGAAGGCAACTATGCCTTAGAAATTTATAAAGTTGGATATCGTTGCAACGATGTTTATACAAATTATTATGATTTAGGTCGACCCAATCAGCTTTCAAAAATTCAGGTTGAAAAGCTTAAAAAAATCAACGATGGTTCTCCGCTTATAGCTGATATCGTAAAGGTTGGCAAGAAGAAAGTATTCATAAGAGAATTAGATATTCGTGAAAACGATGTTTACTTATTGAGTTTGGTGAGGCTTTAATATTCAAACATAAAATATGATTAAAAAATATGTTTTTGTAATAGCATTGTGTATTTCATTGATAAATGCCTTTGCACAGGATGTGACCATAACCGTTAACGCAAATCAAAACAAACGTGCAGTATCACCCTATATTTATGGGCGTAACAATACATTTGACCAGCCTGCTCAATTTTATAAAGATGCTGGGTTGCGTTTTGCACGCATGAACGGTGGTAATAATGCAACAAAATACAATTGGCGAAAAAAAATATCGAGCCACCCCGACTGGTATAATAATGTTTACGCCAATAATTGGGATAAAACATCACTTGATATAGCTAAAGACCATCCTGAAATGCAAGCTATGTGGGCTTTTCAGTTATTGGGAAGGGTTGCATCTAGCACCGAATATAATTTTAACGACTGGGGCTACAATAATTCTAATTGGTGGCAGGGAGTGGGTCAGAACCTTGCTGGTGGAGGCGTTCCAAACGAAGCCAATCCCAATGGTAAGGCATTAGTCGAAGGCGACATTGACCTTTACACCGAAAAATGGCCTGCCGATTCCACAGTTGGAATCTTGAATCATTGGTTTGGCTCCAGTGGTATTGGGTTAGATAAAAAACAATTTCTATACTGGAGTATGGATAACGAAGCGGATGTGTGGAACGGAACCCACGATGATGTAATGTCGGATGGACTGTTACCTGCGTCTGAATTTATGGCTAATTATATCGAAATAGCTAAAAAAGCCCGTACCTTATTTCCCGAAATCAAAATTTGTGGTCCGGTTACTACCAGCGAATGGCAATGGTTTAAATGGGGTGAAGAAAGTTTAAAAATAGATGGGAAATACTATTGTTGGTTGGAGTATTTCATTAAACGATGTGCAGATGAAGAAAAGGCTTCGGGTATTAGAGTGCTTGATGTTTTTGACATCCATCATTACCCCTATGCTCCTGCAAATTCGGATGCACTTCAAAACCACCGTGCTTTTTACGACAAAACTTACGTTTACCCTGGGGCAAATGGTATAAAAACCATTAATGGTGGTTGGGATAATGCGCAGAATAAAGAATATATATTCTTACGTATTAATGAGTGGCTTGATAAGCACTATGGCGAAAACCATGGCATTACACTTGGACTTAGCGAGTGGAGCCCTGGCCCTGACGAGCCAAACCTTGCCTCAGTTATTTATGCCACACACCTTGGCACGTTTGCCAATAATGGAGTTGAATACTTTACACCATGGAATTGGTTTACAGGAATGTGGGAATCGTTGCACCTTTTTAGTCGATATGCAAGAGATTATAGTGTTTCAAGTATTTCATCGCTCGAAAAAACGGTGTCGGCTTATACAACAGTTAACGAAACTGCAGACTCCATTACCGTAATCGTTGTGAATAGAGATATGAAAGCTGAACAAAATGTAACTGTTAACCTGAATGATTTCGCAATTGAAGATGGCTTATATCGAGCCTTGCAATTGTCTTCATTGCCAGCCAACGAAACTTTTAAATCGCATGACAAAAATGCTTTAAAAGAAAAAGCTGCTAATGTACAATCAAACTCTTTCACAATTACCGTTCCTGCACTTTCAACAACAGCCGTATTAATTCCTTCTGTAGCTACTATTACTGGTGAAAATGATTTTAATAGATTGAATAATACAATGATAATCTATCCTAATCCGGTGGCTAATCAACTCTCAATTCGTTTGAATTCAGAAATAGACGAAAATTGTCAAGTCCATATTTTTGATAGGGTAGGCATGCGAATTAAATCATTACAGATTAAATGCGACGGAAACAATATGCTAATTGTCGATGTGTCATCGTTAAGCGAAGGGTTCTATTTTATTTCTGCGAATAACAATCAATGTATTGAAACAAAGTCTTTTATAGTGGCGCGATAATAATAATTAGAATATGAAATTAATTAAAATTTTTGCATTTCTATTTTTTGCATTTTTACTGCAAGGATGTAATGCTCCAAATGAAACTAAATACAGTAATCCAATTATCTCTGGAATGAATCCTGACCCTAGTATTTGCAGGGTTGGTGATGATTTTTATTTGGCAACTTCCACTTTTGAATATTTTCCGGGAGTGCCAATTTACCATAGTAGGGATATGATAAATTGGAAATTAATAGGCCATGCACTCGACAGTAAAAATAATTGCCCTTTGATAGGAGCTTCCTCGTCGGGTGGGAATTATGCGCCAGCTATTCGATATAATGATGGAAAGTTTTACGTTACCTGCACAAATTACGGCGGGAAAGGTTCTCAAGGTGCGTTCTATGT
>DATERL010000040.1:0-12941 GCA_035271585.1 Prolixibacteraceae bacterium
CTTATTTTATATGAAAAAAAATTATCTACAACTCTCCGAGAAACGTTCTAATTTCTATTCAATTGCCTTGAAATTCAAAAACTTATCGGCTAAGATTGATCAGTTGATACATTCAGGGAAATTTCAGGAATTTTCGAACAAAGATCAAGGCCGTTTGGTCAGTAAACTACGTCGCTTATTTGAAAAGCTTTCGAGTATTAATCCACGTTATGCGCTCAAAATTGCTGGTGCCGCCATGTGTTTTGCTTTAATTAGCAGCACAGCAAATGCGCAAACATATAGCGAATGGCCTGATAACCCTTTTTCAGCAATTGCGGATTTTCAAGTATTAGATGGTGTTTTTGCCGATATTGATGGTGATGGCGACCTTGATGCTATTTTGTTAAACAACGCTAGGCAACCTGTCTATTTTAAAAACGTTGGTGGTGTTTATACTGCAAACAGTGTTGATAATCCATTTTTTCTCAATGGTTGTAGCTATTCAGCTTATAATGGCACAGGTATCGACATTGCCGATTTTGATGGCGATGGTGTTTTGGATGCAATTCTTATTGATGGAGCGAACTCAGGGCATGTTCAACATTTACGATTGTCATCGGAAGGTCGTTTTGAATATAACTCCTCCGATTTTATAAATGATAATAGTGGCAGTGGTTTTTATATTCAGGGTGGTTATAAAGCTAAATTTGCCGATGTTGACGGCGATGGCGATTTAGATATTCTTACTGTTGAATGTGGTCAAGGATTAACAACACTTTATCAATCAAGCAATCATGAATTCGAAAAACGACAAGGTGATCCTCTTGATAGTGATGCTTTTCCATTTCTCTCTAATGATGTTTTCCTGAATATGGCCGATATGGATGGTGATGGCGATGTCGATTTATTTGCTTTCACTCTTTCTGGTGGATATAGTCCAGGTGCATTGAATGATGCCACAGGTTTTGTCCATTATTTTGAAAATAATGGTAGTGGTGGTTTTACTGAAAATTCAAATATTCCATTACCAGTAGGCCAAATGTCGCCAATGCATTTTCCATTATTGGTCGATTTAGATGGCGATGGCGATATCGATATTTTTACTCCTACTGCTATGGCAGGTACAAGTAACCTACAAAATCTTGGTGGTGGGCCTTCGGTTCCCTTTACGCCCCTAGCTGCTTTGGCATTATTTGCAGCAGGTGGCTTTGGTATTTTCAGACGAAATAGAAAGAGAAATAAAGCTTAGCTTTATAAAACATAAAATGAGAAGCCGGTACAGTGTATCGGCTTTTTTTAATTTTGTACCCGATATCAATACTGTTTTAATCATTCTGTTGGACAAAGAAATGATAGGAAATTTCGTTCAAAATATTATGATTTTACCTCCTCCCAATAGGTATCTGAATAACTCGGGGAGTGATTGGAAGTCAATTGAAATTTGGCAGATCAAATAGTTTCAATAAAAAAATCAAAGCTGAATTGGCCCTAAAGCAATTCTTTTGATCAAATTATTGTAAAAATTCAAACCGACTGAATGCGTATAAATAATCAATAAATAGCCTATATTTAAGTCGAATTCTAACTATTAAATATGAAATATGAAAGTATTATACATTGGCGGAACGGGTAATATCAGCTCGGCATCGAGCCGGCTGGCCATCGAAATGGGCATCGATTTGTATCATTTAAACCGTGGAAAACAAGCAGTTAAAATTAAAGGTGTAAAAACTATTATTGCCGATTATCACGATGAAATGTCAGTAAATAAGGCGATTGAAGGTGCTGTATGGGATGTGGTGGTGAATTGGATTGGCTTTACACCCGACGATGTTGAACGTGATTTTAGGCTTTTTGCCAACAAAACAGCGCAATATATTTTTATCAGTTCGGCCTCGGTATATCAAAAGCCGGGTGGGCATCCGGTAATTACCGAGTCCACTCCGCTCTATAATCCGTATTGGGAATATTCGCGCAACAAAATTGCCTGCGAAAACTTTTTGAATCAGGTATTTCGTGAACATGCATTTCCCATAACCATTGTCAGGCCCTCGCATACTTACGATACGGTAATTCCCATTTCGGTTGGAAGTTGGAATGATTTTACCATAATCGATCGGATGAGACGGGGAAAGGAAGTAATTATACACGGCGATGGTACCTCGTTGTGGAGCCTTACCCATTCAATTGACTTTGCAAAAGGTTTTAACGGCTTATTAGGACATCAACAAGCCATTGGGCACAGTTTCCACATTACTACCGACGAGCTGTTAAATTGGAACCAAATTTACGAAGCAATAGCAAAAGCTGCCGGCGTACCCTTAAAGGCAGTTCATATAACTTCAGATTATATTGGATCGTTCGATTCGGAATACATTGGAGGTTTAACCGGCGACAAAGCGCAAAGTGTTATTTTCGATAACAGTAAAATTAAACGTTTTGTGCCGAGTTTTAAGGCAACAATACCCTTTAGTGTGGGCATTAAAAAAACCATCGAATGGTTCGAAGCTAAACCCGAACGGATGAAAATTAATGAAAGTAGTAACGAGTTTATGGATAAAGTTATTACAGCTTATCGAAAGTGTTGGTCATAAGCTTTCGAAATAAATAAGACCAGGTTATGGAAATTGAACATCCATAACCTGGTTCTTTTGTTGATGTAACCCGATTATATGATTTGTCTAATGATTTATAAATAAAGTGTTTTCATCGCGCGATGAAATATAGGTCTCAACATGTCGGTCGCGTTTGGCTTCGTAGATGTCGGCAATGGTTAAAATAATACCAGTTTCTTCAACGTCTCCAAAGTGATCGTTTAACGCCGTTCCAAATGTTTTCATTGTGGGCGATAAATTCATGTAAGCATTTACTAAAGGAGGAATATTTTCGCCCAAATCACGTACTCTTTTTGAAAGAATTTTGTAGTTCTCGGCAAAATTTTCACCTACGTAAAGGTTCTTAATTTCGGAAAAATCGAAGTCGAGATTAAAACTTGGTTTTGGATAAACCAAATTTTCATTATCGTTAAAATACTTTCCTAAAAAGTATAAGATGTTGCTTCGAGCTTCGACATTAAAATGGGTGTACATGGTTACTTTTCCGAAAAAATATTTCATTCCGGGGTGGTCAACAATTAATGCACCTAAACCATCCCAAAGATTATCGAGAGCAAAAAGAGCTTTGGCTCCAGCTTTGCTCGACTGGTAATCGGGTTGAACAAATGAGCGCCCTAATTCAATGGTTTTTGGTAGAAATTCTTTCTGAAATTTTTCACTGAAAAAGAACATGCGCGCTGTGGCCAGGTTGGGTTCCCCTTCATCGTTGTAGCCAAGCTCGTTGCATAATATATATCGATATCCTCCTAAAATTTCTTTGGCATCGGGATCCCAAACAATAAGTTGTTTATAAGGTACTTCGGATGTATCATACTCGTCAATGTCGATTTCTTTTCCGGTACCACCACCTGCTTGTCTGAATGTAATTTCTCTTAATCGACCAATTTCACGCATGGTATTGGGTGAATCGGCGGCTGTAATAATGTAAATTTTATTGCCCCCTTTGTTGGTGTTTCTCATAAACCGCTCTGAAGTCAGTTCGGCTTCAACTAAATGAGTAGGTACTTTGGAAATTATTTCCTTCATAATAGTCTATTTTACTAATTCTCAAATTTACTTTTTATTGAACGAAACTAGAACAAATCAGTTTGTTTTTTTTAAGCTGTAAACAATATTTTTAATGTATTCTGCCCATTCGATTTGTTTTTTGCTTTTATCGAATTTTGTATAAGGAATAGGGGTTCCGATGCGTATTTTAAATGTCTTTCCACGTTGTTTAAACATTTCGTCAACCAAAAACATCATTTCAAAATTAAATTTGACACCCAAAAATTTTCGAACACGTGCCAGGTTGTAAAAACGGTTAGTATTGCGTCCTTCAAAATAAACGGGTAATACATCTAACTGGTGTTTGATGGCTTTTTGAACAAAGTGTTTTTGCCAGGTTAAATCTTCAATTTTTCCACCTACTTTTCGTGAACAAAGGCCGGCGGGGAATATAACAATATTGTCGTTCGATTGGTAAAGCTGTTCTACGGCTTCGATAGAGCCTCTTGCTTGACCACCTAATTTATTGATAGGTACAAACAGTGGGTGCAGTGGTTCTACGGCCATTATAAAATCGTTGGCAAGGCTGTGGGCAGTACCTGTTTTTGCAAATATAATTTTAATAAGCACTAAACCGTCAAGCCCTCCAAGCGGATGGTTCGAAACACAAATAAAACGTTTATTTAAGGGAATATTTTCTTCGCCAGAAACTTCGTAATCGGCTCCTATAAATTTAATCCCTTCATCAACAAAATCAAAAGCACTGAGGTGATAATGTCTCGATGTGAAGTCATTTATTTCGTCGAGATGAAGTAATTTACTAAGCCAACGGTAAACAAAAGCCGGAACCTTTTGGGCCAATTTTGGACTTTTGTTCCGTACAACCTCTTTTATATCAATTGCTTGAAATGTTTCTCCCTGTTTTTCTCCTGTCATTATTCAATCTTTAAGAGCCGAAAATTAACAAAAATTTTAAATACTTAAAGGAACTAAGGTTATACAATTTTAAATAAGAGCAAAAATAAATTAGCACAAATGGTATTTAGTAATGCTATTGCTTGGCTGTAATGCGCTTGAGTTTAGTGTTTTATGTTTTTTTGCTGTTGTTGTATAGTTTTTGTTGAAATATAAAAATATCAAACACAAAAAACTGACCATTGCTTGTAGCAATGGTCAGTTTTTTGTGTTTGACTACTAGGTTGTTGTTAAGAACTATAGCCCAAAAAACTATATTTTAATGAGCTAAATTTCAACCTTTATAGGTTAGCCATTTTCCCAATTCTTTCCACGATGGTTTTTTGCCGTACATTAAAATACCTGTGCGGTATATTTTTGCAGCCATCCATATTGTGCCATAGGTGGTTGCGGCCAAAATACCAACCGAAATCGCCAATTCGTACCAGGGCACCCCAAACGGAATGCGTACCATCATAATAATGGGTGAGGTGAATGGAATGTGCGAAGCCCAGAAGGCAAGCGATCCTTCGGGATTCTTGATCACGTTGGCCAAAATTATAATTGAACCAATTAGTGGAATGGTTATCGGCAACATAAACTGGTTCATATCTTCCTCCGAATCGACTGCCGAGGCTATTGCTGCCATTAACGAACTGTAGAGCAGGTATCCCAGAATAAAGTAAATCAGGAACATAACAATGATTTGAGTGAAATTAATTCCTTCGATTTGTCCAATTGCTTTCTCGAACTCGTTGGGTTCAAATGTATCCATCATTTGTGTTGCCATGGGACTCGAAGCTACCATTACGCTTTGGTTACCGGCCATTTGTTGCAAGGCTTCATCGCTAACAAACATCGATTTGGCGCCAAAAAATATGGCGATAATTAAAAGAACCCAAATGGTAAACTGAGTTAAACCAACAGCCGCTAGTGCGAAAATTTTTCCCAACATTAACTGAACTGGTTTTACCGACGAAATAATTACCTCGACAATGCGATTTTGCTTTTCTTCGGAAACGCCGCGCATAACCATGCTTCCGTATATAAATACGAACATGTAAATAAGGAAGCCCGCTGCATAGCCAATTCCCATGGCTATTTCAGTTGATCCCTTTTTTCCTGTTCCTCGTTCGTCAACCTTAAGTGTTTCAACCGAAACGTATGTTTTTATGGCTTTCATTTGCTCTTCCAAATCGGGAACACCAACCCTAGCTACTAATTCGGCTCGTTTTTGATTTTCAAGCTCACGTTCAATTTGGCGGTTGATGTGGCTTTTTACGTCGAGGTTAATTTGTTTATGCGAATATACAACTACCTTATTGGTCAATACAATGCTCGAAGGTATTTCGAGTAAGGCGTAATATTCATTGCTGTTCAGGTTGTTGCGTACACTATCGAATTCGGTTTCGGGTATAAAATGAAACGTGGTCGATTTTGAATCTTCGAGAACACCTAGAAAAAGTGACGAACGGTCAACTACGGCCACTTTGTTTTCTTCTTTATTTTCGCGGGTGGCCAAATAGCCTGGTAAAAACATAATTCCGGCGAATAAAAGTGGTGTAAGCAGGGTTAGAATCAGGAACGATTTTTTAGTAATCCTGGTTAAATATTCTCTTTTAAATATGATAAGTATCTTGTTCATTTCGAATTGTTTTTACTGGTTATTTTCTTCAACTACACGTATAAATACTTCGTTCATGCTAGGTATTCGTTCGTTAAACGAAATAATTTCGGCTCCCGGTGCTAATTTTAGCAATAGGTCGTTATTGCTCGAACCATTAATGTGTTTGATGGTCATTTCGTTAACACGGCTGGTTTCTTTGTGGTTTAGTATTTCGAAATCGGTTCCCAGTAATTGATTAATTTTATGGAAATCCCCTTTGTAGCTAATGTCGAAAGTTTCGGTGCGATATTGGTTTTTCACATCGAAAATATTACCGTCGAGAATTTTTTTCGATTTATTGATTAACGCAATGTGGTCGCAAATTTCTTCAACCGAACTCATATTGTGGGTTGAGAAAATAATTGTAGCCCCTTTATCGCGTAATTCCAGAATTTCCTGTTTTATTATATTGGTGTTAATGGGGTCGAAACCACTAAATGGTTCATCAAAAATAAGTAGTTTAGGTTCGTGCAATACCGTACAAATAAACTGCACTTTTTGTTGCATTCCTTTTGACAGCTCTTGTAATTTTTTATCCCACCAGTCTTGGATTCCAAATTTTTCGAACCAATATTTGAGTTTTGTTAATGCGTCGCGACGTGATAATCCTTTGAGTTGAGCCAGATAAATGGCCTGTTCGCCTACTTTCATTTTTTTATATAAGCCACGCTCCTCTGGTAAATAACCGATATTGTAAATATCGTCGGCTTTTAAGGGGCGGCCTTCCAAAAATACACGTCCTGAATCGGGGGCTGTTATTTGGTTGATAATACGTATTAAGGTGGTTTTGCCAGCCCCGTTGGGTCCCAGCATACCGAAAACCTGCCCCTGCTCAATGGTGAGCGAAACGTCTGTCAAGGCTTGGTGCCCCGAAAAACATTTGTTTACATTTTCAATTTCAAAAAATTTCATAGTGCTGTTTTTTCTTTGTACTGTTTATTTGTAAGCTTAGGTTCGTATTTATTACATTATTTTCGATGTTTGATGCAAAAATAGTTTTTTAATGTACAAACATAAATAGTAGAATGGATTTATAATTAATACCATTTCTTTTCAAAGTGAATAAGTTCTATTTTTTTGGAGGGTGAATAATACTTTTTACCTGTACTATTGGAGTAAAAAAAAGCATACGACGTAAAGGGTTGTATGCTTTTGTGATATTGCATTTTTGTTGTTTCTAGACGTTAAACCTGAAGTGCATAATGTCGCCGTCTTGAACCACGTACTCTTTACCTTCGACGGCAATTTTACCGGCGTCGCGGCAGGCGGCTTCGGAACCTAAACGTACATAGTCGTCGTACTTGATGACCTCGGCACGTATAAAACCTTTTTCAAAATCGGAATGTATAATTCCAGCAGCTTTGGGAGCTTTTATTCCTTTTGTAAAAGTCCAAGCGTGACTTTCTTGTGGACCGGTTGTGAAATAAGTTTGCAAGTTCAATAGTTTATAAGCTGAATGGATCAGTTTGTTTACACCAGGCTCTTGTAAGCCAAGGTCTTCGAGAAACATTTGCTTCTCTTCGAAGGTTTCTAAGTCGGCAATGTCGGCTTCGGTAGCAGCAGCAATAATCAGTATTTCAGCATCTTCGTTTTTTACTGCTTCGCGAAGGGCATCAACATAAGCATTTCCTTTTTTTGCCGATGCATCATCAACGTTACAAACGTACATTACTGGTTTGTCGGTAAGCAAGTAAAAGCTTTTAGCAACTTCGCGTTCGCTTTCGGTGAGTTCGATTGCGCGCACTGAAATTCCTTGCAACAACGATTCTTTAATTTTATTGGTCACCTCGAAAGCTTTTTTGGCTTCCTTGTTGGTGGCATCTTTCATTTGTTTTTGAGCTTTATCTGCACGGCTTTCAATGGTCTCTAAATCTTTAAGTTGCAGCTCGGTGTCGATTACCTCTTTGTCGCGAACTGGGTTGATCGAGCCGTCAACGTGGGTTACGTTGTCGTTGTCGTAGCATCGAAGTACGTGTAAAATAGCATCGGTTTCGCGTATGTTGGCCAAAAATTGGTTACCTAAACCTTCGCCTTTGCTTGCTCCTTTTACCAAGCCTGCAATATCAACAATTTCTACAGTAGTGGGTACTGCTTTTTTTGGTTTATCGATTTGAGTTAACTTAATGAGCCGTTCGTCGGGAACCGTAATTATGCCCACGTTAGGTTCAATAGTACAGAAAGGAAAATTGGCCGATTGGGCCTTGGCACTCGACAAACAATTGAAAAGGGTTGATTTGCCAACATTGGGCAATCCTACAATACCGCATTTTAAAGCCATAACTTGATATCTAAAATTTTTGAGCTTGCAAAATTAGTTTTTTTAAGGAATAAACCACTGTTTAATTAATGTTTGCCTCGTATGTTCATTTATTGTAATTTCGAAATCCACGTCGAAATCCACGTCGTAAGGTTGTGGTAATGTTGATCAGCTTATGCTATGATTTGTGTTGTGTGAATGGCGAAATTGATTAATGGAATAAGTAAGATAGACAACACTCCAAAAATCTAGAGGTCTAAAGTTTTAAAGTCCATTGGTTTCATTCAATCAAGAACGCCTTCTTCGAAATTGCCATATCCAATTCAGATTCCTCTCTGAATTGGATGAACTTCACCCCGTTTTTAATCTTGATACCTGGCCTCGATAAGCTTAGGTAACTCAATAATTTTCACATCTTCTTTGAGTTTACCATCAAAAGCATACGATATTTTGCCGGTTTCTTCCGATACAATTAAAATTTGGGCATCGGTGGCTTGACTCATGCCTAAAGCTGCACGGTGCCTTAGTCCAAGTTTTTCGTTTTTTATTTTTTTGTTACTAACGGGTAAAATACAACGAGCTGCTTTAATGGTATCGCCTTGAATAATCATGGCACCATCGTGAAGGGGCGAGTTTTTAAAAAAGATAGTTTCGATTAAAGCAACCGAAATTTCAGAATCAATTAATTCGCCGGTTTCGATATATTCTCTTAATTCGGCTTTATTGGTTAAAACAATGAGTGCTCCGATTTTCGATTTGCTCATTATTTCACATGCTGATACAATTTTTTTTACTTTTTCGTTGCTAATAATGTTATTGGTATTGTTAAATAAGCTTTCGAATGCAAAACCTTTGTTCATTAAATTGTACTTGGTACCAATTAGCAAAAAGAATTTTCTAATTTCTTGTTGAAAAACAACCACAAGGGCTACCACTCCTGCAGCGATTACTTGTCCCATAATGTTGCCCATCAATTCCATATTAAGCCCTTTTACAACAATCCACGAAATGTAAAAGAAGAAAATGCCTAAAAAGATATTGAATGCTGCAGTGCCTTTTATAGCTAAATATAAGCGATATATGAGGTAGGCGACCAGCAATATGTCAATCACATCGAGAATTCGTATGGTAATAAATGCATGAATCATTGAGCAAAAACTTTTAGTTTTTCATAAATAGTGACAGCTTCAACGGCAGGTTTAACATCGTGTACCCGTAAAATTGAAGCACCTGCCTGTAAGGCGTACGTGTTAAGTACGGTAGTGCCATTGAGGCTGTTCTCAGGGTTTGTGTCAAGCAACTTGTAAATCATCGATTTGCGTGATATTCCTACCAGTAAAGGTAGTTCAAAAAATCGAAAGGCATCGAGGTGATTAAATAATTCGAAATTGTGTTCGAGCGTTTTTCCAAAACCAAAACCGGGGTCGATAATTACATCGGCAACGCCCAACTCGTGCAAGCGATAAACGCCTTCGCTTAATGTTTTTATAACCTCTTTGGTTACGTTATTATAATGAGGGCTAAGTTGCATGTTTTGAGGGCTTCCTTGCATGTGCATTAATACGTAGGGAACCTTAAGTCTAGCAATTGTTTCAAACATTTCAGGATCCATTTGACCACCCGAAATGTCATTAATAATGATGTCCCCAAATTCTTCGACTACAGTTTTTGCAATTTTAGCCCTAAAAGTATCGACTGATAATATGATGTTGGGAAACTGCTTTCTGATTTTTTCGATCAGCGGCAATAAACGGTTTAATTCTTCGGCTTCGCTTACAGGCTTCGCACCGGGCCTGGTTGAGCAGGCGCCAATGTCAATTATGGCCGCACCATCAACAATCATTTTGGCTACATAAGTAAGCGCATCGTCAATTTGAATGTGCCGCCCGCCATCGTAAAACGAATCGGTGGTGATATTCAAAATCCCCATTACCAAGGGACGGGATAAATTAACCAGATGACCGTTATATCGTATGCTGTTTTTGCATCTGAAATATTTTTTATCGCTTGGGTTAACAATCATCGTGTTACTTATAATATAATGAAACCAACAAAGGCAAAACTACAATAATTCGACCTTAAATATCTCAAATTTTCCTACTTTTACCCAAAATGAATAAAATTATTGTCATCACGATTTATTTTTACAGATAATATCATGCAAAAAACAAACGAACAATACGATAAGGTAATCGAAATTTGCAGCCAGATTTTCACTAAAAAGATGAAGGATTATGGAATTGCTTGGCGAATTTTGCGAACTACATCGATGACTGATCAAATTTATATTAAAGCGCAACGAATAAGAAGTATTGAAGATAAAGGTATTCAGCAAATTGACGACGATGCGCGTTCGGAATTTATTGGCATTATTAATTATTGCTCAATGGCCTTAATCCAACTTGAATTGGGTCCATCGGAAACCGAAGACTTAAGTCCCGACGAAACATCGAAAAAGTATTTAGCCAACTTGCAAATAGCCAAGGAGTTAATGATGCGTAAGAACCATGACTATGGAGAGGCCTGGCGCAATATGCGCATTAGCTCATACACCGATTTGATTTTGATGAAACTGAAGCGCACCAAACAAATTGAAGATAATAAGGGACTAACTATTGCCTCCGAAGGTATTGATGCCAATTATCTCGATATGATTAATTATGCTGTTTTTGCGATGATTAAAATTGAATTTGGCGACCGATAACCCCTCCTTTTAACCATCAAAAACCAATAAATTAAATAACTAGTAAAATTGTTGAAATGAAAATTTTAAGAGAAGCTGCGAGAGTATTATTAGGGATCACATTTATGTTTTCAGGTTTTGTAAAAGGCATTGACCCCCTTGGTTCAACTTATAAGTTTACCGACTATTTTAATGCGTTTGGCACCGATTGGGCCATAAAATTATCGTTTGTATTGGCCATTATAATTGCCATTGTCGAATTTTCAATAGGTGTTGGACTGACTTTTAACTATCGGATGCGTACCTCATCATGGTTGGTTGTGCTTTTCATGGGCTTCTTTTTGCCTTTCACCTTGTGGATTGCCATTTCGGATCCCGTGCAGGATTGTGGCTGTTTTGGCGATGCTTTGATTTTATCGAATTGGGAAACGTTTTATAAAAATATAGTATTAATGGCACTGGCCGTTGTGGTTTTTATTTATCGAAATAGTTACACCAATAAATATAATATTCATTTCCAAAATACCTACTTTGTTTTTATCCTATTGGTGTTTTCATTTTTTCAATATTACTCCTACAACCATTTGCCTGTTTTTGATTTTAGAGCCTATAAAATAGGAGAAAATATTTCGGAGGGCATGCATACTCCCGAAAACGCAAAACCCGACGTGTATAAAACCGAATTTATTTACCGCGAAAAAAATAGCGATAAAGAGAAGAAATTCAATGAAAAGAATTATCCGTGGAACGATACAATTAACTGGGAATATGTTGATTCTAAATCGGTATTGGTAAAAAAAGGTTATGAACCCCCGGTGAAAGATTTTACCATTGAAAACCATTATGGCGAAGATGTTAAAGATTTTTACCTGCTTGACCATGCTTATACTTTTATATTGGTATCGTATAATCTTGAGCAAGCGAGCACGCGCAAACAGGACGCAATTAATCATTTTGCCCAAAAAGCGATCGATCAAGGCATGAATTTTATTTGCCTCACTTCGTCATCTCCCGAGAAAATAGAAGATTTTAAGCAAAAGCACAATTCCCCATATGAATTTTTCTTTTGCGACGAAATTACGTTGAAAACCATTGTGAGGGCAAACCCTGGGCTGTTAATGACACAAGAGGGAACAATAATTAATAAATGGCACTGGAAGGATATTCCAATGTTCGAAAAGGTGAAGTTTTGAATGGCACGAAACTGCTATTTGTTAAGTGTTTTATGGGTGAATTACGGAGTGTTTTTACTTTTATTGTAAATTTATTTCAACATGCTTAGAAATTTATTAATTGTGGGTGCAGGTGGCTTTATTGGTAGCAGCTTGCGTTACATCAGTCAGTTAGCTGTCGATAAGTGGGTGTTGACCAATTTCCCGCTGGGAACTTTTGTGGTTAATATTGTTGGGTGTTTTATTATTGGCGCATTTTATGGCTTAGCCGAAAGGGGTAACTTTTTAAGCGCCGAATTGAGGTTGTTTTTAGCAGTTGGGTTTTGTGGCGGTTTTACAACTTTTTCGGCTTTTGCTGCCGATTCGCTAAACCTGCTGAAAACAAATGCACCCATGTTAATGTTGATAAATGTTGTCGGCAGTGTTGTATTGGGCGTTTTTGCAGTTTATCTTGGCATAATTTTGCTGCGTTCAATTTTATAATCGAATAACAAGATCATTTTTTCGATTTATCCCGCTCATAACAAGTTTAATAAAAAACACTTGCACTAAACTGGTTAATTGTGTGTTAACTATCTCTGGCTTTGCCTTCGATTATTGTTTTTATTCTATCAAAATAATTATATTT
>DATERL010000041.1:0-6014 GCA_035271585.1 Prolixibacteraceae bacterium
CATTTAATTAAAATATTTACGTATGAAAAAACGACAACGAATTTGTTAATGAGGATGCTACCATGAAAGTTGGAAAAAGGTATTACTACAAAGTACGCGCAATAACATCCAGTGGTTATTCTAATTGGGGGGAAATTAAGTCAGTTTTAGCATCTGAACGAACAAATGATAAACGTTTAAAATGTACAAAATTGTATATCTCAAAATCTAGACTTAAGACTGTAGAATCATGGTTGTCGGGTGCACCTGAGATAGTGTTGTATATCGTTACAGGAGTAGGCACATCTGTTGATGAGTATACAGCTAGTTTATTGTACACTTCTGAAGTTATGGAGCCTAATCGAAGAAATGATATTCAAGATAAATGGTGGACAATCTTTAGTGGAGGAATGATTACACAACAATGGAATGTTGACGATAGCAATAATCCACTTTTATTAAACTTTGTTTGGGTGGAACAAGATTGGGAGGATGGCCTTACAGTTCCTATAAACTTCACGATTGTTGAACCCAATACTGGCATAGAATTTACTGTTGATGAAGAATATCAAATACCTGATAGTAAGGGGGAAATGATTTCATGTCAGTCTGTTTATTGGTGGGAACTAAAATCAAAAGTATATTCATCAAATGGTTTTGGATTTAATTTAAATGAATATTAATTTTCTTAAAACAAAGAATATCAAAATGATAAAACTAATTCGTTGTATATTTAGCATTATACTCTTAGTTTATATTACTTGTAGTTGCTCAAAGGAACCAGTTTCAATTTTCACATTTGAAATTGATCGTAAAATATATAATGCCGATGATTTATTCGTATGGTGTAATCTAGCATCGGTTTATAAAAATGAAGAAATTGTTTTTAATAAATATAGAATTGGATATAAATTATCAGACGATTTTAGCTTTGTTTGCCTTGATTCAAGTTTAACAAACACTAGGTTTGAAACTGCTAGTATTGAAGTGCAATATTTTAAGCATGTTGGTGATAGTATATACGAGTACGAACTTGAAAACGGACAGGTTGATCTTAAAATTCTGGAACGAAAAGGCGAATTAAAAGGTACATTCAGTTTTCGGCTGGTTAATAAGAGCGATAGTACTGAAAAGCTGGATATCGAAGACGGTTTTTTTCATGCCCAATTGAGTTATTCCAACATTGAATTATAGATATTCCAACATTAATATGCCAATTCTATGCGATTATAGGATTGGCAATATTTTATTCCGATGCAAAGAATTAGAACGTTTATCGTATTGGCATTTTTGTTGTTTTTGGTTGCATTACGATTGGTAAATGCACAACAAATAAATGTGAATGGTTATATCTACGATTTACAAACCAACGAGTGTTTAATTGGTGCCACAGCCCTTTCAGTAAATGGGAAAACAGCGTCGTACTCAAATAACTATGGTTACTTTTCGTTAACGCTTACTTGTGCCGATACCTTAAAGGTGTTGTTTGTTGGGTACAATCCAGTTGTAACGAATGGTCTTCGAAACGATACAACCATTTTTGTTTATTTGTTGCCTCGTGTTGCTGTGCTTGGTGAAGTAACAGTGGTTTCGCAACAGCAAAGGCAGGAGTTTGCGGGTGAGGCTTATTTATCGTCGAATGAGATTGCAAAAATTCCGGCAATTCTTGGCGAAAAAGATGTGCTGAAAAGTTTTCAAACTTTGCCGGGAATTCAGGGAACTGCCGAGGGAACTTCGGGAATAGCTGTGCGTGGCGGTTCGCCCGATCAGAACTTGATTTTGCTCGATGGCATTCCGGTTTATAATGTGAACCACTTATTTGGCGTTTTTTCGGTTTTTAACGACGATGCCATAAATTCAGCATCGTTGCACAAAGCTTATTTAGCACCCGAATTTGGTGGGCGTTTATCGTCGGTGTTGAATATTACGACCAAGGAGGGCAATAACGAAAAGCTTCATGGTAAAGCATCAATCGGATTAATATCATCAAAATTGATGATCGATGGTCCGGTAATAAAAAATAAGTCATCATTTTTATTGTCGGCGCGGCGAACTTATATCGATTTGCTGGCAAGACCTTTTATCAAAAGCATGGCCGACGGTGCTCTTGTCGCCTATCATTTCTACGATATCAATGCCAAGTATAATCACAAGTTAAACGATAAAAACCGGCTTTTTATCAGTTATTATAGTGGTCAGGATAAATACCATTCCAACTATAACGAAACGGATAAATACAATGGGAGAGATTATTCGCTGCAAGCCGACGATCAGCTATATTGGGGAAATAAAACCGGAAGTATTCGTTGGAATTGGATTCCTAATCAAAAGGTTTTTTCAAATGTTTCGTTATCGGCATCGGGCTATAAACTTGAAAACAGTAGTTCCTATTATTTGGAGTATATAGAAAGTTCTGAGACACTTACTGAAGAAAATAGTACCAGAACGTCATCAGAGATTTTTGATTTAAGTGTAAAATCGAATATGCAAATTTTGCTTTTGAGTAATTTTTCGATTAAGGGTGGATTGAATTTTTCTCATTACCAGTTTGTTCCCAGTGGCATAGCAACATCATTAAGTGCTTTGTCGAATTTTACTTCAGGGAATTACAATATTATGACAGAGCAAACCAGCGCCAATCAGTACAGTACTTATTTCGAGTTTCAGTTTTTGCCTATTAATTCAGTTATAATGAATATGGGTTTACGTGCTGCACTTTTCGAAACACAACAAACGCTTTATCCACTTTTAGAACCAAGAGTAAATTTTGCTTTTGATTTAAACAAATACAACACATTAAAATTGTCGTACTGCAAAACATCGCAAGGCTTACAGTTGCTTACAACATCAACCTTGGGCTTGCCTACCGATCTTTGGGTGCCGTCAATGCCAACAATAAAGCCTTCGGTGGCCAATCAGTTTTCAATAGGGTGGTATCATTCTGTATTTGGCAAAATTGATATCAGCTTAGCCGCTTATATGAAAACAATGCAAAACCTTGTTGAATTTAAAGATGGCGCATCGTATTTATACGAAGATCAAAGTTGGACTGCTAAAGTTGAACAGGGCAATGGACATGCTTATGGTGCCGAGTTGATGGTGAAAAAGAGTATGGGGAAATTTAACGGTTGGATTTCATATACCTATTCCCGGTCGCTACGACAATTCCCAACGATTAATAGTGGGAATCAATTTCCATATAAATACGATCGGCCCCATTATCTAAACTTGGTAATGTTTTATCGAAAAAACGAAAAAATTGATTATGGTTTCAATTGGGTATTTTCAAGCGGAAGTCGTACTACTTTAATCAATGAAAATTACAAATTAGCTGTTTCAGAATATGATTATTTTGTTGGCCGAAGCCATAGTGGTAGCGGTAATTATTACCACCAGCGCAATGGTATTCAACTTCCGTTTTATCACCGTTTAGATTTATCGGTGAATTTTCATAAAGAAAAAACAAAGTACAAACGCACTTGGAGCATGGGGCTTTATAATGCTTATTGGAAGAAAAATCCTTGGTATATACAAAGCACAAGCGATGGTTACTTGGGTATTAGTTTATTGCCCATTGTGCCAAATGTAAGTTATCATATTGAATTTTAATATATTGATTATGCGATTTATATATATTGTAGTTGTTGTTTCGTTGGTCAGTTCGTGTATGAGCAAGGTGGCTATCGAGATAGAAGAAGCAGATAAGCAAGTAGTTGTAAATTCAATACTGTGTACTACCGATACCGCAACGGTTTCATTAAGCTTCACTTATCCTTCGTTTGGTGAAAGTTTAATTGAGGTGCCATTGGTGAATAAGGTACTTATAAACAGTGCTTCAAAAACATTTGAATTGATACCAATCTCTGAGAGCAACGGAAGGGTTTTGTATAAAGGAAAATTTTTACCTCAGTCGGGCATCGATTATCAATTAACAGTAGAACTTGTTGATGGTGATAGGTTAACATCATTATGCACTATTCCAGAAGCGGTGGAAATTGATAGCTTTTTTTTGCAGAATGCTATCCCCGAGTACGAGGGCGATCAACCCATTGATTTGAAAATTCGGTTTAAAGATCCCAGCAACCAAACAAATTATTATATGGTTGGTTTTACCATTTATAAAAGCAACCAGCTATATTATTACGATCCCGATGAGAATTTTGCCGAACCAGAATATGGATTTGTTTATAAGGGTTATTATTTTTTAAGTGAGGTTAAGGTAAACCTGAATATTATTGAGCCATTAATAGGCAATGTTGAATTTAACAAACCCAAAATTTTGTGTTTTAATGATACAAAAATCGATGGTAATGTTTATACGCTATCTTTAGGAATACGTGATTTTTTTAACGATGGCTTTGTCGAAGCTTTATTATTTATTCCAAAATTATATGCCATAAATGCCGATACTTATTTGTACTATCAGTCTATTAACAAAGCTTCGGAAAACAACGAATCGTTTATTACTGAACCCATTGTGCAATTTTCAAATATAAGTGGCGGATTGGGAATTATGGGTGGCATGGCCTTATCAACAGATACACTAATGTTACTGAAAGAGGATGTATTTAAGAAACAGGAATAGATAAGGCAAAGAAAATGCATTGACTGTAGTTCTTAATTTACTGACTGTTATTCAATAAAACAAAAAAATAATTTTTTACAAAAAAACTTTGTTGAATCGTTTTTTTTTTACATTTGCATATATAATAAAATAAAACCCGACCATGCTAATCTTGCCCCACCAAGATGCTCTATTTCACGACCAGCACTTCCCCAGTGCTGCGTACTGCGTAACACCACTTTCCCACACCTTAATTATTTTGCCGATGAATATTTCCTAAAACCCTTTTTTAAGACGGTGAGATTTTAGAAAATAGACACTAGACTTTAGATGATAGACTAAAGATGCTGGATTTTAGATAAAAGACTAAAGACATTAGACTTTAGATTTCAGTATAAACAGTTGGTTGTAACCAAATTGAAATATTTATATCAATTTGCGTAACACACACAATATTAAGGTATTATTTTTTGTCTTAATACTCACATCTCAAAATCTATTGCAAAAAAAGGCAGAATGGTGTTGCTTTGGTAGTTCAAAAAAACCAAGGCAAACATTGAATAGCCCTAGTTGCTTATAGCTACAGCTTTAGGGGAGGCGTACCTTTTTTACAACAAAAAGGCAACACCATTCAAAAATTGCATTGCCTTAATGTACAATTAATAACGAATCATTAACTGGTTTGGGAGTAGTCGCTCCCAAGCTGTAAAATTAAGAAATAACAAATTTATTTTAACTGTTGAATATTTTGAACAAATTGACGGAACAACTTTTTTGAAAGGAAGCTTTAAAAATTGGCTTAAAAAAAATGCGGCAGAATTGAAATGTACAGCTTTAACTTTAACAGCTTCGGCTGCTTGTGCTACAGCAGTAGCTACAACTGTTGTAGCTACTGGTACCGCAGTTTTTACAATTGGCACTGTAGTCGTTCCTGCTGCATATGCAACATATGTAACATGGGCAACATGTGTTGCAGCGACAATTAATGCAACCGTTTGTTGGGCGCTAATTGAATAAAGGTTTAATTAATAATATTAGAAAAAGTTATGAAAAAAATTATTTTCTTTTTGTTTTTTGTGTTATGTATTGGAAGCGCACAATCTCAGGATTTTTTGAAAAAATTCAAAATAGATGCAGTATGTGCACCTTTGGGGTACGTTTTTGGAGAGAAGTACCTGAATACAACCAGTATGAACACTGATGTAAACTATCAGGTTTCAGAACGTATAAGTTTTCATATCGGTTATTCGGATGGTTTTAACTATTACCGGAATGATGATACAAAACTAAGTAGGTTGACTGGGGCTAATTTGGGATTAGGATATTACATAACAAAACCTAAAGATGAAGTATGTAGTGGTGCGTTAGAATTACGTAGTAAATTGGGCTACAATTATATTTACGGTACTGATGATTTTGGGACGATGTACCAAATTGATTTACGCATATATACAAGCAAATATTCATTTGC
>DATERL010000042.1:0-25194 GCA_035271585.1 Prolixibacteraceae bacterium
ATATTATTGATGTTTATCGCAAGGATGTAACAAAAGAAATTGTAGATGCCCTTAAAAATATAACGGGGGTATTTATGGTAAGAGTTATTCCAGGCTAAAAATTATCTAAACAATTGAACTTTTTGAAACTCTCTTTGTTTAAGTTATCATAGTTCGTCGTACATTTCCTTATGGTACGGCAACTCGTTACAATCTTTGTAACATTTTAGTTCATAAGGTTTGGTTTTGTTAGTTTGGTTAAGGTTAAACCGCGGGAGATCCCGCGGTTTTTTTTATTTTATTTGATTGCTAATCGGCCTTAAAACGAAAACTTATCAAATTTATCCTTCCGAAATTATTATAACAATTTTCATTTCGTATTTTTGCAAGGTGATGTTGAAAAAACTCAAAAATAATATTCGTGCTCGTATTATTGGTAAAGCTCTGGCTGCCAGTAATCGAATGGTGTCTTTTCCATCCATTCATTCAATAAAAACGGTAGGGCTTATCACCGATAAATACTTGCAAACTACAGCATTTAATAAGAAATCATTTTATCAGGCCAACTTTACACAGCTAACTTATTCATCTCAGAATAGACCCAAAACTGATTCTAATCAGACTGTCTTTGGTTCCGATTTGAATTTTTGGGGAATCCCCTCAGAAAAAATTATTAATTGGTTTACAAACGAAAATTTTGATTTACTTATCGACTGCACCTTACAAAATAATGATGTCATTGATTATATTTGCGCTAAATCGAAAGCAAAGTTTAAGGTGAGTATGAAAAATGACAGTAAAACCAGCGATTTGATGATAAATCAAAATGACGATAACCTCTCGGTTTTTTTTGATGAGCTTGATAATATTATAGTGAACTTTAATACAAAAAAATAAGTATGGAGTATATTTTTAAAGGCACCGGACCGGCTGTTATCACACCATTTAAAAGTGACTTGTCGATTGACTTTGAAGCGTTGGAAAGAACATTGGAATTTCAGATTAACAATGGTATCGACTTTATTGTTGCCTTGGGAACTACTGCCGAAACATCAACCCTTACACATGATGAAAGGCATCAGGTTTACCGGTTTATAAAAATGCAAAATAACAAACGTCTTCCCTTAGTGGTCGGCTTTGGAGGTAACAATACTGCCGAGGTTATTGAACACGTTAAATCGGCAAATTTTGATGGTGTCGATGCAATTTTATCGGTTGTTCCATATTATAATAGGCCTACGCAGGAAGGTCTTTATCAGCATTTCATGGCCATTGCCAAAGTTTGTCCCGTTCCGGTTATTTTATACAATGTGCCTTCGAGAACCGGTGTTAACCTTTTAGCCGAAACGACTTTGAGATTAGCTACTGCTTCAAATAAATTTATTGGTATTAAAGAAGCTTCGGGAAATATTAATCAAGTTAAAACTATTATCGAAAATAAACCGGCAAATTTCATTGTGCTGAGTGGCGATGATGCCATGGTTCACGATATTATTTCGAATGGAGGAGATGGCGTAATTTCAGTTATGGCCAATGCTTTTCCTGCTCAGATGGTCGATTTGGCGAACAAATGTTTGCAAAAAGATGTCGAGTCAAAAAATATTCAACAAAAATATGCCGAGCTGATTAATTTGCTTTTTGTAGAAGGAAATCCGGCAGGCGTAAAAGCTGCTTTGCACGGTAAAGGTCTTATTGAAAATGTGTTGCGTTTACCTCTGTGCCCTGTGAGCGCAAAAACTTATCAAGCAATTAACGCAATCCAAAACAATTTATAAGCAATGACTATCGATTTTGGTAAAATACCTTCACCCTGTTATGTAATTGATGAGCATTTATTGGAAAAGAACCTTCAACTAATAGCCAATGTAAAACAACAGGCAGGTATCGATATCATTCTGGCATTTAAAGGTTTTGCCTTGTGGAATGTTTTTCCATTAGTAAAAAAGTACATCCAGGCCACTACAGCAAGTTCGCTCAACGAGGCCCGACTTGCCTTCGAAGAATTTGGAACTCCGGCTCATACTTATGCCCCCGTTTATACCGATGCCGATTTTCCGCAAATTTTAGACTGCTCGAGTCACGTTACTTTTAATTCCTTATCGCAGTTTGAACATTTTTTACCCATTGTAAAATTGAGTGGAAAGAAGGTTTCTTTAGGGCTTAGGGTAAATCCAGAGTTTTCTGAAGTCGAAACAGAACTTTATAATCCTTGTGCTCCCGGATCACGTCTGGGTATTTTAGCCGAACAATTACCCGACCAACTACCCTCCGAAATTGAGGGCTTGCATTTTCATACTTTGTGCGAATCAAAATCGTACAACCTTGAAAAAACATTGAAAGCTTTTGAAACACTTTTTTCAAAGTACTTTAATCAAATAAAGTGGGTAAACATGGGTGGAGGCCACTTAATGACCCACAAAGATTACGATGTAGAACATTTGATTCAGCTTTTATCCGATTTTAAAAAACGTACAGGCCTTGAAGTTATTCTTGAACCCGGTAGTGCTTTTGCTTGGGAAACTGGTTATTTGGTTTCTACGGTAATTGATGTTGTTGAAAATAAGGGCATTAAAACGGCCATGCTCGATGTTTCGTTTGCTGCCCACATGCCCGATTGTCTCGAGATGCCCTATAAACCCCGTATTCTGAATAGTTATTACGAGCCGCTAATTGATAAGCCAAGCTATCGAATGGGCGGTAATTCATGCCTGTCAGGCGATTTTGTGGGTTCTTGGTCATTCGATAACGAATTAAAAGCAGGCGATTTAATCGTTTTTGAAGACATGATTCATTATACCATGGTAAAAACTACCTTCTTCAACGGGGTGAACCACCCTTCAATTGGCAAGTGGAATAACAAAATTGGTTTCACTTTAATTCGAGAATTCAATTATTCCGATTACAAAGCAAAGTTGTCGTAATTGGCTTATAGCATTGATCGGTTTGCTGCTCCAATAAGTTCAATTAATGCTGTGTTGGCAAGTCAATTTATGTTTTAATCTGAAAATCAGCTTCCTAATTAGAATAAATACCTCAGTGGTGGCTTTTAAACCAAAATAAATCTCTATTTTTGATTTAGGGAAAATTAAATTGATTAAGCATGAATTTACTACGAGTGTTAGGGGGAATCGTATTGTTTGTGTTTTTGTTTTCAAGTTGCGATAATGAAAATTCATTTCAGAAATTTGAAATGCCCAAAGGTGGTTTGATTTTACATTACAACAAATCGCAAAGGGTGAGCGAAAATATGGTTTTAAAAATTGTGAAGATTGAAGATGATAGATGTCCCATTGGGGTTTGTTGCTCTTCAGTAGGGGGTGTTACTGTGTTTTTCGAAAGCTACGTAAATAACAATAATTCCGAGTTTTCGGTTGTCTATGTAAAAAATCATCCCGAGTCGCTAACCACGTTCAACGAATATGAGATCTCGATAGTTGATGTTTTACCTTATCGATTCGATGATGATGTTGAAATTGAAATCAACGATTTTAGGATTTATCTTAATGTTGTTTCTAAATAAAACGACTAACGTTTATTGTAGTACGATTTAAGGTAAGACGTAGCGTTGGCAAGTATGGGTTGACTAACTAACATAAACATATCTTGCGGACTTGGAGGCATGTTTTGTTTTTCTCTAGTGAGCTGTAAAATGTCGTTGGGTAATGCACGTTCGTCGCCATTAAATGTTGCCCAGCGGTTACGCCAAATGTAATCGCCTGGATATTTTCTATTTTGAATGATATCGCCGGTTTGATAATCTTTAATAGTAATACTAACTATTCCCTTTGCCATTACCTCACGTTCGGTAATTTCTACAGCTGCTTTAACAGAGCCTTTAACAGGATATTCATGGCCTTCTTTATCGGTATATGATCCAATATTCACACTATCATTTTGATAGCTTTTGGTGTTTATTTTTTCGTGTAGGGCATCAATCGAAAATTCAATAAATTGAACCTCAACAATATGGTGAGGTGCAATTTGAAGTTCTTCGGCCAAATCTGGTTTGTAAAATCGTTTAAATTCAGTACCTGATTTTGCCAGCTGATCGAACAATACATTGTAAAAAACGCGCGAATCGATTTTGTAGTTAGTATAAGCTTCGGGCAAATGAACAACAATGGTTTTGAATGTTGCTAAATCTTTAGCTATGGCAATTTGTCGGTCGATATCGCTAAAAGCTGGACTTACTTCTTTTACCCATTTTAACTTCTGATAAGCTACGCGGGCATCGTCAACGTTTTCGGTTTTAATGAGGTTGCTTGCGCTGTTAAATTGCTCAATAATAGCCATTTGTTCGGCCTTTTTGAGTTGGTCGTGGTAATATACAACAGGCTTTAGAACATTGAGTGCAGCAGGGCAACGGGTAATTTCATCGGCCATATTATTCATTAATTTATAGGTGTCAACAATCTGAATAAATTTATCGGGATGGTTCGATGCCCCTAATGCATCGATACGTTGACGGTGATATTCCAAGGCCAAGGGATAGCTTTTTTGAATCAATGCCAATGATTTTTTTGAATCGGGTTTTGTTCGTAGTTTTTTTACTGCTTTTATTGTGGCATCGTAGTAGTTACCCTTGTTAAAAGCCGATTGCCCTGTACCACAAGCCTGAACTATAAGTAGGATCAAGGTAAAAATCAGAATTTTATTAAACCTTTTCATTTTGGCGTGTTTTAGTGTTTATTCAATGGTAACAACCCCTCGACCGAAACTCCGGTAGGTATCGGGTTCAATATCGATATTGGGTTCAATTAGTTTGTTTTGATGTGGAATAAAGCTGATGTACTTGATTTTTATGTCACGTTCCAGCCACTGATTTTCGTAATAAGTTTTTATGTTGAGAACGGGATCGATAAAGCGCCCATCGTAAATGTTGCTCATGGCATTAACAATTTCGAACCCATTTATTTTGGCCATCTCGAGCGTGTATTGGTATTGAAAATTACTGTCGGTTTTGAGATGTATAATTCCCCCAGGGACTAAAAAATCGCGATATAATTCGATAAAGCGAGTTGAGGTGAGTCTTTTTTTTGTCCTTTTCATCTGAGGATCAGGAAAAGTCAACCATATTTCGCTCACTTCCGATGGGGCAAAAAACTGCTTAATAATTTCGATTTGCGTTCGTATAAAACCTACATTGGATAGCCCATTCTCAAGTGCATATTTTGCACCTTTCCACATTCGGGCTTCTTTTATGTCAATACCAATAAAATTTTGGTTTTTGTTTGTTTCTGCCAAACCTATTGTGTATTCACCTTTTCCACAGCCCAATTCAAGTATTATCGGATTGTGGTTCTTGAAAAAACTGTTCTGCCAATTTCCCTTAAGCTCGTAATCTTGATTGCCAACTTTCTTGTAGTCAGCTTGAACTACGTTTTTAAAAGTGGCCATGTCGGCATATTTCGATAATTTATTTTTTCCCACTGAATTAGTATTTTACTTTTTCGACACGTACTCCTATATCGTTTAGTCCTTTTAGTTCGTCGGCGCGCATGCCTTGACTAATGTTGATTTGGTAAGCTCCTTTAACCGGGAAAAAAATATTTTTACGATATGAAAATCTGTTTTCATATACTCCGCTTGTCCCTTTTCCCATCCATTTACCATTTGGAAAAGCCAACTGACATTCAACAGTATCGCGTAAAATGGTTGAGTCGGGGGCAATCACATCAACAAAAAGCCACAAATTGTTGAATGGATATGATTCTAAATTCCGGGTGTTTATAAGTAAGTTGTAGTTTTGTGCCTGATTTTCGATATCGATTGAGAAACGGGCCACCGAGTCTTTATTCCAGCCGTTTGGACCAGTGGTGTAATAGTGCTCAAATACTCTACTTCTATCACAAGCCAAAAGGCAAAGAATTATAATAATCGAGATAATTCCGTGTTTTATAAGTCTCATTTTTAATAATTGCATTATTAGACGAATGAAAACTGGTTAAACAAAAATTAAGCCACTATTCACTTTGGTTTGTTTCGTTGTTAGTTGTCCGATCGGGGCGGTTTGGGTTGTTCTTATTGCGGTTTCCCCTGTTCGGATTATTTCGACGATTTTCCTTGTTTGGGTTGTTTTCGTTCGTTTGTCTATTCGGGTTTTGACGTGACTGATTGGGCGTTTGTTGCCTGTTCGTGTTCGCGCGTTGCTCGTTTTGATCTTTTGGTTGGTTCCTGCGATCGTTATTGGAGTCCGAAGGCCGGTTACGACGTTTGTTGAACGAACGTTTACGGTTGATATCTTCTTTGGGTTTATCAAAACGGGTTAAACTATCTTGACCTACAACATTATTGTAAGCAGGTTCTGCTTTTTGTTTTTCTATTAGAAAATCAGCATTTAAAATGTCTATAAGTTTGTCTGGGCGTTCACCTTTTCGGTTCATGCGTTGAATTAATCGCACCCTATCAACAGAAACACCTATTTGCCCCGATGGAGCTTTTGCGTTTAGCGTGTACCAATAAGTACGTTTAAAAACATCCGATTTAATAAAATTGTATTCCCCCTCTTCGGTTATTAATTTTTCTTTCGGTGGAAAGCTTTTTTGCTCGTCCATGTAGGTGTCAACTTCGTAGTTTAGGCAGCATTTTAACTTACTACATTGTCCTGCTAGTTTTTGAGGGTTCATTGATACTTCCTGATATCTGGCGGCGATGGTGGTAACTGAACTAAAACTCGACATCCAAGCACTACAGCAAAGCTCACGGCCACAGGGGCCAATGCCTCCAATACGGCCTGCTTCTTGGCGTGCCCCAATCTGTTTCATTTCGATACGGATATGGAAAGTTTCGGCGAAAATTTTGATGAGTTCCCTGAAATCGACCCGTAAATCGGCGATGTAATAAAAAATAGCTTTGGTGCCATCGCCCTGAAATTCGACATCACCAATTTTCATGTTAAGCTTTAAGTCGGCTGCAATTTGGCGCGCTTTAATCATGGTTTCGTGTTCACGTTTCATGGCAGCTTCCCACTTTTCGACATCAACGGGTTTGGCTTTTCGATAAACTTTACGAAGTTCGCCGTTTACCATGGTTACTTTGTGGCGTTTCATTTGCCTGAGCACCAAATCGCCAGTAAGCGAAACCATCCCAATGTCGTGTCCCGGACTTCCTTCAACGGCAATCAGTTCACCCACTTCGAGCGCTAACTTATTGACATTTACATAGTAGTCCTTTCGGGTATTTTTGAATCGAATTTCGACTATATCTTCAATGTTAGCGGTGTTCTGAACATCTTTAAGCCAGTCTTGAACATCTAGCTTTCCGCATGATCCCGATAGCTTATTGCTCGCACATCCCCTAAAAATTGGATTTCCTGTTGTCATATTTTATAATTATGTGCCCCTGTAAATTAAAACAGGGGAATATATTGCTTGTATATAGGTAACAAAAATAACGAATTAACTGATTGCTGAAAGTAATTGAAGGAATATATGAAAATGTTATGCCTTAATTAGTTTAACAATTTTAAGTGATAAGTCGAGAAGAATCAGTTTTGGGTTTCCATTTTGTGATATATCGCGGAAAGCTTTTTCAAATTCGTCGAATAAGGGCATAATATTACGCTCATTAATAAATGGGCTAAACCTGTCCGAAAAATCTTTTTCCATTTCATTTAGGAAAACAATGTCGGGTTGTTTCACGTTCATGATAAAATTTTCGCGAAGCATTCGCATACAATAATTCAGAAAGGATTTTTGACGCTCGCGCCCCACCGATGAAATATTATCGACCCAATCGAAAATCGATAGCCAGTCGCGCTTGTAAGTTAGGCGCATGATGTTGGTAAACTGTTCAAACTGGAAGTTTTTTTCTTCGTTTGGACTTAAAAGTTCGAGTGCAATAATAAAGTTACCATTGGCTTGATGCGCCAGTCCACTGATATTTTTACCTGCGGCTTCGGGCAGTTTTTCTAATGCCGAAGCCATCGATGCATTGTCGATACTGGCAATTTTTATGAGTTGGGTACGCGACCGTATGGTGCCCAGTATTTGACCTTCGTTTTCGGTAATTAAAATGAAGAGAGTTTTTGGTGGTGGCTCTTCAATCATTTTAAGCAATTTATTGGAACACTGAGTGTTCATTCGGTCGGCCATCCAAATAATCATTACTTTATATTCAGCTTCGAATGTTTTAAGGTTTAGTTTTCTTATTATTTCGCTGCTTTCGTGAACATATATTTGGCCTTGGGCATTTTCGACATCAATTTTCTGATGCCACATATTAATGTTGAAGTAAGGGGTTTCGATTAGTTTTTCGCGCCACTTATCGATGTAGTTGTCGCTAACTGGGTCTTTAAATTTGGTCGTTTTAACTACTGGAAATACAAAATGTAAATCAGGGTGAATTAATTTCTGGATTTTTTTACACGAAGAGCATTCGCCACACGAATCGGTTTCGCTGCGGTTTTTACAATTAAGATACTGGGCATAAGCAATTGCAAGTGCCAGTTTACCAGAGCCTTCGGGGCCTACGAAAAGTTGGGCGTGGCTAACCCTGTTTTCCAAAACTCCGTCGATTAGCCGTTTCTTTAAAGTATTTTGTCCAATTACTGATTTAAATTGCATGGGTACAAATATGGCGAAAAAATTAGTTTTTCACCACAGAGGCGTAAAGGAAATATAAAAACAACTTAGTGTCTTTGTATCTTGGCGTTTACTTTTTTTAATATTATTGTGAGTAGATTTTTTACCGCAAAGTCGCAGAGGCACAAAGAAAATAATAAAAAATATTAGCGTCTTTGTGCCTTTGCGGTGACTTATTATCCCATTTGCTTTGTCCAGTTATCGCGCAAAGTAAGGGTTCGGTTAAAAACCATTTTTTCATTGTTTGAATCCTTGTCGATATTAAAGTAACCTAACCTTTCGAATTGAAAATAATCGAGGGGTTTGGCCTCTTTTACAAAGGGTTCAATGTAGCATTTTTGAAGAACGATTAATGAATCGGGGTTCATTAAGGTTCTAAAATCGGTGTCTTTTTGGTTTGCTGGGTCTTCAACACTAAACAAGCGATCGTATAAGCGTACTTCGGCTTCAACGTTTTCTGTGGCTGATACCCAGTGTAATGTGCCTTTTACTTTGCGTCCGTCGGGCGAATTACCTCCGCGCGATGCTGGATCGTAAGTGCAATGTAACTCGGTGATGTTGCCGTTTTCGTCTTTTATAACGTTTTCGCATTTTACAAAATACGCATAACGTAAGCGAACTTCGGTTCCTGGTGCTAAGCGGAAGAATTTTTTTGGAGGGTTTTCCATAAAATCGTCTCGTTCAATATATAATTCGCGTGTAAATGGAACTTTGCGTTGGCCTGCACTTTCATCTTCGGGATTATTAATGGCGTCCATCATTTCTATTTCGCCCTCGGGGTAGTTGGTAATAATTACTTTCAGTGGATCCAAAACTCCCATTACGCGTTGTGCCGATTTGTTTAAGTCTTCGCGAACAGCATGTTCAAGTACGGCGATATCAACCATACCTTCGGTTTTTGTTATTCCAACTTTCTCAACCAAATTACGTATGGCATGGGGTGTGAAACCGCGCCTGCGCATTCCCGAAATGGTTGGCATGCGTGGATCGTCCCAGCCATTTACCAATTTATCTTCGACCAATTGTAGTAACTTGCGTTTGCTCATCATGGTATAAGAAAGGTTGAGGCGCGAAAATTCAATTTGCCTTGGACGGTAATCGCCATCGGCAAGTTGGTCGGCAAACCAGTTGTATAAAGGGCGGTGCACTTCAAATTCGAGTGTACACAGTGAGTGAGTTATGCCTTCGAAATAGTCGCACTGTCCGTGTGCAAAATCGTACATGGGGTAAATGCACCATTTATTACCGGTACGGTGATGTTCGGCGTGCATAATGCGGTACATTAAAGGGTCGCGCAGGTGCATGTTGGGCGAAGTCATGTCGATTTTAGCGCGGAGCACACAATGGCCATTCTGAAATTCGCCTTTTTTCATACGTTCAAAAAGGTCGAGGTTTTCTTCTATTGGACGGTTCCGGTAAGGACTTTCGGTTCCGGGTTTAGTGGGAGTGCCCCGTTGCTGGCTGATTAAGTCGGCTGGCTGATCGTCGATGTAGGCTTTTTCTTCTTTGATTAACCTCACGGCAAAGTTGTATAAATCGTCGAAAAAATCGGAGGCATAATAAAGCCGGTCTTCCCAGTCGAAACCTAGCCAGCGAACATCTTCCTGAATGGAATCAACATATTCCTGATCTTCTTTCGAAGGGTTGGTGTCGTCGAAACGTAAATTACACTTACCGCCAAATTTCTCGGCTGTGCCAAAATCAAGGCAAATTGCTTTTGCGTGTCCTATGTGCAAATAACCATTGGGCTCGGGTGGAAAACGAGTATGCACCCGTCCGTTATTTTTACCTTCAAGAAGATCTTTTTCGACCAACTCATGAATAAAATTCCTGGTTTTTGCTACACTCTTTTTTTCTGTGCTGTTATCTGACATATAATACTCATTTTAAGAATCAGCAAATTTAAAAGTTTTCAATAACTATGTGCATGATATGGGAAAAATGATTTTCAGAATTAATTTTGTTTGCAATTTATAAATCTTATTGGATGAAGTCGCTTAAACAACTATTTTAGCAGCTTATTTTGAAATTATGGGGAAAATAGAAATCGAAGGCATGGAGTTTTATGCCTATCATGGGCACTTTATTCAAGAACAAGTAGTAGGGAATAAATTTTTGGTGAATGTTTCAATCGAAACCGATTGCGACAAAGCAGGCTTAAGCGATAATTTAAAAGATGCACTCGACTATCAGAAGGTTTATATGTTGATTAAAGAAGAAATGGATAAAAAATCATTTTTGCTCGAAAATATATGCAAGCGCATTCTGGATAGGCTTTATGGCGAATTTAGTATTATTGAAAAAGCGACTATTAAAGTTTCAAAAATAAACCCGCCTATGGGTGGGCAAATTGAAAAAGTAAGTATTACAATGAGCCGTTAAAAACAGAAACAGCCCGATTTTACAAGCGGGCTGTTTTTATTTCTCTGTTTTTATAAAAAAATATTTTTACGAATTTTCTGAAAGAAACCTTTCTGCATCTATGGCTGCCATGCAGCCCGTTCCGGCCGCTGTAACGGCTTGGCGGTAATGGCTGTCTTGAACATCGCCACAAGCAAATACTCCAGGGATATTGGTTTTTGAAGTGCCTGGAACTGTATTGATGTATCCAACTTCGTCGGTGTTGATATAGGGTTTAACAATTTCGGAATTTGGAGTGTGTCCAATGGCCAAAAAGAAACCATCGATTTTGATTTTAACCATTTCTTGGTTGGCTTCCCCTTTGTTTTTGTAAAGCTCGGCTCCTTCAACTACACCATCGCCAAATAATCCTTTTGTTTGGTGTTTCCAAAGTACTTCAATGTTTGGTGTTTTTAAAACACGTTCTTGCATCACTTTCGAAGCGCGCAGCTCGTCGCGGCGTACAACGAGGTAAACTTTTTTGCACAAACCAGCAAGGTATATTGCTTCTTCGGCTGCGGTATCGCCACCACCAACAACGGCAACATCTTTACCACGATAGAAAAACCCGTCGCAAGTTGCACAGGCCGACACGCCACTTCCTGCATATTTATTTTCGTCGTCAATACCAAGGTACTTTGCGGTAGCACCTGTTGCTATAATCAAAGTTTCAGCCTCAATTAGCTTATTGCTGTCGATGGTTACTTTAAATGGGCGTTGCGAAAGATCGGTTGCTGTTGCTAAGCCCCAACGAATATCGGTTCCAAAACGGGCAGCTTGCTTTTTAAGGTCTTCCATCATTTCGGGGCCTGTTATGCCCTCGGGGTAACCCGGAAAATTCTCTACTTCGGTAGTTGTTGTCAGTTGCCCGCCGGGTTGCAAACCCTCGTACATTACCGGATTCAAGTTGGCACGGGCAGCATAAATTGCCGCAGTGTAGCCAGCTGGCCCCGAACCAATAATTAAACACTTCACTTTTTCAGCTTTACCTTCAACCTTTTTATTGGCTTGCTTATCGGATAAATTCATTGTATTAAACATGGTAATATATCTTTTTGTTATTGTTTTAAATATTCGACAAAACTATATGCTTACTAAACAGTAATTGGTGATTTTTGTTACAAAAATTAGCTGAATTTACTAAAACCTAAGTTCTTATTGAAATCTGTTTTTAATTATTGTCTCGACTTAACAATAAAACCCATTACTATTGTTCCAATCAGTCCGATTAAAATTATAATAATATCAATTTTTATGTTCTCGATAAAAAATACTGTCGAAATGATTATCATAGTCCACATGAGAGAAATAGCACGGATTTTATCCTTAACGGTCATCCCCTTTTTTTCATAAAATTCAGTCAAGTAAGGCCCTAGAAGCTTATTTGAGATTAGTTTTTTGTATAGTCTTTTGGAACTGCGCATGTATAACGAAGCCGTGAGCAACAAAAAAGGAGTTGTTGGCAAACCGGGGACAAAAATTCCCAAAACTCCAAGTCCCAAAGAAACTGTTCCTAAAGTGATGAATAAATATTTTGTGAGTCTCGACATATTGGTAATTATGGCGCAAAACAAGTGAATTTTCGTTTATAAAAAAAGAAAAGTTTTATCTATGAAAAAAGTAATGTTAGAAAAGTGAATAAAACATTTGAAAATATGACTAGGATGTTTACTTTTGCAGCGCTTTAATAAAAAGTTCGGGGCGTAGCGCAGCCCGGTAGCGCACTCGTCTGGGGGGCGAGGGGTCGCAAGTTCAAATCTTGTCGCCCCGACTTAAATTAAAAATCAAAAGGTTGGCAGTTAATGTCAACCTTTTTTTGTTCCTGGCTAAATTATATTAACCTGCTGCACGTCAATATACATCGTTAAGCACTAGCGGGGGTTAGCCAAGCTTGAATTTATAAAACGAACAGAAATTAATTACATTGCGAAAAACAAAATTAAATGCGAAGCTCTCAGAAATTTAATAAAAATGATTAACCCCTTTTACGAATTAATTATTTCCGCATGAAACAAAGAAATGATAATGGTGATAGACTGAAGGATAATAACGGTCAACCTAAAGCAAGGATTTCGTCCATTAATAAATTAAAAGACGCAGCTTGGAGTATAATAAAGGGCGATTTCGATTCGTCTCGTAAAATATACGAAATTGCAGCATCCGATTCTGAAACAGACGAAATGCAGGATCTTGCTGAAACAATGGGGATGTTGAGTGTTAAAATTGAGGCGCGTGAGCTTTCGCTTAAACAGAAAATAGACGAGATTGAATCCAAAAACGTGCAATTAGAACAAGCTGCAAAACTTCAGTCAATGAGTGGCTTTTTATTTTCAGGAACAATTATTTTGCTCAGCCTTTATACAATATTGGTTTCACAAATATTTAAAATTGATTGGATAAGTAACCAAGTACAATCGGCTATTACATATGGTTTTTTGGTGGTGATAGTGTTTCTTATTTTTTTTTATTTACGAAAACATCGATTTCCGCTCAGTTATTGGGGACTAACATTTAAAGGCAGTTGGCGTGCATTAGCCGAAAACATGCTCATCTCAATTGTTATGGGTGCCCTTTTTATCGGTCTTAAAGTTTATTTGGTAAATACTCCCGGCAGCAGTTATTCTGGTCAGGGTATCTTTATAGCATCAAGCACTGGAGTGAGCCTTTTTATATATTTAATTAACTCTTTTGTGCAGGAATTTATTTGCCGTGGTTTTGTTCAAAACAACATAGAGAGGATGTTGACGGGCAAATACAAGTCGTTTGTTGCCGTTTTAACCACCGCTCTGCTTTTTGGCGTTATTCACATGCATTATTCAGGAACTACCATTTTTATAACCATTTTTGCTGGTCTATTTTTCGGCTTACTTTATTTAAGGCACCGAACACTTGTTGGAATAACTATATCTCACTTCATTTTAGGTGAACTGCTTTTTAGACTTGGATTGCTTGGATAAAGAAGAGCGCTTGTAACCCCGCTCTTCAACATATGCAGAATGAGCGCGGCCAATGCTGTGTACCGATGTACATCGCTTACGCGCCTTTAACTCTGCCGTTTTTCAATTCAGATAGTGGATTTATTAATCCACATTATCAAATAATTCCTATTTTTATTCATCTTGATAGGTCTTAAAACCCTATCACGTTTGGTTTTTTGTGATTTGTAAATGCGGTTGGTGCAGCTTCAAGTACAGTGCATTAAAACATGAAAAATACCCGTATTCGACCAATGCGAATGCGGGTATTTTTGAATTGTGTGGATGTTGTTTATTTTATTAAATCGATACTCCGTTTTACAAATTTGTCGAGTGCTTCGCCTTTAAGCATGTTGTTGGCCAACAGGGCTAAATCGACCAATTGTTTGGCCAGTTTATTGTCGGTGCCAAAGGCTTTGAGCTTTTCTCGCTTTTGGGTTTCGAGTTCTGTAATTGTTTTTGAAACTTCTGTAAATTTGTCTTTTTCTTCCTGATCTACTTCTTCGTCCTTTTTACCTTCTTTGAGTTTTTCGAGCGCCGACTTTTCGTCGTTTTTCTCTTTCAACTGATTGTTTATGGGCTGAAGTGTTTCATTTAGCTCAGTATCTTTACTTTCGATTACTTGCTTAACGAGTGGGTGCGCAACATTCACCACCACGGTGTAATTGTCGGGCAAGTTGCCGTACATGCTCATACCGCCTTGAATAGCGCTCATGTCTTTCATTCGGCGCATGAATTCGTTTTGGGTAATCACCATGGGCTGACCAGTTTCCCCTAAATCTTCGAACGATACATAGTAACCGGCTTCGCTTTTTGGCGTCACCGCGCTGAATACTGCTTCAAGGTCGTCGCGTTCGTCGTCGCTAAGGCTTACTTTATTGGCGTTTTCTTTTTCAATTAACCTATCCACCACATCAGAATCGACACGGATAAAGCGTTTTTTCTGGTCTTCTTGCTCAAATTTATTAATGAGCGGAGCAGTAAGTACGCTTTCGAGCATCAATACATCGTAGCCTTTGTCTTTAGCCGCGCTGATAAAGGAGTATTGTTCGTCTTTATTGTTGGTGTAAAGATGAACTAAATTGTCATCCTTATCTTTTTGGTTCTCTTTGATGATATTATCATATTCTTCGATGGTGAAATACTTGCCATCGGTGTTTTTATACAAGAAGAATTTCTTGGCACGTTCGGCAAATTTTTCGTTCGAAAGAATTCCGTATTCAATGAATATTTTCAGATCGTCCCATTTTTTCTCAAAATCGGGGCGGTCGTTTTTAAATATTTCTTCCAAACGATCGGCCACTTTTTTGGTGATGTGGTTCGATATTTTTTTCACGTTGTGATCGCTTTGCAGGTACGAGCGTGAAACGTTCAGCGGAATATCGGGCGAGTCGATAACGCCGTGCAACAAAGTGAGAAATTCGGGTACAATTTCATCAACATGGTCGGTTACAAAAACCTGATTGCTATAAAGTTGGATTTTATTTTTTTGTACTTCGACCGAGTTTTTCAGTTTAGGAAAGTAAAGTATTCCCGTAAGGTTGAAAGGATAATCAACATTAAGGTGAATGTTGAACATGGGGTCTTCAATTCCTGGGTACAGTTTATGGTAAAATTCGTTATAGTCGCTCTCTGTAAGGTCGGCAGGTTTGCGAGTCCATGTTGGGTTGGTATCGTTAATAATCAGGTCTTTATCGGTATCAACATAGTTGCTGTCTTTCCATTCTTTTTCTTTTCCAAATTGAATGGGGACAGGCAAAAACCTGCAATATTTTTCGAGCAGCTCTTTTACGCGATATTCTTCCAAAAACTCACTGGAGTCATCGTTAATGTGCATGATAATGTCGGTGCCCACTTCGGTTCTGTTGCCTTTATTAAGCGTGTATTCGGGACTTCCGTCGCAGCTCCAACGAATTGATTCAGCACCTTCTTGATACGATAGTGATACAATTTCGACTTGGTTGCTCACCATAAATGATGAGTAGAAACCCAAGCCAAAGTGACCGATAATAGCAGCGGCATCATCTTTATATTTATCGAGAAACTCGCTGGCTCCCGAAAAAGCAATCTGGTTAATGTACTTTTTTACTTCGTCGGCGGTCATTCCAATTCCGTTATCCGAAACGGTAAGGGTTTTTGCCTCTTTATCGATTTTAACCGATACTTTTGAGTTGCTAACATTCCCATTGTATTCGCCCTTCGATGTTAGGGTTTTTAACTTTTGGGTAGCATCTACTGCGTTAGAAACTATTTCACGAAGAAATATTTCGTGGTCGGAATAGAGAAATTTTTTGATAATGGGGAACAGGTTTTCACTGGTTACTCCAATTTTTCCTTTTGCCATAATATTGTATTTTTTTTAGTTATTATCATTTTTAACTGGCTGCAAATAGTCAATTGTTATGCCAATGGCTTGTGGCTGTCGATATGACATTTTTATTTTCGTTAATGGCAGTTTTAAAAGAAAGTAAGATTGAAAAAATGGCAGAATGCGTTTAAGTGGGGTGCATTTATTCAATAGATCGATAGATTTTAAGATATGAGTATTGAGATAGATAGTATTATGACAATGTTAGTGTTTTTTCGTTTTTTGATTGTTATTTTTGCGCTATGAACTCAAGCAGTCAACACGTTTTCCCATGGGGACATTCCCGGCGTTACAACGATTTTTCGACCAATTTTCGAAAAATGTTTTCCGAAAGAGTGCAAAAAATATCCATCGATGGCGGCTTTACATGCCCTAACCGCGATGGAACAAAAGGGCGTGGTGGTTGTACTTACTGCAATAACGCTACTTTCAAACCCACTTATTGTCAGCTCGAACATTCCATAACGGAGCAGGTGAACCGGGGGGTTGAGTTTTTTGCACGCAAATACGATTCGATGAAGTTTTTGGCCTATTTTCAGGCTTACACCAACACTTATGCTCCTTTGCACAATTTGATCGAAATGTACGAGGAGGCTTTACAGCATCCCAAAGTTGTTGGTTTGGTAATTGCCACACGCCCCGATTGCTTGCCCGACAATGTGCTTGATTATCTCGAACAAAAATCTAAACTATTTTATGTGATGGTGGAGCTGGGGGTTGAGTCGTGCAATAACCAATCGTTGGCACTTATCAATCGCGGTCATACTTATGAAGAGTCGGTTGAGGCCATCCAAAAATTGGCAGCGAGAGGTATTCATAATTGTGCGCACCTTATTTTGGGTTTGCCAGGCGAAAGCCGTGCTGAAATGTTGAATCAGGCCCGTGAGCTTTCAAAACTCCCACTTGAAAACCTAAAGCTGCACCAACTGCAAATTCACCGCCATACAGTAATGGAAAAACAGTACAACGAAAATCCGGAGCGTTTTTCAATTTTTCAAACGTTTGAGGAGTATACCGAGTTGGTGGTTGAATATTTGGAACTGCTTTCGCCCCATATTGTTGTTGAGCGTTTTGTAAGCCAGTCACCCAAAGAATTATTGATTGCGCCACAATGGGGGCTCAAAAACTTTGAATTTGTTGCTAAACTCGAAAAAAGACTATCGGAGCTTGATACTTGGCAAGGGCGTTTGTGCGGAGAATAGTTTCTCATTGATAGCTAATTAACGGCATTTTAAGGGAGGATTTCGTTAGGTATTTCTTTGATACTTCTAATTTCTACTGTTTTTATAAAAAGTTCGCTTCCTTCGCTTTGAATTTGTATTTTTCCCGAGTTCAGTGGTTTTGTTTTTCCATTTTCAAATGTTCCGGTGTTTTTATTCACCATTACTGTAACTCCGTTTACAACATGTATGGCAGTTGTACCAAAACAATAAAGTTCAATAGTATTCCATTCACCTATCGGTTTTTCGTGATTTGATGCTTTGCGTATCATGCTTCCATTGGCATGTTGTCCAAAATCAATAGCTTGAGCATTAGGCGTAAAAATGAATTTGTTGCTGTTTTCTGATTTTTGAGCGTTAGTTTGGCAAACCGTATTCAACATTAAATAGGTGTCGCCCATATTTTGGTGCATTAACTGACATTCGATATTGGCCATCCACGTGCCAAAAGCTGCTCCAAATTGACCAAAACTATGGTAAAGTAAGCCACTGTTTCGGCTGGTAAATACAGTATCGCCCCAGCAGAATACCAATTTTAAATGGTAGTTATTGTAGTTTTCTTTTGTTGCCAACGAACCATTTACTTCGCCCGATATACGGATAACATTTTCTCCATTAAGGCTAATAATTGAAAATACATCTTCAGGTGTTACAATTGCTGTTGCACTGTCAAATTTATCTCCCAACGACGAATCTAAATAGAGATCCCAGTTTTCGAGATTTTCGCCATTAAACAACGATAAGAAACTATTTTCGGTTTTACATGCATTGCTTATACAAGCCAATAAAATAATTATTACTATGCTTTGTGTTTTTCTCATAATTGTTTATTTTTCAATTTGATATGCTATGTTTTATTCTTTGTAATCTCTTTTGAAATACTTTTTCTGAAAGAAATCTATTTTTCAAACTTATTTTAACCGTGTACACCCTTTGAATTTTTTATTCAACAAGCTGATTCAGTATGGCTCTATTCATCAATGATTAGTTTTTGAGTGTGAATGTCTTCTGGATAATAAATTTTTACGTGGTACATGCCTGGTATAATGTTGCTAAGGTTCAGTTCGATATGGTTTAATCCGTTTTGACTTTGTTTTAGCACTGTACGTCCGGTATTGTCGATTAATTCAACCTGATGAATGGCCTTTGTCGATTCAATATGCAATTGCTGGCTTGCCGGGTTTGGGTAGATTCTTTCGTCTGGTAGACTGGTTAAATCGTTAACATCTGAACCCAACATCCGTTCAATTTTGAATTCAATGGCGTAAGTTCCTGTTTCGCCTTCATAATAGGAAATTACACCAAAATAGACTTCCCCTCCATTGCTCATGATGTAATTGTACGGCATTTCTGTATCCATAACATCAACCCATTCGCCCTGATCGGAATGGGCAAAAATCACATCGCAGGTATATTTTTCGTCCTCTATTTCCGAACTGTAAGCGTCGTGTACTCTGGCCCATACTTTGTATTTGTAACCCGAAGGCAAATCTAGTTTGAAGTAGTCTTCATCGGTCTGGGTGTCCAAATTAATATCGGTATAGTAATACCAGTGAAGGTTGTCTTCAAACTTTAAGTTGATTTCGGTGGCATCCGATACTTGATTATTGTTTTCAAAACGGTCGGGCACAAGCGCGGGGATGGTCACATTTACTTCAATCGGATTGAGGTAACTATTGGGGGCGATAACAACTTGGTCGTCTCCTTTATTGGGAAAATGAACCAGTCCAATATAATAGCTGCCGGGTTCGGCCGTGATCTCACTCGTATTGAATGTAAACTCGTTATATTTCATGCCGGGTAAGTTGTTGGCATCAATTACTTCGATGGATTGTACAATATCGCCGTCGAGGGTGAAAAGACCGGCACCAAATTCGCCCACATAAGTGTTGTTACCAAAATTGGCAATGTTTGTGGTAACCGAAACAGCACCACCAGTGATAATTGGGTTGGGACTTACACGAATGGAATCGTACAATTGGATTTTTGTATCGGCAAAAGGGGAGATAATTTCAGTGTTTACGAAATTTTTATATTTTCCATTGCTTACGGCAACCCAGTTGTTGTTACTTGACCGAAAGTAGATACCTACCATGAAATTTCCAGGATAGACCGACAATCCCTCGTTCGAAAAATTATAAGTGTTAAAGTAGCCCGAGTTCAGTGTTGTATTTGAAGAGAGTGAATCGATAAAAGTTACAAAGTTACCTTTTGAATTGAATAGGGCAGCGCCAAACTTTCCTGTAAAATTATTGCTTCCGTAGTTGACAATTTTTACGTCAAAATCAAACGAATTGAGTTGATATATTGTTGGTAAAGTGACTGTTGAATAGAGTCGAATATCATCGCTTATGGTTGTGCTGCCCGTGTTTTGTGTTGGGGGTTTTATCCCAATTACAACCTGTTGTATGTTATTATAACTTCCGTTGCCCGCGCCAGTACCCAAATCAACCGGGTTCAAAGCATCAACCGAATAATAACCATCCGAATTTCCACTCCATCCCCAGTTAAAATGGAAGTAGTTGTTGTTATCGTAGCCATCGGCAACAAAAGCGTGCCCTCCTGCACTTCCTACTCCACCAAACAAAATGGGGCGTCGTGCATCAATTTCAGATTTTAGCAGGCTAATCCATTGGGCGGCTGTTTTGCCTTCACGCAATACTCCCTTCACGGTGGTTTTGTCGAAATTAAAAAACTCTTTAAGCGCATATTCCGAAGAGGATGTTCCATATGCTTTCTCTTCAAGTATTTGAGCACCACTCGATGATGGGCTATAATTCATATCGACCCCAATACCGCAATGCAACATGAGCGTAGCTACCGCCTTAATTTGAGCTGCTGTTGAGTTGGAGGTCAGTTGATTAGGCATTTGCGACCAATCGTAAGTGGTTGCACCAAAGTTTGCCGAAAGCGTTCCATAGGTCACTGTGTTACTTGAATGATAATAGGAATGGATTCCGGTTCCGTTGACCGGATAGTTGTGGTATTTAATTACTTGAGCCATGGCAGTAGCCACACAACCGGTAACCGATTTTTTACTGTACGAGTTTTTTTGAGGGCAAAGGTTGTTGTATAGTGGTAATTGATCCCACTTGGTGGTCATAAGCGGGTTCACTGCCGAGGGAGAGGCTTTCGAAAGTTTTGTTCCGGCTTCTAATTGATCCCATTCTGTTTTTGCTGAGGTGCTTTTTAAAGTAGCTTGTTGTTGAAGGGAAGCGATCTGGTTTTTGTATTCTTCAATCCATTTTAGAAAATTCACTGGCATATTTTCCTCATCAATAGGGGAGTCGATTGAATAACCCAGAATGGGTTTGGCCAAATCGTCGCCCGAAACTAACACAAAACCCCCTTCGGCTTTTTTAAAAAGGTAAACCAACTGCATCTCTTTTGTTGTTGAACTTTTTAGCCTATTAAATCTCGCTTCACCTTGTAGAGAAAGGTTCACCGAAGTTAGTTCGGATATTGAAACGCTTTTTAACAACGGATCGTTAAGCGAATTGAGGAACGATGCTGCCACGTTTTGTGCCCTCAACAATTCAACTTGTTTGCCGTGCAATTGGGAACACAGAAAGAACATGAGCAATATCGTGAATAGGGAAATTTTCATAGGGTTGACATTTTTATTTCAAAAATACAGTTTTTTTTTGCTGTATTTTGTGATTTATCATTTATAAATGACTTTTTTATTGTTGGGCTTAAACCTTGATTTTTCACTTCTTACATTAGTATTTGATGGGACAATAAAAGGGCTTAAGTTTCGGCTGTTCGCTAAATTTTGTACTTTTATCCATGGTTGCTTTGTAGCTTCAATGCTTAGCTGCCGTATATTATAAAATTTAATAAAAATTGTTACTATGATGTTCGCAAAACTTGTGGCCATTGAGCCTTTGAGTTTAATACCCTCGGCCGAAAAGCTCTTATACTCCTTTGCAAATGAAGTTGTAATGTACCACGATATACCTGTCAATGCTGCTGAAATGACTCGGCGCATTGCCGATGCCGATGCGGTGTTGCTGAGTTATACCTCGATGTTGGGAGCCGATGCGCTGGAGAAGTGCCCCAACGTAAAATATATAGGAATGGCTTGTTCGCTCTACTCGCCCGAAAGCGCCAATGTTGATATTAATTATGCCAACAGCCGGGGAATTACTGTTACAGGCATACGCGATTATGGCGACGAAGGCGTGGTTGAGTATGTTTTAAGCGAACTTATTCGCTGTCTGCATGGTTTTGGTGCTAATGCAGATGGAAGCCCAGCCCAGCCCTGGGAAGGAATGGCACGTGAAATTACTGGAATGAAGGCCGGGATTGTGGGTCTTGGAAAATCAGGTGGGATGATAGCCGATGCGCTTCATTTTTTAGGCGCCGACATTGCTTACTTCGCGCGTACCGAAAAGCAGTGGGCTAACGAAAAAGGATACCGCTTTTTACCGCTCAATCAATTGCTTAATCAAAGCGAAGTGATTATTACTTGCCTTAACAAAAACACAGTGCTTATGCACGAGGCTGAATTTGCCCACATGGGCAACCGTAAAATATTGTTCAATACAGGGCTATCGCCCGCTTGGGACAATGCGCCTTTTGCCCAATGGATAGAAAACGACAACCTGTGTTATTGTGACACCTTAGGCGCGCTGGGCGATGCACAATGGTTGCATCATCGGAATGTGCGCTGCATGCAAGTTTCGTCGGGACGTACGCGCCAGGCCTTTGATCGCTTGAGTGAAAAAGTGCTGTCCAATATAGCTGAATATCTTAAAAAACAATAGGGGAGACAATGTTGCGCAAGGTGTTTACCACGCTCCATCCGGCAATTTCGGCCGTTTTACTATAAACATCGATTACAGCCCTTACTTGCTCGTTGTTAATTTCGATGCGGTGATTATCGCCCACGTATCTAGGTTTTGAAGTTACTTTTACCTTTATTTCGGCTGGCCCAACCGATGCCAAAGATGCCGCAACAGCCACATTAACTTTGGTGGGAAACAATGCGATGGCTTCTTTGGCATTGCCTTCAAAAACGACGCGCTCTTCATTTTCCAGAGCGGAGTCGTAAACCGAGCTGTCTCTTAGCGATGCGGGTCCCTTTTCTGTTTCAAAGCTTACTGTGCTTGAGCCCATGAGCGATGTGGTGCGCAACACATCGAACCCACCAATGGCGCCCGATACTAAGTGAACTCGTGTATTGTGCTGGAGTGCTGTATTTTGCACTTGTTCGTAAAAATTGGCGTCGGCAAAAGCTCCAATTGACAAGGCCACGATGGATGATCCGTTTTTTAGGGCTGGAATCGCCAGTTCTCTTAGTGCACTAGGCGATGCCGACTCAACAATATAATCGGGCTTTAATGCCAGCAATTGGTCAAGCTCATCACATGGCGTGCAAGTATAAGTAATGCCCGAATTGTTCATTTTATCGGCCAATTTCTTCGCCTTTTCGGCTGAGCGCGAAAGTGTACCTATAAGTTGATATTGGGGAAGTAATCCCTCGATGATTGCATCTGCTACAATAATTGCCAGCTTTCCGCAGCCTACAATAGCCAGTTTTTTCATGTTAAATTGGTTTTTATCAATACAAATGTTTCAAAGCTACAAAAGTTTAATTTGATACGGAATTATAAATAAACTTTCAGCTACTTACCCGAAAAATTTGGCTGATAAATTCAATGCTCTCTTTTTTTAAAAAGAGACTTTAATAGCGTACTATATTTTGGCTATTTGCTAATTTTTGTACTTTTACTCATTGTCTGCTTTTTAGTGTGCTTACTCTAAAGTAGTCGAGCTGGGGGAGTCTGAAAAATGGCTACCGTTTATATTTTTACCAGGCACTAATGATGAAAAATGAATTACAAATAGCTTTTGGAAATTTCAAAAGAGGGAATTATGCGCCAGCATGGGATGGTTGCCAAAAAATAATTCGGGTTGAACCTACGCAACCCGATTGCTTGGCCATGTTGGGCATGATGTGCAATAAGGCCGAACGTTACTCCGATGCCGTTAATTATTTGCAGAAATGCCTCCTTTATCATCCTCATAAACATGTTATATTAACTGAACTTGCCACTTCGCTGATCTATCTTGAGCAGTATAGCGAGGCCGAAGAAAACCTCACCAAATCAATTGCTTTCAATGCCGATTATCAGAAAACCTATATTCAATTTGGTAAGCTATATAAACACACAAACAGAAAAGAAGAAGCGATAATAATATTGAGAAAATTAATATCAAAAAACCCACAATCGGCTTCAGCTTTGAATAATTTAGGTACTTTACTTGTTGAGGATGAAAATGATGATGAAGCACTTGCCTGTTTCGAAAAGGCAGTTGAAATTAATTTTAATATTGGAATTGCTCATAAAAATATTGGATTAATAGCTTTAAAAAGGGGGCAGAATGAAGAGGCTGAAAAATATCTTATACAGGCATTAAAACTACTGCCCAACGATATCGATTTAGCAATTGAATTAAGTCGATTGTGGTTTTCGCAATTAAAGTTGGAGAAAGTTAAGCGAATTACATTGCGCGCTTTAAAAAATGAACCCGAAAACATTGACTTATTAATGCTTTCGGCCAATGCCGACATGCAATTAAATAATTTTGACAAGGCCATAGTTAGCCTTGAAAAAGTTTTACAAATACAACCTGAAAATTCGGATGCATTTTATAAAATGGCCCGATGCAAAACCGATTTATGCGATTGGGGGAAATGGGATCAAATAAGGGATGAGTTTATTAAGCGTTTAAGCGACGATGTGAAAAAACCTGTCCCTGTAGCTTGTTCAACTTACGATACCCACTATTATAACATCCCTGATAGTTTACAGCATCAGCTGATGCAAAAAAACGCAGTAAGTTATAATGAATTAATCCCGGATATAAAATTTGAGTTTGGTCAACGTTCGCATCCAAAAATAAGAATAGGGTACATTTCACCCGATTTTAGGCAACATGCACTGGGCATGTCGGTTTACAAATATTTTCAACATCATAATCGAAATCAATTTGAGGTTTATGCTTTTGCAGTATTCATGCCTCAAAATACCGATCGGTTTACTGAAACCATAAAATCGGGTGTCGATCATTTTTATGATATTAGTAAACTTACCGCAACAGATGGTGCCAAATTAATTTATGAGAACGAAATTGATATTTTAATTGATTTTGGGGGATATACAAATCATACTAAACCTGGAATTTTGGCATTAAAACCAGCACCAATACAAATATTTATGATGGGCCAACCAGACACAACCGGCTCTTCAAAATACGATTTCTTTTTATCCGATTCCATACTAATTGACCATGTTAATCGAAAATATTATACCGAGAACATACTCTATCATCCTCATGGATTTGTTATTTCGCCATTAGAACCTTCCGAAAGAGAATTTACTAAAGAAGACTTGGGTATTGACGAAGACACATTTGTGTTTTGCTGTTTTTGCAGTACATACAAATACGAGCCACGCATGTTTTCAACTTGGATGAAAATACTTAAGACAGTTGACAATAGCGTGCTTTGGTTGCTTGGGAATGGAAATAAAACCTTTGAAAAAAACATTAATTCATTTGTTGAAAGTCACGGCGTTGCTGCAAAACGTGTGATCATTTCGCCATTTTTAACCATCGAAGATCATTTAAAGCGAATGAAAATATGTGATCTTTTTCTCGAC
>DATERL010000043.1:0-70448 GCA_035271585.1 Prolixibacteraceae bacterium
CTTTTATATACCCTAATCCTGTCAAAGAAAATTTGATTGTTATAACAAATGTGACTGACTTTCCGTTGACTTTGGAATTGACAGACATGCGAGGAGTGAAAATTATGAGTGTAATTATTGATTCAGAAAAAAGTGATATTAGTTTGAAAAGATTAAATAAAGGGATTTATTTATATAAATTATCTTCAAAATCAAGAATAATCAAGTCAAGCAAGTTGTTAAAAATATAATATCAGTCGCTTATAAAGGGTCATACGCCATGCTGTTTTCAGTACTTTTTTATTTAAACAAAAACTATTCATAAGCATCAAGATGCCTCTTAACTACGCTGCAACAACTGAATTACGCATCTCCTTGTTCATCCTTTTCAAGAAAGAATATCGATTTCGCCTCATTAAAAAAGAAATCGCCTTTGGTGAATTTTTTTTCTAGTTCAGTTTCCATTGTATGTAATTATTTTAGGGTAACACTTCATCTCAAAATTTACGAAAACCAGAACGGTCAGTTTCCAAAAACGAATATATTATTTTGTATTACAAAACATGTTTTTTCATTGTAACCCAAGCAATAAAGACACAAACATGAACATTATCATCAATAACAAATACTCATTTTAGGCTACAATTTATAAATATGATTAAATAGGTTACATGTTCATATTCAGAAATTTAATGTTTGCTAACATTTACTTTAATTTTTACAAGGTCTCAGCTTTCTTTTTCCTATTTTTGCGGCTCAATTTGTTAAACCCTTTATTTTCATTTAAAATGAATTTTAATTTTTTAGAGTACGAACAAAAGTGGCAAAAGTATTGGTTAGATAATAAGGTTTTTGCCAGCGAAATGGACACCTCAAAACCTAAATTCTATTGTCTCGACATGTTTCCTTATCCATCGGGAGCAGGACTTCACGTGGGGCATCCCGAGGGATACACCGCTACCGACATTATTTGCCGTTACAAACGCGCCAAAGGGTTTAACGTACTTCACCCCATGGGCTGGGATGCCTTTGGACTGCCTGCCGAACAATATGCCATTCAAACCGGCACTCACCCCGCCATAACAACCCAAAACAATTGCGATAATTTCCGTCGTCAAATTCAGTCGCTGGGCTTAAGTTACGACTGGGACAGAGAAATTAACACTACCGACCCATCGTATTTCAAATGGACACAATGGATTTTTATTCGCTTGTATAATACGTGGTTCGACAAAGAACAACAAAAAGGTCGCCCAATTAGCGAGTTGCCAATTCCGGCCAACATCGAAGAAAAGGGCAAAGATGCAGTGCTTGATTACATTAAATCGAAACGACTGGCCTATTACGACAATGCGCAAGTTTGGTGGTGCAAACATTGTAAAACAGTATGTGCCAACGAAGAAGTTCTAAACGACGGATCGCACGAAAAGTGTGGTACAAAAGAAGTAGAACGTCGTTTTTTGAAGCAATGGATGTTACGCATTCCACATTATGGCGAGCGTTTATTAAGTGGCCTCGATGGCCTCGACTGGCCCGAAGGCGTAAAAGATATGCAGCGCAACTGGATTGGCAAATCGACCGGTGCCGAAGTGGACTTCAAAATTGATGGACTCGATAAAAACCTCAAGGTTTATACTACCCGCCCCGACACTTTGTTTGGCGCAACCTATATGGTGATTTCACCTGAACACAGCTGGGTTTCGGGCATCACTACCAACGATAAAAAAGCCGAAGTAGATGCTTACGTAAAAGCAGCTGCACTAAAAAGCGACATGGATCGTACCGAACTGGCCAAAGGAAAAACTGGCGTATTCACAGGTCGTTATGCCATTAACCCAGTAACAGAGAAACTCATCCCAATTTGGATAGCCGATTACGTATTAATGGGCTACGGAACTGGTGCCATTATGGCTGTTCCTGCTCACGATACCCGCGACTTTGAATTTGCAAAAACTTTCGATATACCAGTAGTTTGTATTTTAGACCCAACCGATGCTGAACCTGAGTTAAGGGATAAGGTACTGGCAGGAAATGCTTGCTGGACCGACGACGGCGCCTACATTAACTCAGCCAACCCCGAGGTAAAACTCAACATTAACGGGAAAAACAAAAAAGACGGTATTGAAACCGTAATCAATTGGTTAAACGAACGCGGATTAGGACAAGCTACCGTTAACTTTAAAATACGCGATTGGCTCTTTAGTCGTCAACGTTATTGGGGCGAACCCTTCCCCATTATCCACTGGGAAGATGGCGAAGTAAGCACAGTTGAAGAACAACACTTGCCCGTTGAATTGCCCAAAACCGATAAATATCATCCTAGTGAGACTGGCGAGTCGCCATTAGCCAATGCAACGGAATGGCTCGAAGTTGTTGACGAAAATGGACGCAAAGGCCGTCGGGAAACCAACACCATGCCACAATGGGCAGGTTCGTGCTGGTATTACCTGCGTTACATCGACCCAAAAAACGATAGTGAGCCCTTCAGCAAAGTAAAAGAGAATTACTGGATGCCTGTTGACCTTTACGTGGGAGGAGCAGAACACGCTGTACTTCACTTACTTTATAGTCGTTTTTGGCACAAAGTACTTTTCGACCTCGGAATTGTTTCAACCGATGAGCCCTACCAAAAACTCTATAACCAAGGAATGATACTGGCTTTTGCATACGAAACAGCTGCTGGCTCTAAAGTTACTTCCGACTTGGTTGATGAAAGAGATGGTAAATACATCCACATCCAAACCGGCGAAGAACTAAAGCAAATTGTGGCAAAAATGTCGAAATCGCTTAAAAACGTGGTCAACCCCGACGATGTAGTGGCCATATATGGAGCCGACTCGTTGCGCTTGTACGAAATGTTCATGGGACCTCTCGATGCCACCAAACCCTGGACCGAAACTGGTGTGAAAGGAGTTTATAACTTCCTAAAAAGAGTATTTTACTTTTTTGCCGATCCCAATAGCATTATTGAGGGCGAAGAAAATAAAGAAACACTTAAAGTACTGCATCAGACCATCAAAAAAGTAAGCGATGATATTGATGATATGAAATTCAATACCGCCATTTCGCAAATGATGATATTTACCAACCATTGTTATAAGGTTAAACAAGTTACACGCGAAACCGCCGAAACATTTGCCAAATTACTTGCTCCTTTTGCACCCCATATTGCTGAAGAAATTTGGTCAATTTTTGGTAATACCGAAGCCGTTTGTACACAGTCATGGCCTCAATTAAACCAAAATTTTATGGTTGAAGACACCGTTGATTATCCTGTTTCGTTTAATGGAAAAACAAGGTTCAAACTGCCACTATCGGCTGCTTTATCGAAAGAGGAAGTTGAGAAAGCTGCTATTGAACACGAAATGTCTATAAAATGGATTGAAGGGAAACAGATTGTAAAAATTATTGTAGTGCCCGGTAAAATTATCAACATTGTGGTTAAATAGATTCTATTTAGAAAACTAAATAATTAACTATTTGTAATTCAATGTCGTTTAGTTAAGCCCCGAACGAGTGCTAAAAAGCCTTTGGAATTAACTAAACGATATTGATTTATTATTGACCATGCGCTGATAATTTTGGACTTACATCAATCTTATCTTAATCTAAACCTCAGCCTTAATCTCTAGCTACTTAACTACTTTATTGTTTCACAACAAATCTTTTATAAGTCTTCTTACCATCGCCACCGGCCGTGAAAGATGTCATTTCGACCTTCGTCAATGTTAGCTCATAACTAAGGGTTAATCTTATGCCTTGATTATTGCGGCGTCCTTTGTCTGTAAGCATAAGCATATTCATTTGTTCGTCACTGTGCCTGATCGAAGCGGGTAAAGTATTAGCGAAACCTCTAAAATAAGAAGCCTTAACTGTTATAAAACTCTTTCCGGTAAACGAAAATGTGGGAACACGAAGGCCAAAACCAGCTTCCAAGCCATAGTCATAGTCAAGCATTTCATCAGATGTGAGTTCTTGTTTAATTCTATCGGAAACAATGTGTCCTCCAATATTATAAGCAATGTAAGGCCCAGCAAAAAACATCGCATTCGGCAAAACACGATTAGGAACCGGCTTAAAAAAATAGTCGTACTCAAACGGAACAAATAAGTTTAAACTATTTGCCTTTAGTATCATGCTATCATACTTGGGAAATGAAGCACCCAATGTACGATAAGTAAGCTGAGTAGAAAATGACAAATTATTGGAAAACTGAACACGCAGCCCCAGCCCAAATGTTTTATTTAAAAACGGATTCGATTGATAACTATCGTACTGATTTTTTTTATAATCCATCGAAGATAAAATTCCTCCACCGTTTAATTCGGCATAATATAGTTTTTTTTGGAAAAACTGCTTTGAAGAGCCAAAAGGACTTTGAGCAGCAACAGTAATTTGTAGAAGCAAAACGGTTATTAAACAAATTAATCCTCTCATAACTATAAAAATCAAAAAGATGAACAAAATTAATTCCGCAATATAATAAAAAAACATGCCTACTATATTTTTGTAAGCCAGTAGTTGCTAAACAACTTTTCAACATCTATAATCATTGATTTATATCATTCTTTACCCAGATTTGATTCTTTTCTTTCGCTGCCAATTTGTAAAGTAAAAAAAACACCATGCAAAAGTACTTCAGTTTTATAAAAACCTGGGCAATAATGGTCACTGGATCGTTATTATTCTCATTAGGTTGGACCGTGTTTCTAATTCCTGCCGGAATTAACGGCGGAGGCATTAGTGGCGTTGGAGCGCTTGTTTACTACCTAACCAACATCCCCGCAGGAATTGTTTATCTGGCAGTTAATGCCGTTTTGGTAACCATTGCCATGATAAAACTAGGGTCAAATTTTGGCGCAAAAACCATTGTGAACATGCTGCTAATTTCGGCCATGCTCACATTTTTTCAAGAAATGTTTTCAGAGCCAATAATTCAGGACAAATTTTTATCGGCAATATTGGGTGGTATATGCGGAGGAGTTGGCCTTGGCATGGTATTTAGCCAAGGAGGAACAACAGGCGGCACCGATATTATAGCATCGTTGGTTACCAAATACCGCCGAATTAGCCCCGGCCGAGTTATTATGTACTGCGATGTAATTATCATCTCATCATCGTGGTTTGTTTTTCATTCTATCGAAATTTTAGTTTACGGTTATGTTTCAATGTGGGTTGTTGCCTACTCTCTCGATGCCTTTTTAAATGGAGTTAACCAATCTGCTCAAATTTTTATATTCTCCGAAAAATGGGAAGAAATCAAGGACAGCATACTTCACGATAACGAACGAGGGGTTACCCTACTTGAAGCTACAGGTGGCTATACCAATAAACCCGTGAAGGTAATTATGACCGTTGTGCGTAAAAGAGAAACTTCGGCAATATTTAAAAAAGTAATGACCATTGACCGCCATGCCTTTATTTCAATGGGAAGCGTAATGGGTGTTTATGGCGAAGGTTTTGATCCAATAAAACCCTAATAAAAACATCACGCGGTGGTGTTATTGGTTGTTGACAATAGTATAAAAATGACGTTATGAATATTCTTATTTTCAAAAAGCGGGTATTTTGAAAATGTAAATATCTATACCACCAAAGATCTCACATTAGCTACAAACACCGAAAAGCGAATATTTGCCACGCCAACTCAATCACTTTACCCTGCCACATCGCACAGCGGGTTTCTTGGCAACAAAAACAGATTTCGTTTGGCCTCCCGCTATGATACGAATAGTATGTGTATTTTAACCAAATGAAATGAGCATGATTATGACGATCACAAAAGGGCATGAATTGAAAATCAGCGTAGCTAATAAACATATGCAAGTTCCACGGTCAAAGATAATTACTACTTGCCCTATTTGCTATGTTAATCAACACGACAAATATTTAACCTAGTTCTATTCTAGTGAAATAAAATAAGTAAACGAATGGATTTAAAGCAGTTGAAGCCAAGAAAAGCACTAAATAAAGCATTTCTGAAATTGTTCTAGTTATTATTAGAGAAAAACAAAATATTCAGCATAAAACTACTACACATGAGACTGAAACAGACCAATTATGAACAGTTTTTTTTACTTAAGCGAAGAAGAAATTGAAATAATTGAAAACTGTGTAAACTAGTCCACACTGCGAGCAAAACTTTGCGGCAGCGAATGTCTGTCGCTGCGCAGGTGTAAAACCGCAAAAAATTCAGCAACATTTAATTATCGAATTCAAAGGTATTATGTGATTAAAAAACCAGCACATAATAGGCGGCATTATTTATATCTGATTCTATGTTGTTTAGTTAAGGTCAAGGACTTTTAAGTGCCAGCACGGGGCGATTACTAACCATAATAATCAATTCACTATATGCTGTGCATATAAATTGCCACATCACTCATAATCACCAAATACCGTTTAACCTTATCGTCAACCTCAATAATATCCTTAACATCAGCCTCAATCCCAGCTATTACAGGCATGTAAAACTTTAATGTTTTTTACACTTTATTATTTTGAAATGGCAAATCCTTATCCCACTTTTGTAGGCTTTCAATCATTAACCAGAAAACAACGTGAAAAAATATAGTCGTGAAATACTAGTACTCCTGCTTGCAGCAGCAATTATTATTGTTTACATTATTTATCAATCTAAAAAAGAATTACAGCCCAATACAAAAGACCATATTACGGTAATCGAGGAGGTAAAATTAGCATGGGGTTTTCCGCTAAATTCTATTACAATTGATACCGCCATAGTTAAACAGAACCAAAACCTGTCTGATATTCTGTATCCTCTGGGGCTTAATGCTCAGGCAATTGATAAAATTGCACGTAATTCAAAAGAGGTTTTTGATGTTCGGCGCATTAGGGCTGGCAACAAATACTACCTCATTAATTGCGACACAGTTCGATCACCACAACACTTGGTTTACGAGGAGTCAATGATTAATTACATTGTATTTAACCTCGACAGCCAAACCGTTTACCGAGGGCAAAAAGAGATCGATACACTTCTACAAACCTCGGGTGGTACCATTACCTCATCGCTGTGGAATGCGTTTGTCGACAATGGTGCTTCGCCCGTTTTGGCCGTTGAGTTATCAGATATTTTTGCATGGACCATTGACTTTTTTGGCATACAAGCCAACGATGAATTCAGGGTTATTTACGATGAACTTTTCATTGAGGATAAATTTGCCGGAATTGGACATATTCACGCAGCAAGATTTAAACATGCAGGAAGTAATATTTCGGCCTACTACTATAATAACAATGAACAAATCGGATACTTCGATGACGAAGGCAACAGTTTAAGAAAAGCCTTTTTGAAAGCTCCTTTGAATTTTTCACGAATCAGCTCTCATTTTTCAAATAGTCGGCTACACCCTATTTTAAAAATCAGACGACCGCACCATGGGGTCGATTACGCTGCGCCCAAAGGCACTCCTGTTTATTCAATTGGCGATGGCCTTGTAGTGAAAAAGGCATTTCAAGCCAGCGGAGGAGGCAACTACATCACCATAAAACACAATTCGGTTTACACCTCGCAATACATGCACCTGAGTAAATATGCGCCCGGCATGGCATCTGGAGTGCGGGTCAAGCAAGGACAAGTAATTGGCTATGTGGGTTCTTCGGGGCTTGCTTCGGGGCCTCACCTCGATTTCAGAATTTACAAAAATGGCACTCCGGTTGACCCATTAAAAGTTGAAGCACCGCCAGTTGAACCCATCAGCAATGAAAATAAAGAAGGGTTTATGATTCTTCGGGATTCATTAAACATTCGCTTACAACAAATTGAAACCCATAAACTGAAAAGCACGGAACTATTTGTTGCCGAATAGTAATTGATCGATAACCTTTGGGAAATTATCATATTCAAGTTGATGAACTTTAGCCGCAACGTCGTCGGGGGTATCGTTGGGCAACACCTCGCATTTTGCTTGAAAAATGATGTTTCCCTCGTCGTAATGCTCGTTCACGTAATGAATAGTTATACCTGATTCTTTCTCCCCATTTTCGACAACCGCCTCGTGAACTTTGCTGCCATACATGCCTTTACCACCATAATTTGGCAACAATGCTGGATGAATATTTACAACCTTGAAATGACTAACAATATTAGTCGGAACCAGCCACAAAAACCCAGCAAGAACCACTAAATCAACATCATAATCAACCAAACTTTTCAAAACGACATCGCTGTTATAAAACTGTTCACGATTAAAAACTAAGGTTGGAATGTTGAGTTTTTGAGCCCGTTGAAGTACAAAAGCACCTGGGTTATTCGAATAAATGCATACGACGTTCAAATATTCACTCGCGTAAAAATACTGAGCAATGTTCTCGGCATTTGAACCCGAACCTGAAGCAAAAATGGCTATTTTTTTCATTTATAAGATTTTAGGATGCAAAAATATTCGCAACTCGATTTTGCAAAAATAAACTAAGGATTGATTTAAATGGGCTTTAAAAGCAAAAAGATTGCATTAATGTGAGGTTTGTTATTTACTTTGCAGCGATAATTTTTTTAAGTATAATTATAAAATTAAAGATTACAACTATGTCTGACATTACAGGAAAAGTTACAGCGATCATCGTTGATAAATTAGGAGTTGACGAAAGTGAAGTAACACCAGAGGCAAGTTTCACCAACGATTTAGGCGCAGATTCACTTGACACTGTTGAGTTAATTATGGAATTCGAAAAAGAATTTGATATGGCTATACCTGACGACCAAGCTGAAAAAATTGGCACAGTAGGTGATGCTATCAAATACATTGAAGAAAACATTAAGTAATAACTTTTTATTTTTTCTATGGAGCTCAAACGAGTAGTAGTAACAGGCCTTGGAACCATTAATCCTATTGGCAACAATATTGAAGAATATTGGAATAGTTTAATAAATGGAATTAGTGGTGCTGGTCCTATCACACGGTTTGATGCATCTAAAAGCAAAACGAGGTTTGCCTGCGAGGTTAAAAACTGGGATCCGCTCGATCATTTCGAACGGAAGGATGCCAGGAAGTACGATCCTTTTGCACAATTTGCAATGGTATCGGCCAAGCAGGCAATTCTCGATTCGCAAATCAATTTAGAAACTATCGATAAAGATAGAGTTGGTGTTATTTGGGGAGCCGGCATTGGCGGCTTGTTTACTTTTCAAGAGGAAATTTTGGGATTGAACATTGAAAACCCTAAAACAACACCTTACTTTATTCCTAAAATGATTGCGAATATTGCCAGTGGATGTATTTCAATCGAGTATGGATTCAGAGGACCAAACTTCACCACAGTAACAGCTTGCGCATCGTCGGCAAACGCCATAATCGATGCATTTAATTATATCAGAATGGGTAAAGTCGATGTGGTGGTTTCGGGAGGTTCCGAAGCAGCTATAACATTGGCTGGAGTTACTGGTTTTAATTCGATGCGTGCCATATCGACCCGCAACGATGACCCGGCAACGGCTTCTCGACCATTTGACAAAGACAGAGATGGATTTGTAATGGCCGAAGGTGCTGCCACCTTGATTCTTGAAGAGTATGAACACGCCATTAAAAGAGGTGCTAAAATATATGCAGAAGTTGCTGGTGGAGCATTAACCGCCGATGCATATCACATGACCGCCCCCGATCCTGAAGGAAACGGTGCGTGCAAAGTAATGCAACTGGCATGTGAAGATGCAGGTATCGCTTTAACCGACATCGACTATATAAATGTACACGGCACATCGACCGGACTGGGCGACATTGCCGAACCAAAAGCTATTATAAAAACATTTGGCGAACACGCTTACAAATTAAGCATCAGTTCAACCAAATCAATGACTGGGCACCTTTTAGGGGCAGCTGGTGCTGCTGAAAGCATTGCTGCTATTCTGGCCATTCGAAATAGCCTGATTCCACCAACCATTAACCAATTTGAACTCGATCCAGAAATTGATTCCAAGTTGGATTTCACCTTTCATAAAGCAAAACAAAAAGAGGTCAATTACGCCTTAAGTAATACCTTTGGTTTTGGTGGACACAACGCTTCGATTATTTTTAAGAAAATAAAATGATACGTTCATTGTTTAAAAGAATGAAACTCTTTTCTTCAAACAGAAAAGAGTTTTATTCATTTTTAAAAGAAACGCTTGGATTTTATCCTTCGAACCTTCATTTATATAATATTGCATTTACCCACCGATCGGCATCCTTGACCGATTCGATGGGAAACCCCATCAACAACGAAAGGCTCGAATACCTGGGCGACGCCATTTTAGGCGCTGTTGTTGCCGAATACCTTTATAACCGTTTTCCTCAACGCGACGAAGGCTTTTTAACCCAAATGCGTTCAAAAATGGTTAACCGGGCCATTCTTTCCGATTTAATGAAAGACATGCACCTCGACAAACATTTAAAGTCGCGCACAATTGGAGCCACAGCCAATACCAGTATTTATGGCGATGCATTTGAGGCCATGATAGGCGCAATTTATCTCGATCAAGGTTACGATAAAACAAAAAACGTTATTATTAAACGCATCATTAATCCTTATCTCGACTTAATTAAAATTGAAGAAGTTGACAATAATTTTAAAAGTCAACTCATCGAATGGGGACAAAAAAACAAATTGGAAATTAACTTCCAAACCTCGGAAGAAGAAAATCCAAAAACCAAGAGCAACCTATTTTATACTTCAGTAGAAGTCGATAACCAAGTAAAAGGCAAAGGTCATGGCATTTCGAAAAAAGAATCGCAACAGAATGCCGCCCGCGAAGCATTACAGAAAATCGACATCGAGGCCTCCCCTATTATTTAAACAGCACACCAACATTTACTACTTTCTAAGTTAATATCATTTGTTTTTTAATCGTTTAACTACGACCAATCATTTAAAACGGGTTAAAAAAAGTTTACAAGCGGTTAAATAATGTTAAGCAACCCGTTATCATCGTTACAAACATTTATATTTGCTTCATGGGTAAACGAATGATATATGTCCTTATAATTGGAATGTCGATAGTATTAACACTACTGGTTTTAGTACAAGTTAATGTTATCGAAAAAGCAGCCAATATCAAGGAAGAACAATTCGACCAATTAGTTAAACGTTGTTTAATGAGAGTTGCCACCCGCCTCGAAGAACAAGAAGCCAAAGAATTTATCTTCATCGAACAACAAAAACTACAGCAACAAATTGGCATTCAGATTGGTAAAAACAACGAAGCCAACACCATAAGCCAAAAACACATCAACTTTTCAATCAACATGACGCAAGATGCCAGTGGAAACATAAAAGCCAGTGCATCGATACAGGAGCTCGACACCATTATGCCGCCCCCCATTCAAGATCCCGCTGCCTTCAAGTTATTGGCCGAAATGAATAACTGGGAGCAAGAACGTTTTTACCAGAGTTTTCAAAACCGTTCAACATTTGCCCGAAACTTACAATACCAGCTTGCTCTGTCAAATCGCCCTATCGAACAACGAATTAACCATCAACTACTTGAGCAACTGATTCAAAAAGAATTTATTTCGAACGGAATTGAACTCGAATACGAATATGTTATAAAAACGTACAATCAAGGAGAGGAAAAAACAATTCTAAATTCGACGAATTATAAAAACAATCGTAAAAAAGAACACCAAACACCACTTTTCACCAACGATATTGGTACGCAAAAACCCAACTATTTGAAAGTGTATTTTCCACGCGATAGGTATCAATTTCTTTCAGACACGGGGTTCATGGTTTTACCAACAGTCATTCTTATGTTGCTCATTGTAGGTATTTTCACCTATACCATCATTGTAATTCTTAAACAGAAAAAACTTTCGATCATTAAAAACGATTTTATCAACAACATGACTCACGAATTAAAAACCCCTATTTCGACCATTTCGTTGGCATCGCAAATGCTACGCGATTCATCGGTCAATTCAGCGCCCTCGGCACTGGAACGAATTTCGGGAGTTATTTATGACGAAAGTAAACGCCTGAGCATGCAGGTTGAAAAGGTTTTACAAACGGCTGTATTTAACGAGGGGCGTTTAAAAATGAAGTTTAAAAACTTCGATCTCAACGAAGTAATCACTACCGTTGTTCAGAACTTCGAAATCAGGGTTCAATCGTCAAACGGTATCATTTCGCTGCTTAAAAATGCCGATCGCTGTATAATTTCTGGCGATCAAGTGCATATCACAAATGTTTTATTTAACTTGCTCGACAATGCAATAAAATATAGTAAAGAGGATCCTATAATTGAAGTGGTTACCGAAAACATAAAAGACCAAATTGTGGTGTCAATTAATGACAACGGAATTGGAATTGCGAAAGAAAACCAAAAACAAATATTTGAACGATTCTTCAGGGTTCCAACTGGTAACGTGCACGACGTTAAGGGCTTTGGCCTTGGATTACACTATGTGAGTAAAATTATAGAAGCTCACAAAGGCACCATCAAAGTTGAAAGTGCATTAAATAAAGGAACAAAATTCTTAATCTATTTTCCCTTAAAAAATTAAAAATGGATACAAAAGTAAAAATTCTTCTGGCTGAGGATGATGAAAACCTCGGGTTGCTATTAAAAGAGTATTTAATAGCAAAAGGTTATGAAACCGACCTTTTCCCCGATGGCGAAACGGCTTATCATGGTTTTATGCGAAAACAATACAACCTTTGCCTGCTCGACGTGATGATGCCTAAAAAAGACGGTTTTTCGCTCGCAAAAGACATTCGCCTCATTAATAACGATATACCAATCATTTTCTTAACCGCAAAAAACCTTAAAGAAGATGTTATTGAAGGCTTCAAAATTGGCGCCGACGATTACATGACCAAGCCTTTCAGCATGGAAGAACTTATTTTTAGGATTGAAGCCATTTTAAGAAGAATTTCGAACGAAAATCAAAACAACGATCAAACAATTTTTCAAATTGGACTATACACTTTCGACACATTAAAACAATTGTTAATACACGGCGATGAAGAAGTAAAACTCACTACCAAAGAATCGGATTTGTTGCGTTTGCTGACCATTAATGCCAACAAAGTACTTGAACGCAACTATGCGCTTAAGGCAATCTGGATCGACGATAATTACTTTAATGCCCGAAGCATGGACGTTTACATTACAAAGCTCCGCAAACACCTGAAACACGACCCTTCGGTGGAAATAATTAACGTTCATGGCAAAGGCTATAAGTTAATAGTTTAAAAGGGATTGCTAAATTATTAGATACTAGACAATAGATATCGGAAAATTGTATGTTACATAAGGGTTTGCGTGTGATTATCTGTCCGGTTACGGACGAGATAATGAGCGGAAAACCGCTGCTGGCAAACCACTGAACCCCTTATGGAATATACAAAATGTTAACGGCTGCCTTTAATTGTTTTTTTATTTTTGAACAATAAATATATCACTCGCAAATGATATGTTATGATAATGTTCGAAAAATATTTCTTTCCCATTCTTCCAATATTTTGGTCCATAAAAATTTGGGTGGTTTTCATTTGCTAAAACATATACATCTCCATTCGATGATGCTATTTCACAAATTTCACCATATAAGCTATTTGTTGAAATCCATTTTTCAACACCATTTACCCATAATGTTGCATAACTATGATTAATACTTTCGTCATAAACAACTCCTGACACATATAAGTCATTCCCAGAAATTGTCATTGAACGAGCAAAAGTAGGTGAACTTCTTTCTGATAAAATGAATTCTTTATCATCCACCCAATATTTGGCTAAATACTTATTGTTTAGACTTCCATTAACCAATGCATATACCTTATTGTCTTTGATGTAAATGTCGTGAGCATATGCAGTATTGCTCCTTGTAATCTCAATTTCTTCTCCATTTTTCCAGTATTTGGCTACCTCATAGTTTGTCTTGTTTTCATAGACATTAGAATAACCTACGACATAAATATCTCCATTTGTGATTGTAATTGCATTAGCAATCGAGAATAGTGCATTCTCGTCTAAATAATTAACAATTCCGTTTTTCCATAAAGTTGCGGTTGTAACACCGTTTTCTTTTACTTCACAACCTACAACGTATACGTCATTTTGTGAAACTGCAATATCTCTGACCTGACTATGTTTTTCAGATAAAACAATTTCTTTACCATTTATCCAGCACTTTGCAACTGGATAACCTTCACTCGTATAATCATCTCCTGCGACATAAATGTTTTCATCTAACGCATGAATTGCTTTTCCTATAATTCGGAACTTTGCTTCGGTAACCTGAGTCGGAATTCCATTTTTCCAGCACATTAATTTTTTTCCTTGATTTCCTAAAATATAAACATCATTGTCCGCATCATAGACACCGATTATTGTAATATTGCATGATTGACTTTGAATTCCATTTACTTTTACGTAAACCATTGCTTGGCCTGGTGCAACTCCGATTACAATTCCATTGTCCACAATTACTCGGTTAGTGTCTGTACTAAACCATTCGATTTGTAAACTGTCTGGTTTTTCTGGATAATAACTATCAATGGACAAGGTTGATTCTTCATTAACTCTAATAATAATCTCATTTTTGTCAAGTTCAACAACGGTGAGAAATGAATCAGGTAATTTTTCGCAGGCATATGACAAAATTAATGTCAATAGCGTGAGGTAAAATAGTTTCATTTTAAACTTTATTGGTTTGTTTTATATAGCTTTTGTTACAAAGTTCGCACCATTTTTTAGGTTGCCGTTAACAGATACTAGATATTAGACAATAGACATTAGATATAAAGGCAGAGGTTGTGATTAAGCAGTATGAATAGGTCTAATTTTATTATTGATTCGAAGGATAAAAGCGTTCGGAGTAAAATAAAAAAGACAGCATTAAAAACGTGGTTCCTACCTATAAACTACACATATTCACCCCTTTAAAACGTCCCTTTATCGATTAAAAAGTTAACAACCCTTAAGGGCTGTAACTTTTTAAGTTTCAAACCGACTTATTAAGTGTAGCATTAAATGAAATCATTTAAACACTTAAATAAATAGTTATGAAACACAAATTAATTATCACCACCGTCTTATTACTCACGATATCAACACTTTGGGCAAACCAAAAAATCGAAGGTAATACGTTCACCTCTTATGGCAATTACACGTTAAGCAAAACCAACAACGTGTTTATTATTAACAATGTAGCCTATCATACATGGGATCTTTGCTATGAGAATTGCCAAGAGAAATACCAAATTTTATGTGCTCCGGGCAATGCCGAAAATTGTTATTTTATTGTGCGTGGCAAGAACTTCGAAGTTCAATATTCCACCAACAACAAGGGATTTGGAGCTCAATTGGTCGACAAGTCATTACGTTCGGTTAAAAAAGAGCTGGTAATGGAAAAAATTGACCAAAACAAACTGATTAACCAAGGAATTTTAACCGACAAAGTTCAAACCACCGAAGAATATTTAGGTTTAATAGCTTGCTTTATGCCGCTACTATTTAGTTAAAAGTACAATTTACTCAAAAAAAAAAGGGGCTTATACAGCCCCTTTTTATATTCGTTCAAATGGTTAACGCAAATTATACCTAATCGAACGGATGCTCTTTATCGTAAATAAAGCTTTTATTATATTGTTGCATGGCCTGCAAACTCATTCCCATATTTGAAAAACCACCATCGTGGAAAAGATTTTGCATGGTTACTTTCCTAGTTAAATCTGAAAAAAGAGTCAAGCAATAATCTGCACATTCATCGGCCGAGGCATTTCCAAGCGGCGACATGCGTTCTGAAAAATCCAACAAATGGTCAAAACCTTTAACACCTTGTCCGGCAGTTGTTGGTGTTGGCGATTGTGAAATGGTGTTGATACGAACCTGTTTTTCGCGACCATAAATGTAACCAAAGCTGCGAGCAATCGATTCAAGCAGCGATTTAGCATCGGCCATATCGTTATAGCCGTAAAAAGTACGTTGCGAAGCAACATAGCTCAAAGCCAATATTGATCCCCATTGATTAATAGCATCGTTTTTCCGCGCAATTTGAATCACTTTATGAAACGAAACCGCCGAGATATCAAGTGTTTTATCTAAATAATTATAATCAAGGTCACTATAATGCTTGCCCTTACGTACATTGGGCGACATGCCAATTGAGTGCAATATGAAATCGAATTTGCCTCCAAAATGGGCAATCGTTTTTTTAATCAACTCATCTAAATCATCAATATTAGTCGCATCGGCTGGTATAGCAATGGTATTCAATTTTGCGGCCAATTCATTGGTCTCTCCCATCCTAATCGCCATTGGTGTATTCGATAAAACTACTTCAGCACCATTTTCAACAGCTTTTTCAGCAACCTTCCATGCAATAGACGCTTCGTTTAAAGCTCCAAATATTAAACCTTTTTTGCCTTCAAGTAATTTTTTACTCATGTAAAATCATTTTAGTTTCTATATTTTGTCAATTCAAAACTATATTTTGAAATAACAGAAGGCGAAAATAGAATCAAGGTTCGAACCAATGGGTTAAAGCAAGCCAAAAAACACCAACTGTTTTAACACAAAGCCGAAATAACCACTCGCATGAAACTAATTATCTGAACTTTACATCTCTAACTGCAACATATCGTAAAGCATCGATTGTTCAACTATAAAAGGCGCAAGTTCGAAAACAAATGTATTTTATTTTACAATAATTCTTTCACAACTTATTTATTTAAAAATTAAATTGCGCTAAGACATTTTATTTCTCACAAATAACACCGATATTAATATTCTGAAACGCACCGGTAAACCGGTACGCAAAAACATCGTTAAACCGTATTGATTAATGTCGATAAATTTGGCCTTAAAAAATTAAAATAAAAACGTTATAAGTTATACCAACAAGCAATTCAACAGTTTAAAAAATAAATATTTACGACTTTATTTACAATAAAATATGGCTTATGAAACTCACGCTACGAATTAATTATCGAACAAAATGGGGCGAAAGCATTTGGCTTTGTGGCTCAATAAAAGCTTTGGGTAATTGGGAACCCGAGCATGCTTTTCCAATGTACTATATAGGAAATGGGGAATGGGAGTCCATTCTAAATTTAAAAGCCGAAGAATCGTTTGAATACAAATATATTTTTAAAACCGAAAACAAGATCTTTTGGGAGTTTGGCAAAAACCGATTTTTTGAAAAAAGCACATCAAGCAATATAGAATTACGCGATCATTGGCGTCCCCAAGTCGATTCGGACAACACCTTTTTATCAAAAGTTTTTACTGAAGTATTGATGAAACCTGTCGAAAAATACGATAACAGGACCAAGCAAACCGACAAATCAATCGTTTTTAAAATGCGAGCTCCGCGTGTACCTATTGGAAAAAATATCGGGATTATTGGGAATTGCGGCCTACTGGGAAATTGGAAAAAGCCACAATCACTCTACAATACGAACTTTCCCGTTTGGGAAAAAGCCATAAATATCGAAAAAATAACATTCCCGCTTGAGTATAAATACGTGATTATGGATCGAAAAACGGGGGAAATAGAACATTGGGAATCGGGAGACCCCCGTAGCATATTCTATATCGACCAGTCGGTTCCAAAAATCACACACATTCAAAACGATGAAAAATTTAGGTTCGAAAATGAAAATTGGAAAGCTGCGGGGGTAGCGGTTCCAGTTTTTTCGCTTCGAACCGATGAAAGTTTCGGTGTTGGCGAATTTCTCGATTTAAAGAAATTAATTGACTGGTGCACCCTAACTGGCCTTAAAATGATACAGGTTTTACCCATAAACGAGACCGTTGCCACCCATTCGTGGCTCGATTCATATCCTTACAAAGCCATTTCGGTATTGGCACTACATCCTATTTATCTTAACCTCGACCGATTGGGTAAAATAAACAACGAAAAGCTTAATGATGAATTCGACCTGGCGCGCGAAATGCTTAATGCAAAAACTTTTGTTGATTATGTTGAAGTTACAAGATTCAAATCACGTTTCTATAAAATCATTTTCGATCAAAACTGGAGTTCATTGAAGAAAACCAAGTTATACAAAGATTTTTTTGAACAAAACCACGAATGGCTTGAACCTTATGCTGCCTTCTGCTTTTTGCGCGACAGATACAAGACAAGCAATTTTAGGGAATGGGGCCAATGGGCCGAATATGCTCCCGAAAAAATTGCAAAACTGGTCAATCCAAAATCAGAATACCACGAGCACATTGCAATACATTACTTTATACAATATCATCTCGACCTTCAACTTAAAGAAGTAGTGGAGTATGCACACGAACGTGGAGTGGCCATAAAAGGCGATATTCCCATAGGCATTAGCCCCAATAGCATCGAAGCTTGGACCGAACCGGCATTATTCAACTTAAACGGGCAAGCCGGAGCTCCACCCGACGACTTTGCCGTACTTGGGCAAAACTGGGGATTCCCCACCTACAACTGGGATATAATGGCCAACGACGGCTATGCTTGGTGGAAGAAAAGACTCAATATGATGTCGAAATATTTTGATGCCTACCGCATTGACCATATACTTGGTTTTTTTAGAATATGGGAAATTCCTAAAAATGCCCATCATGGGCTTTTAGGCTATTTCAAACCCGCCATTCCATTGTTAATCGACGAAATTCTGGACTGTGGAATATTGTTCGATTCCTACCGTTTCACTAAACCATACATAAGAGGACATTTTTTACGCGAAATTTTTGGTGAGTACGCTGATGAGGCCAGGAAACTTTACCTGAACGAAACCGAATATAACGTATTTGAGTTGAAGGCTGATTTCGATACTCAGCAAAAGGTTTATAAGCATTTTACCCCCGACGATAATCCGGAGCAAACTATTTCTGAAAAAAACATAATGATACGAGATGGGTTAATGGCTTTGCACGACGAGGTATTATTTATCAAATATCCCTACTCGAGCACCCCAGCCTACCATCCACGTATTGCATTGCATTACACCTATTCGTACCGGGAACTCGACTATGAAACCAAACTCAATCTCGACGAGCTTTATATCGACTTCTTTTACAAACGGCACGAAACTTTTTGGCGCAACGAAGCCATGAATAAGCTTCCATTTATAATTGGTGCAGGCAATATGTTAGTTTGTGGCGAAGATTTAGGTATGGTTCCCGAATCAGTTCCATCACTAATGAAAGACCTCAATATACTAAGTCTCGAAATACAGCGTATGCCTAAAAATCCCGAAATAGAATTCGGACATCCGGCCGATGCACCCTACCTTAGTGTTTGCACAACTTCAACGCACGACATGTCGACCATAAGAGGTTGGTGGGAAGAGAACAGGGACAAAACCCAGCGTTTTTACCACAACATACTGGGGAAAAACGGCAATGCACCATTTTTTGCCGAACCATGGATTTGCAAGGAAATCATCAACCAGCACCTCTATTCACCAGCCATGTGGACTATTTTCCCCATTCAGGACTTAATTTCAATGGATGGCACTTTACGCTGGAACGAAACAGATAAAGAACGCATTAATGTACCAAGCGACGAAAAAAACAAATGGAGGTACCGAATGTTACTATCGCTCGAAGAACTTATGGACGCTTCAACATTTAACGAAATGCTTGCGGCAATGATTAGTATATCGGAGCGCAACACCGAATATTGATTGTTATAACAGTTAAGGCATTCGTATCATATTTCATAAAAAAGGTTTGTTAAAAGATTGGTAGTTGCTATATTTACCACTTTACAAACCTTTTTTAATTATCGATATGAAACTAACTTTAGCCTTGCTCCTCATTTTGTTTGTTTTTAAACTGAACGCTCAACCTTCGGCACAAGAAATTAATGCAGCCATGGGGCGCGGTATCAACCTGGGAAACACACTTGAGCCACCCCGCGAAGGCGAATGGAACAACAAGCCCGTACAGGAATATTATTTCGACGATTATAAAAATGCCGGATTTACCAGCGTTAGAGTTCCGATACGTTGGGACAATTACACTTCAAAAACAGCTCCTTACGAGGTGACTCAACAATGGATGAACCGTATTGAACAAGTGGTTGACTGGGGCTTGGAACGAGGACTTTATATTGTTTTAAATGCCCACCACGACGATTGGATAAAAACAGGTTATGATAAGCAAAGCAACCGCGACCGCTTCGATAGCATATGGAGCCAAATTGCAGTTCGTTTTCAAAACAAATCAGAAAAATTACTTTTCGAAATAATTAATGAACCCAATGGGCTGACCCTTGCCAATATAAACGAGTTAAACGCACGTGTGCTAAACATTATACGAAAAACAAATCCGAGCCGAATAGTGCTTTTTAGCGGACACAAATATGCAAACTCCGACGAGATGATGGCTGCCTCAATACCCAACGATCCTTACCTTATTGGCTATTTTCACTCCTACGACCCCTGGAGCTTTGCCGGCGAAGCCAATGGTACATGGGGTACAACATCGGATCGAAATCAACTTAAAAGTAAGTTTGACAAGGTACAGGCATGGTCCGAAAAAAACAATATACCCGTTACAATTAACGAATTTGGTGCCATTAAACAATTTCGCGATGGCAGCACAACCAGAATAAACGATTACAACTCACGCATGTACCATTACGCAGCCTATGTTGAAGAAGCCCTAAACCACAATTTTTCTTTCAATGTTTGGGACGACGGGGGCGATTTTGGGATCTACGAACGAGCACAACACGATTGGAGCGAAGTAAAAGATATTTTAATTTACACTTCGGACAAAAGCCCCACGAACCTGAAACTTAATATTAAACACGATTCCATTTTAAACCTAAGCTGGACCAACCGCGACGAGTCGATTGACAGTATCTTTATCGAACGCAGGACAGACAAGTCAGAATTCACCAAAATAGCATCGTTATCACCTGACCAAACCTCATACGAAGACTTCAATCTCGAAATTGAAAAATATTATTACTACAAAATTATTTATCACTATAATAACAGTACCGACAGGCCTTCACATCCACTCCGATCACAACTAAAACCCTATTTCAGACGCCCCTATAATGGCCAAATACATTCAATTCCAGGCATTATCGAAGCCGAAGATTATGACGAAGGAGGACAAGGTTTAACTTATTCGGACTCAGATGCAACAAACCGAGGAGGCGCATATCGCGAAACCGAAGGTGTTGACATACAGGAAAATACCAATGGATTTCATATAAGCCATATTGAAGAAAAAGAATGGATAGAATACACCACCAATGTTGAAGAAGCCGGCACTTATGAAATTAGCGCATCGGTTGCATCAATCGCAGGAGGCGGTCGATTGGGCGTTTCGTTCAATAATAGCACGCTCACTTACCTAGATATACCAGCAACAGGCAGTTTAACAAAATTCGAGAAAGTAAGTGCTAAAAAGAAATTAGATGAAGGCGAACAAATTATGCGACTAAGAGTAATGTATTTACCCACTTTCAATATCGATAAAATTGAAATTTCGAAAACAACATCGTCAAACGAATATAACAGTTCTGAAGACTTTAATATCAGTTCATACAAAGCAATGCAAGTAAATATTAATTCACAGGTTAAGGGTTTAATCACTTTTTACGACTTACAGGGAAAGTTACTTTTGAAAAGAGAAATTACCACACCAAACGCCGAACTAACCTTGCCAATTGCAGGAATCAGCATTTACCAATTTATTGATAAAAAAGGCAATCAAAGAACAGGCAAAATTCTCATAAAGCAGTAACAACAAAGATGGAGAAAAACATAGAAACCGCCATTATCGCATCGTTGCTGGCCGGCAATGCGATAATGGAAATATATTCTCTGGCCGATTTGGGTGTTGAAACCAAATCAGACAACTCGCCCATAACATTAGCAGACAAAGCAGCCCATCATATTATTTGCGAAAAACTTGAAGCCACCAACATCCCCATTTTAAGTGAAGAAGGCAACAACACCGACTACGAAACTCGTAAAAAATGGGATAAGTTTTGGTTGGTCGACCCCCTCGATGGCACCAAAGAATTTATTAAACGAACAGGTGAATTTACAGTTAACATAGCATTAATTGAAAACCAGGTTCCGATTATGGGCGTGGTGTATGTTCCGGTTAGTAAAACCCTGTATTACACCGATGAAAAAAACGCGTTTAGAGCTACAAATATCAGTTCTATATCGGAAATAACCAGTTTATCCCAAAAACTTCCTCAACAAACTGAGCACAACACGTTTAACGTTGTTGCTTCGGTTTCGCACATCAATGCCGAAACCCAGGAATTCATTCAGCAGCTCGATACCAAAGGAAAAAAGCTAAACATTGTAAACAGAGGAAGTTCGCTTAAGCTATGCATGGTGGCCGAAGGTTCGGCCGACTGCTACCCACGGCTGGGACCAACAATGGAATGGGATACTGCTGCCGGTCATGCTATTGTATTAAAAGCAGGAAAAACCATAGTACAACTCCCCAATAAAAGCCCAATGATTTACAATAAAGAGTCATTATTAAACCCTTGGTTTTTGGTGTATTAACTAAATAAAAGCAACTATCGTGTTGTGAATAAACAAAATTTTAGTTTTAGTTCTGTTTAAAAAGCATATTTTTGAAATACAAAAATCTCACTTAAAAATTTACAATTTGACACTCGAAAGCTACATTGTTCTTTTTGTAATAATTTTAATGATTGTTGCCTTGGCCAAAGATGCCATGCGACCTGGCTTAGTTCTTTTCTCGGTAGCTGTATTGTTCATGGCCATCGGTATTATTACTCCCAACGAAATGGTTGCAGGTTTTTCGAACAAGGGAATGCTTACGGTTGGCGTTTTATTTTTAGTTAGCGAAGGCGTTCGCTACTCGGGTGTAATGAACAAAATGGCAGAGCTTTCACTCCCCAAGGAACGCAAATCGTACTTCACAATGCTAATGCAACTGATGCTGCCAATATCAACACTATCAGCATTTTTGAACAACACACCCGTAGTAATAATTTTTGCCCCAATGATAAAACGATGGGCCGAAAGATTAAAGCTGCCACCTTCAAAATTTCTTATTCCCTTATCGTATGCCACCATATTTGGTGGCATTTGCACTTTAATTGGCACCTCAACCAACTTAGTTGTTGACGGAATGATGCAAGAAGCGGGATTTAAAGGACTCAGCATGTTTGAACTGGGCAAGATAGGTTTAATAATTGCCCTTTTTGGTTGGATATACATTGCCACTATTGGGCATAGGCTACTCAAAGACAAAGGCAAGGATCAAGTAAAACAAAGCCGGATAGACAGTAAAGAATATTACTTCAATTTATTGGTAACCCACAAGAGCAAATACATTGGCGAGATAATCAAAAAAGGAAAACTTAGCGAGAATAAAAACATAACCATAGTTGCGGTTGAACGCGACGAAAAAATGTTTTATACTCAAAACGAAAGAGTGATACTTCAAGAAAACGATAAATTACTGGTTTATGGCTTTGAGGAAAATATCGAAACAATACTGTCGCTCAACGGGCTTGATGTAATTACTCAGGGTGATGTTGAAAAAATGCTTGAGAATGAAGAACTTCATCGCATTGAAGCAGTGCTGGCTCCACGTTTTCCCGGAATAGGATCAACACTCGAAGAGTTCGACTTCTATAAACGGTATAAAGGTATTGTTGTGGCCATGCACCGAAACGGCTCAAATATTACAGCAAATCTTAATAACGAACGCTTACGCCCTGGCGATTCGTTAATTATTCTTTCGGATAAAGAGTTCATTGAAAACTGGAAAGACTCAAAAACATTCTTTCTCATCTCGTCGAAAGGCGAAATGGAAAAACCGGTTAAAACCTATAAAATTGGTTGGACGCTGGCCACACTTATCATTATGATTGTGGGTGCAACTGCTAGTCAGTATTTGCCAACGGTAAAAGGCAATACCCCCGACATGTTCTTTTTTGCCGCTATTGCTGCTGTTATGATGGCCGTATTGAAAATTTTTCCGCCAAAAAAATACACACAAGCTATCAGTTGGGATGTTTTGATAACAATAGCTTCGGCATTTGCCATAAGCAAAGCATTGATGAACTCAGGCGCAGCCGAACAAGTTGCCCGTGTTTCGATAAACTCGGTAAAACACATGGGACCGGGCGCAGTTTTGGCCATAGTGTATTTAATTACCATGGTTTTTACCGAAGTAATTACAAACAATGCCGCTGCTGCAATTGCATTTCCAATTGCCATGTCGGCTGCACACCAACTGGGTGTTGACCCCAAACCTTTTTTTATCGCGATATGCATTGCTGCTTCGGCCAGTTTTTCAACCCCAATCGGATATCAAACGAATATGATAGTTCAATCAATTGGTAATTATAAATTCAAAGATTTTTTAAGAGTGGGACTACCACTCAACTTAATTACCTTCATCCTTTCTATTATTCTCATACCTATTATTTGGCATTTTTAAACTGAAATCAATTTCTATGTGAAGAATTTCTGAACGCGCTCTTTACAGTTGAGTTAAATTTTCGAATACCAATAGAAAAGCTATTTTTGCATACATATTTATCCTTATTAAAATTCTTTAATAAATGAATAATTACAACCTAAGTCACCTAAAAGAACTCGAAGCCGAAGCCATTCACATTATCCGTGAGGTTGCCGCCGAATTCGAAAATCCGGTGATGCTCTACTCCATCGGCAAAGATTCGTCTGTAATGGTGCGCCTGGCCGAAAAAGCATTTTACCCCGGCAAGGTTCCTTTTCCGCTTATGCACATCGATTCCAAATGGAAATTTAAAGAAATGATCGAGTTTAGGGATAATTACGCCCGTGTAAACAACTGGGATCTCATTGTTCACTATAACAAAGAAGGTTTCGAGTCTGGCGTTGGACCATTTAGCCACGGGAGCAAAGTTCACACCGACATTATGAAAACACAAGCCTTACTGGCTGGTCTTGACAAATACAAGTTCGACGCTGCCTTTGGGGGCGCCCGCCGCGACGAAGAAAAATCAAGGGCTAAAGAGCGCATTTTTTCGTTCCGCGATCGTTTTCACCAATGGGATCCTAAAAACCAGCGCCCCGAATTGTGGGATATTTACAATGCCAAAGTCCAAAAAGGAGAATCGATACGTGTGTTCCCCATTTCGAACTGGACCGAACTCGACGTGTGGCAATACATACGGCTTGAAAACATCCCCATTGTTCCGCTATACTATGCCAAAGAACGCCCAATGGTCAACATGGACGGCACTTGGGTGATGGCCGACGACGATCGTATGCCACAAGAATTGCGTGATAAAGCCCAAATGAAAATGGTTCGTTTCCGCACCTTGGGCTGTTATCCACTAACCGGCGCTGTAGAGTCATCGGCCAATACCATCGAAGAAATTGTGGAAGAAATGATGACCGTAACCGTTTCGGAACGCACCACCCGCATTATCGATTTTGACCAGGAAGCCAGTATGGAACAGAAAAAAAGAGAAGGGTATTTTTAAAATCACCCCTAAATCCCCTAAAGGGGACTTCAATTACTTTTAACTAATCCTATCCTTAATTCGTAGGATTTAGCCCCCTTCAAGGGGTTGGGGGTAAAAACAACAACATGAGCGAAGCGAACAACGATAACAACGGCAACTTGACAAACCAACAACTATGACAACAAATAACAACAGTTCAAAAAACACACAAAATCCAACGGGCAATACCCGCGGTTCACTTGACATCCAGGCCTTTTTAGACCATGACGAACAAAAAGACCTTCTCCGTATTTTGACTGCAGGATCGGTTGACGATGGAAAATCCACTTTAATCGGTCGTTTAATGTTCGACAGTAAGATGTTGTACGAAGACCAACTGGCTGCCCTTGAACGCGACAGCAAGCGTGTGGGACATGCCGGCGAAGATACCGACTACGCATTGTTGCTCGACGGCCTTAAAGCTGAACGCGAACAAGGCATCACCATTGACGTGGCCTATCGTTATTTCAGCACCAACAAACGAAAGTTTATTATTGCCGATTGTCCCGGACATGAGCAATACACCCGGAACATGGTTACTGGTGCATCAACCGCCAACCTGGCCATCATTCTAATCGATGCCACCAAAGGTGTAATAACCCAAAGTCGCCGCCACACTTACCTGGTATCGTTATTAGGAATTAAGCACGTGGTGCTGGCCGTGAACAAAATGGACTTGGTTGATTATAGCAAAAAAGTTTTCGACGATATATGTGCCGATTATAAAGCCTTCGTTTCGCAACTCAACATCCCCGATGTGGAATTCATTCCCCTCTCGGCACTTAAAGGCGAAAACGTGGTAGATGGAACAGGTAAAATGACTTGGTATCATGGCAAAAGCATTCTCGAATTTCTCGAAACAGTGCACGTAGGTAGCGATCGCAATTTCGAAGACATGCGCTACCCTGTTCAATACGTGAACCGCCCCGATCGAGATTTTCGCGGATTTTCAGCCAAAGTAGCCTCGGGCATCATCAGAAAGGGCGATGAAATTATGGTGCTCCCCTCGCGAAAAAAATCGATAGTTAAGCAAATTGTAACCTACGATGGCGAACTCGAAAAAGCATTTCCACCGCAAACAGTAACCATCACTTTAACCGACGAAATTGACATATCGCGTGGCGAGATGATTGTTCACCCCGATAACTTGCCCCACATAGAACGCCATTTTGAGGCCATGCTGGTTTGGATGGACGAAAAACCCATGAACCCTGCCACCCAATTCTATATTAAGCACAACACCAATACCACCAAAGCACAAATCGATGGTATTAAATACAAAGTCGATATCAATACTTTGCAAAAATCGGCCATCGACCACTTTGAACTGAACGAAATAGGCCGAACGGTAATCACCACGGTTAAACCAATTTTTTTCGACCCCTATACCAAAAACAAAAGTACTGGTTCATTTGTGTTGATCGATCCGGTAACTCACAATACCTGTGCAGTGGGTATGATTATCGACAAACTGAAGGCAGATGATTTGACCAGCAAAATATCGCTCGGCGAATACCGCGACCGCATTGATAAGGGTGAATGCCTTATCACCAAGATTGAACGCCAAAAACGCTACGGACAAAAAGGATCAACCTTATGGTTTACTGGTTTGCACGGTTCAGGCAAAAACGAATTGGCCTACCTACTCGAAAAAGAATTGTTCGGCATGGGGGCAACGGTGGTACTGCTAGATGGCAGTACCCTGCGCTCGGGCCTATCGCGCGAACTCGATTTTTCGGAGGCCGACCATGCAGAACATCTACGACGTGTTGCACACATTGCGCACATTTTGAACGATCAGGGTGTTATTGTTATCTGTTCGTTTATATCGCCTCGAGGAAAAAACAGAGATCAGGTTGCCGAAATAATAGGCAAAGATCGTTTTCATTTAATTTATATGGACGCCACACTTGAATACTGTAAACAAAATAAACCAGAACTTTATGAACTTGCCGAAAACGGCAAACTTGACAATTTACCTGGTATCGATTTTGATTTTGAAGCACCTATTATTTCGGCACTAAGCCTTAAACCTGTAGATCTTCAAGAAAACATCAACTTGGTAATATCATTTTTAAATAGTGAAAAAATTTATCCTATTGATTAATAACATGATAAAACAATAGCTTGTAAAAATCAAAAACCTTATTTTTATAAACTATTATTAAAAAATTGAATAAATACAAAAAAACAAACTAATGGTTATAAAAAATATTTGCTGTATTGGCGCAGGCTACGTAGGTGGCCCCACCATGGCTGTTATTGCCCAACAATGCCCAGAAATAAATGTAACTATCGTTGATATTAACCCCGACAGAATTGCCGCATGGAATGACCCCGACCTCAACAATTTACCCATTTACGAACCCAGACTAAAAGAGGTTGTCAACGAAGCACGCGGACGAAACTTGTTTTTTTCAACCGATATTGAAAAAGGAATAAAAGAAGCCGAAATGATTTTTATATCGGTAAATACGCCAACCAAAACCTATGGAAAAGGTAAGGGTATGGCAGCCGATCTCAAGTTTGTTGAATTAAGCGCCCGCCAAATAGCCAAGGTTTCAACCAGCAACAAAATTGTAGTCGAAAAATCGACCTTGCCAGTTCGTACCGCACAAGCAATTAAAAACATACTTGAGAATTCAGGTAATAAGGTAAAATTTCAGATTTTATCGAACCCCGAATTTTTAGCTGAAGGAACAGCCATTCAAGATTTATTGAAACCCGACAGGGTACTAATTGGAGGCGAAGAAAGCCCTGAAGGAAAAGAAGCCATTGAAGCTTTGACTGAAATTTACCTCAACTGGGTTCCACGCCAAAACATTCTTCAAACCAATGTTTGGAGCAGTGAATTATCGAAATTAGCTGCCAATGCTTTTTTAGCTCAACGAATTTCATCTATCAATTCGATTTCGGCCTTATGCGAACATACAGGGGCGAATGTTGAAGAGGTTTCCAGAGCAATTGGAATGGACAAGCGCATTGGAAACAAGTTTCTAAGACCATCAGTTGGTTTTGGTGGCAGCTGTTTTCAAAAGGATATTTTGAACCTAGTATATATTTGCCAAAGTCTAGGACTTAATGAAGTAGCAACCTATTGGGAACAGGTAAAACTGATGAACGACTACCAAAAGCACCGCTTTGCCGACAATATTATTCAAACACTTTACAATACTGTTTCGGGCAAAAAAATTGCTTTTTTGGGATGGGCTTTCAAGAAAGACACCAACGATACTCGCGAAAGTGCAGCCATTTATGTGGCCAAGGAATTACTCGACGACCAGGCCGAAATTCACGTTTACGACCCCAAAGTATCTAAAGTACAGATTATTAAAGATCTCGACGAGATATTTTTAAAAGAAGAAAATATTTTGTTCACAAAATCCGATTCGTTTAAATTGTTGCACATTCACGATACACCCTACCCGGCCCTTGAAAATGCACATGCCATTGCCATATTAACCGAATGGGACGAGTTTGTAAACTACAATTGGGAAAACATTTTTGAAAAAATGTTGAAACCTGCATTCATTTTTGATGGGCGTAACATACTCTGCCCCAAAACGATGAAAGAAATTGGATTTAGTATAAAAAGTATCGGAAAATAGAATCAGTAATTATTGGGTTCAAATAATTTTTCACCCTCGGTTGATGTAATAAGAGCAACGCCAGAAGCATTGCTCCATACATTTATAGCGGTAGGAGACATGTCAAGTGGTCGATCAACGACGAAAATCAAACCTATTAAAATGAAAATTAAACTGGTGCTTATTAAATTAGGCAAAGTTTTTTACGCCCAAACGAGCAAAATCTTTTCCGACTGAATATTTGAGATCCCTGTTATAATCCTGGCTATCATCAAAGGAACCACGATCTTTTACAAAGCGTTAAAAAGTTTTCTTCCATAAAGAATAATCTCGTAAGATATAAAAAAACGTTTTCAGCAAAAAAACACCTACAAAGAATCATCTCGTTACAAGCAAAAACGCACAATAATAAACGACAAATTAGAGCTACAATTATAGTCAATGATTTATTTCCCTACTTAAAATCAATAAAGTACAAATTTTTCTTTATTTTTCGGAATTAAAATATGGAAGATGAGGCAACTTAAAATTACCAAACAAGTAACAAACAGAGAAACTTTATCGCTCGATAAATATTTACACGAAATCGGGAAAGTAGATTTATTGACGCCAGATAAGGAAGTTGAACTGGCCAAAATGATAAAAAAAGGAGATCGGGCAGCATTTGAACAACTCATCAAATCGAACTTGCGATTTGTTGTTTCGGTTGCAAAACAGTACCAAAACCAAGGGCTCAGTCTCCCCGACCTCATTAACGAAGGCAATCTCGGCTTAATAAAAGCAGCTGAACGTTTTGATGAAACTCGTGGCTTTAAGTTCATTTCGTATGCCGTATGGTGGATTCGCCAAGCGATACTTCAAGCTTTGGCTGAACAAGCCCGTATTGTTCGGTTGCCGCTCAATAAAATAGGTTCTATCAACAAAATCAACAAAGCGTTCAATAAGTTGGAACAAGAATTTCAACGCGAACCAACAGCCAAAGAAATTGCCGAAATACTCGAAATGACACCCGAAGTTGTCGAAGAAACCATGAAGGCTTCAGGACATCACGTATCGATGGACGCGCCCCTAAAAGAAGAAGATGGCAACACCATGTACGATGTTATCCTTGACTCCGACACACCAAGTCCAGATTTGGGTTTGCTGAATAACTCGTTGCAACAGGAAATAGAAAGATCGTTGGCCACTTTAGGCGAACGTGAGGCCGAAATACTACGTTATTATTTTGGATTGAACGGTACCCGCCCGCATACACTCGAAGAAATTGGTGAAGTGCTTGGTCTTACCCGCGAACGTGTTAGGCAAATTAAAGAAAAATCGATTAAAAAACTGAAAAATAATTATCGCAACAAATTGTTAAAAAGCTACTTAGGCGAATAAAACTCAAAAAGCTCTTTAAAGGGGCTTTTTCTTTTTAAAATTAGCATAAAAAAGCAGTAATTTTGTAAAATCAGCTTAAGCAACAAGAAATGAAAAGAATAATAGCACCGTCAATTTTAGCTGCCAATTTTCTCGAACTGGGCAACGAAATTGAAACAATAAATAAAAGTGAAGCAACTTGGATACACTACGACGTAATGGACGGCGTTTTTGTACCCAACATTTCATTTGGCCCTTTCATTCTAAAGCAAATTAGCCAAATAACATCAAAACCAATTGATGTTCATTTAATGATAATTAACCCCAATCCGTATATTGTACCTTTTAAAGAAGCGGGAGCAGCAAACATCACAGTTCATTACGAAACCTGTCCTCATCTTCACCGAACTATCCAATCCATTAAAGACTTAGGCATTAAGGCCAGCGTATGCCTTAATCCGCACACTCCGGTTGAACTGCTTAACGAGATTTTACCCGAAATTGATATGGTTTTACTCATGTCGGTTAACCCCGGTTTTGGCGGCCAAACATTTATTGAATCCACCTATAATAAAGTGAAAAAACTAAGAGCAATGATTGATCAAAAAGGACTAGATACACTTATTGAAGTTGATGGTGGAATCAATCTCGAAACCGGCAAAATGCTATTCGATGCAGGAGCTAATGTATTGGTTGCCGGCAGTTTCGTTTTCAAATCGGCCAATCCAATTAAACAGGTGTCTGAATTGTTAAATATTTGAATCCTTTCCCCGATCTTTTTGTTATACTAACAACTATATCTATATTTAAATTTTTGATTGAGGGAAAATAAATGGAAAGCAAAATTAATTACAACAACATAAACGAGGTTCTCAACAATATACCCGACAACTTTAAAATATTAGAAGAGACCATCGACATTGAAGTTCAAAAGGAATACTATGAAGCATCAACTTCAATAGAAATTGAACACGAAAAAGAAGACCCGATAAGCTTAATTGAAAAATTAAACTTACCAGATACCAACCTGCAAACAAAAAAAACCACCCTACAAAAATTGGCTATCATCGATTCAGTTGAATCGTTTAGGGCAATCGAAAAATTTTGTAAAAGTGCCAATGCCGACATTAAGGATTGGGCTGTTTTAGCACTGCAGCAAAGTAGAATGGTTTTACACAGCTCCTTGCTCGACGAACAACAAATTTTTATTTCAACCGGGCTGGGCGGTAAAAACAATAAGTTGCGCTACTTTATGATTTTTCCCTATAAAAACTTTGAAATTTTAAACAACATTCAAAAAAGTTCACTCGAAAAAGAGCTGCTCTATTTTCTTGAGCGTAACAATTCCGAATTTGAAGAAATTACATTTTACAACCATTTTGCAACAGCAACTTCGTTAATCCCACTTAAAGCACCCGTTACCGAAATTATTGGCGAAACCATCGAAGAATGCAACCAGTTAGGCGACTTCCTTTCGGACGATGTAATCATTACCAATATTAAGAAATTCAACGAAAACGAAATTATTGAAATTATTGCAAACCATGAGCAACAAGCTTAACCTCGCCATACAAGTTTTACCACAAACAGATATCATATACCCCTATTTCATTGTTGATAAAGCCATCGAGATTATTCAAAAATAGGTTTTACATACAAAATATGCCCTTTCAAAACCTTAGTTGAAGGGTATTAGGACGAATTAATGGCACAGTTAAACAAATAAACGAAGTTTGTTATGCCAATGAAACAAAAAGCATGATGTGCTATTTAAAACACAAACTCGTAACAACGAAGAGGTTACCATTGAAGACAAAATAGAGAAATACCAATAACCAAAACGAAGAGCATTTTTTATTTATTTTTTATTCATTTTTTGTTTTGGAAACACACAACTTTTTCTATCTTTGCACCGCATTTTTGCACCGGTCCTGTAGCTTAATGGATAGAGCATCTGACTACGGATCAGAAGGTTGGGGGTTCGAGTCTCTCCAGGATCACAAAAAGGGTTACTTTCAAAGTAGCCCTTTTTTGTTTCATTTATTTCGATAATAATATTTCTACTACCCCCAATACCTCTTTTAATTATGTCTCAAAAACGTTCTAAATTAAAACCATCATGAGGTAAAAAGTATTTTTCAAAAAAAAACATGTCAGCAATAAACTTATTGCCAAAAAAACGTGGCTGGATTAAAAAGTTTATCTATTTTAATGTTTTAAATATTGCAGAGGGAATGAATGCAATTAATATAAAAACAAAAAATAACATGTATGTTTACGCTAGTGTTATTCTAATTACAAATGAAATATGAAAAATAAATACATAATTGGAATAGTAATTATTGCTTGGCTAATAGTTGGCTACTCATGCGTAAAGAACAATAATGCCGATAACTATTATACTCAACTGCATGAAAACGAAGACCAGACGTCGATTAGATGGCTTGGACAATGGTACGGCGAGGGCAAAAAAGAATTACTAGTTCGTGAAATGGCACGCGATTTCATGTTTCTGAACCAAGACATTGATGTTGACTTGAAGTTTGCTTATGAAATGGCCGAAATTGATAGCTTCGCCGATCCTTTTCGGCATATTGCTGATAGTATTGTGAGTTGGGTTAATGAAAACAGATGGCCTTTCGATATATTTGTGTGCGACAAATGGATTTATGACGATATTTCACGCAGGTTAAACGATCCTTATTGGGGGGGAAAAAACTTAGTAGATTTTCAGAAGGAAGACTGGTTCAAGGAAGCCCATAAAGACTATGTGCTGAGCAACAGTGAATATACCGGTAATTTTGGGGACATAGCTCCCGGTGCTTTTATTGAAGGAATGTGGGATTTACTTTTCGTTAGCTCAAATGTTGAAGAAAAACTGGGTATAAAAGTAAAAAATTACAACATGACTGCTGATGATTTGATCGAATATGCAAGAATCGTTTATCGATACAATCAATCAAACAGTGAGAAAATCACGTTCTGTGCTAGCAATTATCAAAAGCTTGATATGGTATTAGAACAAATTGTGATGTCCGAAATTGGCAATCCTGTCAACGTTTCAACTAACGACCAACTCAAGGCATTAAATACCACATATAAGAAAATTGAAGCTTTATCGCAGTATAAACCATTGGAACAATACCATCAATATGCAACCGACAGGGAACTAAAACAAGACGATGCTTTGTTTCACCTTCATGCAACATGGGTAACACTATTCTGGCGACGAAATAACCCCGAAGGTGAAAAATTGATGAGCCCCTGCGAATTTCCTTCAATGCCCAACAAAGCGGCCTACTCCTATTCGGGAACATACAACGCAATATTTGCGATACCTAAAAACGCTAAAAACCGCAATGATGCCGTAAGACTAATGAAATACATGAGCACCGTTGATATTGCCGAAAAATGGGAAAGCTACTCTAAATGCCCAACTGGTTTGCTAAGTCGCATGTCGTTTAGCGAATTTGGCACCGATGACTTTAGTCGTTTTTCTAAACAAGTGAGCGAAAAATACGACAATAGGCTTGATGATTTCAACCTTGCCGAAGATCTATTTGGAGGCAAGCAAAGTCATGTCAACTTCCATATACTCGACGTAGCAGAAGGAAAAATGACTGCCTCACAAGCCATTAACAGCATAAAAAGTCAAATGCGATAATTAGTCTTTGCAAGAAAACGCCAGATACTGCGTTATTCTCGTTTTTGAAACAGTCATTTACAATTAGTAAACTCCTTGTTTTCAAAAACATCGAAAGCCTAGTCTTTGACGTTTTCTTATCAAAGACTTGAAAAAGGAGAGTTTTCTTGCAGGCACTAATTAATCACTTTTTCTAAATTTAAATAGCAACATCTCTTTCATAAATTAAGTTTTCTAATATCGGACACAAAAGTCTTATTTATTTTTGTTTACTTTGTACTTTATTTAAAAATTGATTGAATTGAAAGGAAAAGTATTACTATGTATGAGTGGTGGCATCGACAGTTCGGTTGCGGCCCTTTTGCTACAAGAACAAGGCTACAAATTGCACGGCTTAACCTATAGGACCTATGATGCCATATCGCCGGCATGCATGGAAAAACAAACAGGATGTTGTAGTGTTGATGCTATTTTTGAAGCAAAAGCTTTAGCAAACGACCTACACATTGACCACACCATTCTCGATATTAGAAAAGAATTTGATAAAACAGTGATTCAAAATTTTGTAAAAGAATACCTGTCGGGGCGCACGCCTAACCCTTGTGTTATTTGCAACCGCACCATTAAATGGGGCGAAGTCATAAAAAAAGCCGATGAACTGGGATGCGATTTTATTGCCACCGGCCACTATGCGCAAATTGGTCAACAAAACGGACGTTATTTTTTAATTCAAGGCGACGATGACAATAAAGACCAAACCTATTTTTTATGGCAACTTCAACAAAGCGACCTAAAACGGACACTATTCCCTTTAGGACACCTTAACAAGCAAGAAGTTCGAAAAATTGCCCTCGAAAAAGGATATGAGAAAATTTCACAAAAACGCGAGAGCCAGGAAATTTGTTTCATTCCAGATAACGACTATCGTCGGTTTATTCGCGACAGAGTGCCCGATTTAGCCGAAAAAATTGGCGAAGGTAACTTTATCGACACCTCGGGTAAAATATTGGGCAAACACCAAGGATACCCATTTTATACTATAGGACAACGAAAAGGTTTAAATATTGCCTTGGGCAAACCTGCTTATGTGATTGATATTGACCCAAAAACCAACATCGTTGTGTTGGGTAATCGCGAAGAGCTTGACAAAAAAGAACTTTGGGTCGAGAATATTAACATGATGAAATACGCTAAAATTGATGGCGAACTTGAAGTAATTACTAAAATTAGATACAATAATAAAGGCACATTAAGCCGCATTTCGCAACATGGCGATAAAATAAAAGTCGAGTTTTATGAAAGTGCGTGGGCAATTACACCCGGGCAATCGGCTGTGTTTTTCGAAAACCGCGATGTTGTAGGAGGAGGAGTTATTTGCCGTCAATAAAATAATTTTTCAACAAGCAAATTGTAACTTGTTTCATTATATTATAGATTATTAGATCGGTAGATCGGTAGTCCCGATCCGTCAGCTGACGGATTGGGATGAGATATGAGTATTGAGACAAGACACATAACACTAATATACAACTGCTTACACAAAACCATAAGGAGATAGTAAGGTAAAACACATCAATCAAATATAAAAACAGGACGAATTATTGAGCCAATGAAACGAGTTTTATTACCAATATTAATAATATTATTTGCCCACAACGCAATGGGAAATAATTTGTACTGGATTCAGTTTAACACTAAAGTGAATACTCCATTTCAAATTGAACACCCTGAGCACTTTCTTTCAGTACGTGCAATTGAGCGAAGAGCTCGAATGAATATCAAAATTGATTCAAGCGATTTACCCGTTAATCCTGAATTTGTAGATTCACTTAAACAATTAGGTTTTTCGGTAAAGCACACCAGCCGCTGGATGAATGGCGCCATTGCCTCCCTGCCTTCCGAAGTTGATAGTGACAGCATTTTCCAACCTTCGTTCGTTTCGTTTTACCAAATTAGAAAAGACACACCACTAAAAAGCACTACGAATAAGTTTTCGGAAGAAGATAGCCTTGCTCAAAAGTACTATGGCGACTCATTTAACCAAATATCGATGCTTAACGGACACATCTTACACCAGTATTCAAAAGGCGAAGGAACGCACGTTGCTATTATCGATGCGGGGTTTAATAACGCAGACATCAACAATGTTTTTGATTCTTTGCGTTATTACGACGGTATTTTGGGAACCTTCGATTTTGTTTCGCCCGGCAATAATGTTTATCTCGAACACAACCATGGCACCTCGGTGCTTTCAACAATGGCTGGCAATGTTCCTGGCCAATTGATTGGTGCTGCACCAATGGCCAAATACTGGCTACTGCGCACCGAAGATAGCCCAACAGAATTCCCCGTTGAAGAAGATTACTGGATTGTGGCAGTTGAGTTTGCCGACAGTGTTGGATGCGATGTTATCAACACTTCGTTGGGCTACACCACTTTCGACAATCCCATTTTTAACCATCAGTACAGCGAGCTCGATGGAAACACCATTCGAGCATCGATAGCAGCAAATAGGGCGGTTGAAAAAGGAATTGTTGTGGTTTGCAGTGCTGGCAACTCGGGCAACGACGCTTGGTTCCACATTGGAGTTCCATCCGATGCCAAAAAAGCATTATCGATTGCAGCCGTTGACAGTAATCGCAAAATTGCAAGTTTTTCATCACGAGGTTTTACCGACAGCCTCTTCCCCCCAAAACCCGACGTGGCGGCAAAAGGCGTAAGTGTTACCCTCTCATCAACTCCCGGAATTATCACCAATTCAAGCGGCACCTCCTTTTCGGGGCCAATAATTGCAGGCATGGCAGCATGTTTGGTATCCTATTTCCCCGAAAAAAATGCCGAAGAAATCATTAATTTAATTAGAAGTTCAGGCGATCGCTTTCCAGAACACAATATTGAATACGGTTATGGCATTCCCAATTTCAGTTCTTTATTAGACACAACAAACAACTTTGTTTATCAAAAACCCGATCGAAACGTTTCCATCTACCCTAACCCCTTTACCATATCACTCACTATTGAATATCCTTTGGATTTTAATCGGGTTGAAATTTTCAACATCCAAGGCTTAAAAGTTTTTTCATCAACATTATCAACATCTGGTCGTTCAGAAATTTCTACTAACAAATTATCGAATTTGCCAAAAGGTGTGTATTTTGCAGTTTTAAAAGGCAATAAGGAAAACAGTCCTTTTCAACTGATAAAATATTAACGTGGAAAAACACATCACCCTTAAAGAGCTCAATACTTACATCAAAGAAGCCATGCAGCTTTCGTTTCCCGAGAGCATTTGGATTATTGCCGAGATTGGTGAACTGAAAGTGAATTATGCCGGCCACTGCTACATCGATTTGGTTGAAAAAGATGAAAACAGTAACGAAATATTAGCCCGTTCGAAAGCCACAATTTGGTCGTGGCAATTCCGTTTTATCAAGCCGTATTTTGAAACCACTACCGGCCAAACCCTATCGTCGGGCATCAAGGTGCTTATTTCGGCCAGTGTCGAATTTCACGAGGTTTATGGAATCAGTCTTAACATTAAAGATATTGACCCCAGCTATACCCTTGGCGACATGGCCCGAAAAAGGCAAGAGGTAATCATGCGCTTAGTTGATGAGGGCGTGATGGAAATGAACAAAGAGCTTGAACTCAGTGAAATTCCATCGCGAGTTGCCATTATATCGTCGGCCACTGCTGCTGGATACGAAGATTTTATGAACCAGCTTCACCAAAACGATAGAAGTTACGTGTTCAACACCAAACTTTTTCCAGCTGTAATGCAAGGCAACGATGCCGAAAAATCTATCATTGCTGCACTCGACGAAATTTATCAACACGAAAATGAATTCGACGTAGTGATCATTATTAGAGGCGGAGGAGCACAAATGGATTTAAGCTGTTTCGACAATTACAACCTTGCTTATTATATAACTCAGTTTCCACTGCCTGTTTTAACCGGCATTGGTCACGATAAAGATGAATCGGTATGCGATATGGTGGCACACACCAAACTTAAAACACCCACAGCCGTTGCCAATTTCCTGATAGACCTTTTCGATGAGGCTGCCGACACTATTAATGAACTAAAAACAACACTCACCAATAAAATAACTGAAATACTCGAAAACGAAAAACAACGTTTAAAGCAAGCGGTAAAACTTTTTAAACCTTTGATTAAATCGAAACTCGAACGCACAACTATGCAACTCGAGCACCTCACTCAATCGGTTATTCCTGCAGTAAACTATTTAATTGAATACCAACAAAATAAACTCATAAAGCTTTCATCCGAGATGAAATCGTCAACGTTTGCTAGCCTAAAACATAACGAAAACAAGCTAAATCAAAGATTTTCATCTTTATCGTTTTTCATCAAATTAAAAACCGAACGCGAAACGCTTAACATTTCAGAAAAAAAACATCTATTAAAACGTTTGGCCATCCAAAATTTACAGAATGAATACCAACGTATAGAATGGTTCGAAAAAAATGCGCAACTTATCGACCCCAAAAATATTTTAAAAAGAGGTTTTAGCATTACTCTTAAAAACGGAAAAGCCGTTAAGAGTGCCGCTCAAATAAGAAAAGGCGACCTGCTGGTAAATGTATTTTACGAAGGAAAAATTGAATCTACAGTAAACAGTAAACAATAAAAACAAATAATTATGGCAGTAAAAAAACAATCATACCGAGAATCAATCGAAGAGGTTGAAACCATTTTGGCAAGTATAGAAAATGACGAACTCGACGTAGACGAGCTGTCAGAAAAAGTTAAACGAGTTTCCATGCTTTTGAAAAGCTGCAAGGAAAAATTGTACAAAACAAACGAAGAAGTTGAAAAAGTACTAAAAGAAATGGAGAGCTAATTCCACACTTGCGCTCCAAGCAACAAATGGCTTAATTTATAATACAATTGAGAGCTATAAACCCCAAACTTAATAGGCAAACTAAGCTATCGATGCTTTTCGTTTTTTTATTTGAAGAGTTATATTATTTTTATAGTTAGTAATATTACTAAACGAACTAACAAGCCTTTTATAAACAAAAACCTGTTCTAATAATGAAAAACCTGAAACTAACAATACTCTTATTAACCCTCCTGTTAATGGTGACGGGGGTTAATGCTCAAGATAAATACAACGGTTTTAAAGTATCGGTTTACACCCGCGCCTACGAAGTACAAAAAATGGAAGATACTCAATGGCTCGAATCAACTTGGAAAATCATTTCGTCGCAACTCGATGTTGACAAAATTTATCTCGAAACGCATCGAGATCTGCTTATTGTTGACGAAGAAACCCTCACAAAAGCCATTAAGTTTTTTGAAAGCAAAGGCATTAAAACAGCAGCTGGAATAACCTATACCATTGACGAGAGCAACCAGTTTGAAACTTTTTGCTACAGCAATCCGGAGCATCTAAAAAAAGCGCAAGAAATTATCGAATACTCTGCAAAGCATTTTGACGAGGTTATTCTTGACGATTTCTTTTTCACAAGTTGCAAATGTGAACTTTGCGTGAAAGCAAAAGGCGAACGCAGTTGGTCCGATTATCGCCTAGAGCTGATGCAAAATGTAGCTTCAAACATCATTATAAAACCGGCTAAAGCTGTAAATCCGAATGTAAAAGTCATCATTAAATACCCCAACTGGTACGATCATTTTCACGAATTAGGTTTTAACCTCGAAACACAACCTAAAATATTCGATGGACTTCACACTGGCACCGAAACACGCGACGCCGTACACAGCAACCAACACTTGCAACCCTACTTAGGCTACCTCATTTTTCGATATTATAACAATCTTGCGCCTGGGCACAACGGTGGAGGTTGGGTTGATACAGGCGGCATGGGCTTTTACGATCGATATGCGGAACAGCTCTGGATGACAATTATTGCAAAAGCACCCGAAATGACTTTGTTCGATTATCGACAAATGTTGTATCCATTGAGACCAGAATGGGAACCCGACTGGAAAAACCAGAACGTTAGCTTCGATTACAAAAACTTTTTCCCGGTAAGTGCAGATGAAACAATGGCAAAAACAGCATCGCACGCGTTACGCGCTATCGAAAAGATAGCTCCAAAACTGGGTGAGCCTTATGGTATAAAAAGCTATAAACCATACCATTCCGATGGCGAAGATTTTCTACAAAACTACTTTGGCATGATAGGAATTCCGATGGATATTGTTCCTGAATTTCCAATGAACGATGAAATGATAATTCTTACCGAACAAGCAAAGAAAGATCCCGAAATAGTAGAAAAAATTAAGCAACGCCTCATTAATGGTAAAGATGTAATTATAACAACAGGCTTACTTGAAGCGCTACAAAACAGAGGAATTAGGAATATTGTGAATCTGGAATACACCAACCGAAAAGCTATAATTGACGGCTTTTTACTCAGGGGACAAATCATTAAATGTGAAAAAGATATCCTGATCCCTCAAATTCAATATTTCACCAACGATTCATGGGAAATTATATCGGGCATTGACAATGAACTGGGCTGGCCATTTCTACATCAAGCAAAATTTGCCAACGCCAACTTATACTTATTAACTGTACCCGAAAATTTCACTGATTTGTATAAATTACCTGTCGAGGTACTAAACAGCCTCAGGGAAATTGCCTGCAAACCCCATCGTGTTTCTTTTGAAGGTAGCTCTAAAGTTTCGCTATTCCTTTATGACAACAACACTTTTTTATTACACAACTTTAATAATGAGGCCGTTGAAATAACAGTTCTATTAAAAGAAAAACCAATATCGCTTATCGATTTGCTAACAAAACAAAAAATCGAACCAGAACATCGGGAAGCCATTATATTTTGGCGACGAGTTTATTCTCCTGAAAAATATACTGTGAAAATTACTTTAGCACCTCACTCATTCAAAGCGTTTAGTATTATTCAATAATCGTGTTTATTATCATTACGCAAACAGCAATAAATGGAAAACAAATTGGCCTTTTATCAAAAGTGAGGAAAACCCATAAATATTACTTTTTTATAAACCCAGTATTCGCTTAATATAAAAAACTTGACTCTTACTAAATAATTCGAACCATTCACTAACAAAAACGTTATATTCATAACAATAATAACGAATATTGAAAAACAAGACTTTACTTTCTTGCATTAAAGCCATACCTTTGACATTGAAATTTTTTATTTTATGGATAACTTGATTTATTTTATTTTAGTAGCCATTATAGCTTTTACTTTTTCAGCTTTAAGCATACCGCAAATAGTAAAAGTAGCCCAAGCTAAAAACTTATTAGACACACCTAACTCAAGAAAAGCAGCAAAGCAAATTGTTCCCACTTTAGGTGGAATAGCTATATTTATAGGATTAACCATGGGCATCACTTTGGGAGGCGATGGATTCCCTTTTTTTGATCTCAAATTTATTTTTGCCAGTATTTTAATAACTTTTTTCACAGGTATTAAAGACGATTTAGTGGGGATTTCTCCAAACACTAAGCTTCTAGCGCTGACTTTTAGTATATTTATCATTACTTTTTTTGCTAATCTAAGATTTACCCACCTATATGGATTATTTGGGATTAACGAACTTGGATTTGTGCCAAGTATGTTATTAACTTTTTTTATTGGCATTGTAATCATTAACAGTATGAACCTAATTGATGGGATTGACGGCTTGGCATCATCGATTGCAGTTCAGATTTCAACAATTTTGGGTGTTTGGTTTGCATTAATAGGCTTACCCGAATATGCGCTTATTTCGTTTTCGCTGGCAGGAAGCTGTCTGGCTTTTTTCATGTTCAATGTTTTTGGCCATAAAAACAAAATATTTATGGGCGATACCGGTTCATTGCTTATTGGAACGATGATATTTGTTCTGGCGGCCAAATTCAACGAGTTTAATGCAGTGCATACCGGAGCTTATTTAATAAAATCGGTTCCGGCGGTGTTAATTGGCTTCATGTCCTATCCTCTTTTTGATGTTCTTCGCGTTTTTGTACTTCGCATTTTTATCACTAAAAAATCCCCATTCCGGCCCGATAAAAACCATATTCACCATCGCTTGCTTGCATTGGGGTTAACACACCTGCAAGCAACAGGTTTATTATTTGTGGGAAATACTACTATTAGCGTAGGTACTTTAATACTACAAAAATACTTGGGCGTTTTTGAGCTTACCATGGTAATATTAGCAACAGCTATAGCTATTTCGACAACGCTTGAATTAATAATACTTTATACAAAAAAGATAAAACCCAACGATGAACACCAGCAATTGTTTTTGCCAAAACACCTCATTAATTTCGTAAATCAAAACTAACAGTAACCTTAACAGGCATGAAACGAATTGCCATTATTATTCTATTCTTTATATTTTTCTATTCTGTTTTTTCTCAAAACAATTCTAACTTAACAGTACAATTTGAATCATTGGCTTCGAGTGGTGATAAACTACCTTTCTGGCTGGTAAGCAATCAATTGGGAAAATACAATGCACAAACAAAAGCCAATCAATTAGTTTCGATTAAAGGAAAACACACTATTAACAATGCACTTAAAACACCGCTCAATTTCGAAATGGCGGCCAATGCCCTGTTAATTTATTCCAACCAATTTGAAGCGAATTTTAATGAACTTTACGCAAAAGCCCACTTATGGAATTGGAGGCTCGAAGGAGGTTTGTTTCAAGAACCCGTATATTTCAATCATCTTTCATCAACCAACGGAAGCATAGACCGAAGTAACAACAACAGGCCCTATCCCAGAATACGATTAACAACCAACGAGTTTATTCCTTTTCTGTTTTGGAAAAGCTGGTTCAGCTTTAAAGCCGAATACGACGAAGGAATATTGAACGATGAACGCGTGGTTGAAAATACCCGACTGCACCACAAATCACTTCACCTTAAAGTGAAAATTGCACAAAAAATAGGGGTTTCGGTTGGACTGAACCACTATGTTATGTGGGGAGGTATTTTACCCAATGATGTCGAATTACCATCATCGTTAAAAGACTATATAACCTACGTTACAGGCGGTGCCGGAACCAGTAATTTCCCAACTACCGACCAACAAAATGTAGCCGGCAACCAACTGGGAAGCTATCATATACAAATCGATTTCCCACTAATAGAACAACATGTAACCTTTTACGTGAACCATCCATTTGAAGATCATTCGGGCATGGAATTCGATAACCGTCGCGATAACCTGTACGGCATTTTTGTTAAATTTAAAGGGCAAGGAATAATTAACAAGGTGATGTACGAACACATGTATACCATTCACCAAAGTGGTCACATACATGAGTTTGGCGTAATGCGTGGGCGCGATAATTATTTCAACCATGGTTACTATAGAACTGGATTTACTTATAAGGGATATACCTTAGCATCGCCATTATTTTCGCCGGTAAATAGTTTGAGTAATCAACAAGCCATTGAAAACAACCGCGTTTCGATGCACCATATTGGACTGGCCGGAACAATAAACAATAACTTTTCGTGGGATGGTAAATTCACTTTCTCAAGCAACCTGGGAACCTATAACATTCCCTACGAAGAACCCAGAAATCAGTTTTCATCATTGTTGAATATCTGCTATCAAAACAACAAGCTACCCCTTGACATTTCGCTTAGCATTGCAGCCGATTTTGGACAGATGTATGAAAATAGAGTTGGTGGATTAATCAGAATTTCAAAAAATATTTTCCCATAAAAAAAGCCTGAAGAGTACACTCCAGGCTTTTCATATTCTATTTCGAAAGAACTATTTTACGTATTCGGCTTTCATTAAAAAGTCGTAGCTCATTTTAACACTAACCAAAGGTTCATAGTCATATTGTTCAACTTCAACAATAAGATGTTGCATACCTGACATTTCGGCTAAAGCGAACATCGATTCAAAATCCATATTGCCACTTTCGCCCAATTCTTTTTCGTCCTTAACATGCCAAAGCAAGAAACGACCCGGATAATTGGTAAAATATTCGATTGGATTTTTTCCACCTACAACAATCCAGTACAGGTCAGGTTGAAAAAACACCTTCTCGGGATCGGTATTTTGTAACATATAATCGTAACGAACCATACCATCAACAGGATTATTAAATTCGCCATCGTGGTTGTGATAACCGAAACGGATGCCGTTGGAATTACATTTTTCGCCAACAATATTGAAATATTCGCAATAGCTTTGTAAATCTTCAATTGAGCCATATCCCTTTTGATCCATAAACGGCTGAACGATATATTTTACTCCAGCAGCCTTATGTGCGTCGATACAAACATCCCACCACTCCATGGTTTCGCTCCATGTTGCTGAATCGGGAAGTGCTTTACCAGTGTGAGAAGCCAAAAATTCAATCCCATTATCATTGAGTAACTTTTTGAACTCTAATGGATCCATGCCATAGAATTTACCATCGGCATAACCAGCTGCTTCAACAAAATCGTAGCCAATTTTACCAATTTCCTGAATGGTTGCAGCGGCATCATTTCTCATGTCTTCGCGAACCGACCATAATTGTAAGCCAATTTCTTTATCGACCTTTTTCTCACATGAAATTAAGGTAGATGAAAGTAATAATGCTATTACTAAATAACTTAAATTTTTTATCATAACTCTTTAATTTTAATATTACGGAACCAAACATCGTCGCCATGGTCTTGTAAACCAATATATCCTTCGGGAGCAACATCGGCCCAATTTTCGTTTAAAGCAGGGAATTTACTATCTGCAACCATTTCATTCCATTCGGGAGTCCACAAATGATACTCCAGAACAGTTTCGCCATTCATTTTATGAACAACAGTACCTTTGTAGCAAATAATTTCAACACTATTCCACTCGCCAACTGGTTTGGCATTTTGTGGTTTTGCTGGAATCAAATCGTACAACGAACCAGCTTTTCGGTTACCGTCAACGCCCAGAAAAGAATCTGGGTGTTTTTCGTTATCGAGCACCTGCATTTCGGGAGCAGTTTTCCAAATAGCATCGAAGTCGGGCGATTCCTGTCCAAGATAAAAGATACCTGAGTTTCCACCTTCAGAGATTTTCCAATCTAATTTTAAGTGAAAATTTGAATATTTTTTATCAAAAAGAATATCACCACCTTCTTTTGCACCAGCCTCGCCCCGACCTGACCCCTGGCACATTAAAGCTTCGTCGTCGATAATCCAACCTCCGGGGAAAGTTGATTGATTATAATTTCTCCATCCGTCGGCGTTTTCTCCATTAAAAAGAAGAATCCATCCTTCGGCTTTTTCTTCTTTAGTTAACTGATTACTAGTCACCTCCGATGAACAAGAAGACAACAACACAGCTACAAATACTAAAACAATTGATATGTACTTCATATAAATCTAGTTTTGGTTATTAATATTATTAAGATGGCATTCCGGGTAATTTCCAGCCATCGCGATATTTATGCTTAATTAGTTCTTGCGAAAACTCGATGGCATTCACTGGATCGGTCATTGTTTTGTTAAAAGTGGGGTGGCCATCTTCAATTCTAAAACCATCTTCGATAATGGTTCGAATGGTTTCGTTTTCGTTAATATTGGTGAATCGCATGTTAGCACCATCCCATTCAAGTTCTTTATTTAAACCTTGCAAGCGAACGGCCAATACGCCCATCACAACCATTTCGTTAAATGGACCAGCTTCGGAAAAATCGGATGCTGTTTTGATACGGTTTTTGGGCGACTCTTTACAAGCGCGAACCCAATCCATTTCGTGGCTCAATTCAACCTTACGACCGACCAAAGGCAGATTAGGTTTTTCGATAGAACCATCGGGGCGCAAAATCCAAGGATTAACGCCATAGCATCCACATATCAATTTTCCTTTTGTACCGTGGAATATTACCCCACCACCAGCATCATTCATATCTTTTCCAGCAGGCCATTTATCGGGCATATTGGGTTTTAAACCACCATCGTACCATTCTACTTCTACTTCGGGGAATTTTATTTTGATACCCTTTTCGTTTACTTTTCGTGCTGGGAATGTCAGCTTAACAGTTTGAGCCGATGGACACGAATCGGTAAGCAATATGGTAGAACTACCTTGTGCTTTAGTAGGATATTTAAGTTTAAGACCAACAAAAACCGGGTGTAAAATATGGCAAGCCATATCGCCTAAAGCCCCAGTGCCAAAATCCCACCATCCGCGGAAATTCCATGGTGTGTAAATTGAATGATATGGACGCATTGGAGCTGGTCCAATAAAAGCATCCCAGTTCATTGTTTCGGGAACCCATTCTCCTTGTTTAGGGCGGGGCAAGCCTTGTGGCCAAATAGGTCTATCGGTAAATGCTTCCACCTTGGTAACATCGCCAATTTCGCCGTTCCAAAGCCACGTACAGGTTTGACGAACGCCATCGGCAGAACTTCCCTGATTACCCATTTGGGTAGCCAGCTTGTGTTTTTCGGCCAATTTGGTTAATAAGCGCGATTCGTAAACCGTGTGTGTTAATGGTTTCTGAACAAAGGCATGTTTTCCCATTTCCATGGCCTGAGCAGCAACAATGGCGTGAGTATGGTCAGCAGTAGCAACAATTACGGCATCGATGTTATTGGCCATTTCGTCGTACATTTTACGAAAATCGGTATACCTTTTAGCATCAGGGTTTTCATCAAAAACATGTTTCGCGTATTTCCAATCGGTATCGCAAAGTGCAACAATATTTTCGGTTGAACGAACTTGTTTAAGGTTGGAATTCCCCATGCCTCCAATACCAATTACCGCAATATTGAGTTTATCGCTGGGCGCACGTTTTCCCAATCCGGCAATTACCGAGCTGGGTAAAATAGTAAAGCCCGCCGCAGCAACTGCCGAAGCGCCTAAAAATTTCCTACGGCTTAAACCGTTGTTTTCATTCTTTGTTTCCATGTTAAAGTTATTGGTTAATATGACTGTTAGATTTATTAAATGATTGCTACCAAAGTTATTAAATAATTCTTTCATTCTCGGCATCCCAAAATACTTTTCGGTTTTCGCGAAGAGCAATGGTTGCCATATGCGCCGTAATTCCTTCTTGAAAGGCTTGATTAATGTCGCAACTGGGCTGATTTCCCGAACGGATACACTCAATCCATTCTTTAATATGTAAATGAGTAGTATCCACTCGTTTTCCTTTCACATAAGTATAAAGTAACCCTCTACTTGCAAAGTATTGTTCGGTTGGCGATGTTATTGCATCGATTTGACCACTACCCGGTATATAAGTAATCATTGGCTTATCGGGCTCCATTAAGCCTTGTTCCAATTGTTTTTTATAACGTGTTGAGTTTCGATCGGGATAAACCACTAAAGTATTTTCCATTTCCATAGAAGCATCGTGCCCCATAATTACTTTTCCACGGAAATGATCACTGGCTAAAGTAGCACTGTACATAAAAGTTAAATCACGTTCGGGGTATTCAAGAACAGCTTGAAAAACATCGGGAACTTCGCGTCCATCCTTATAAAAATACACACCACCCGATGCAATAGCCGAGTGAGGAATGCCCAAATTGAGCACTTGGTTAACGGCATCGAACTCGTGCGTGAGTAAATCGCCTGCCAAGCCTGTACCATAATCCCACCAGCACCTCCAGCGAAAAAAACGTTCGAGGCTAAATGGATGGTAAGCGGTTGGCTCGATAAATTGAGACCAATCAATAGTTTTAGGATTTCCATCGGGATGAATATCGTAAACCCATGCCCCATTAGGATCATTTCGATTGGTACACACCTCGATTAATGAAATTTTGCCCAAAATATTTTTATCGATTATTTGTTTCGCTTTGTGAAAACTATCGGTTTGACGCCCTTGATGTCCCAATTGAAAAATAATATCCGATTCTTTTACGGCCTTACGCAAGTCAAATACCTCGTCGGCAGTTCGCGTTAATCCTTTTTCGATATATACATGTTTTTGTGCTTTAGCCGCATCAATAACCATTTGGGCGTGCCAATGGTCGGGCGTTGCAATAATTACGGCATCAACATTGTCGGCATTTAACAAATCGGTATAACGCCGATAGCGTTTTGCAGTTGACTTCATTTTTCCATCGCTACCTAAACGATTAATGTTTGACGCTGCCATCAGCGCTTCATCGGCAAATACATCAAATAGGTCACAAACTGCTGTAATTTCGATGTTTAAATCGTCCTGAGCCAGGTAATCGGCATAGCGTCGGTCACCAGAATTTTTCTCGGCCGACGTTATCCATTCGTCGATAACCGAAGGATGAGCAAAACCGGCTGCACGTAACAACTGTTTTCCGCGAATCCCATATCCGATAATCCCCACACGAATTGTGGTACCATCAGTTGATCGCTCTGGCTTATCGGGTAAGGTATCGTCGCCAAAATTCAAGCCCAACTCGTTTGAAATAGAACTACGTCGTAACCTTTCGGAATTCCACTTTTTATAAGCGCCATATCCAAAAGCGCCCAAAACAGGCACCGTTGCCAATCCCTTCAGCACATCCCTACGGCTTACATTTTTATTGTTCGATTTATCTTTATCCATAGCCCTAATTACTTTTTCTTTCTGTTAAACAATAAACGATCGATACCAATTTGTTTGCCCGTAGGAAAAACCAATATGATAATAAGCACGAAAACAAAAATGAGGTTCTTGTCAACCCACATCGTATTTTCAGAAACCGGCATCAGGTATTTCACATTGATTAACGACGGATGCGACAAAAAATACAATCCAATAAGTGCGATACCCGAAATGGCCGATAAACGCGTGAACAAGCCTAATATCAAGCCCAGTCCAATGACAATCAAACCCCAAACATTCAAAAAATCAACAATACTCATCATACTTTGATTTTCGGCTATTGCTCTAAAAATTGGTGCAAACCACCCTTGCGAATCATTTAAATAAGCAAACGAGGACCAATTTGGATTCAAAAGTTTAACCACTCCCTCGTATAAACAATACCACCCCATTAGCACTCGCGTTGTTACCAATACAACGATTTGTACAATAGAATACTTTCCAACTCTATTCATTTGTTCTTTATTTATTAAAGTTCAATTATTCTTTTCTCACTATTGCTTCTGCATGCCAATTCAATAATTTGAATAACCAATGCCGCATCGTTGGGTGATACGGCCAATTCTTCGTTATTTTTAATTGTATTATAAACGTTTTCAAAATATTGGGAATAACATCCATCAATTGTTTCAATTTTTTCACGAAAGGACATCCCCTCTACTTCATAATTCAACAAAGCATATAAGTCCTCATTATCTTTACCTAAAAGTTGATTATCGGGCTTCATCCCATGCCGTAAATTATTTTCCTGTGGATCGAGACCATATTTTACAAACGAACCATTTCGACCGTGTAATGTAAAGCGAGGTCCGGTTTCTTTAACAAAAACACCGGCTTTCAATATTACTTTATGCAATGAATAATAAAGATGAATATCGAAATAATCATCGGTACGACTATTTTTTCGATGGGTTGTTATATGGGCAAATAATGCTTTTGGTTTTCCAAACAAGCAAATGGCCTGATCGATTAAATGCGGCCCCAAATCATACAAAATACCATTTCCTTTAAATGGAATACTTTTCCACTCAACACGCTCATACAAGGGTCTGTACCTGTCAAAATGAGATTCAAATTCAATAATCTCACCCAATTTACCTTCATTAATTATTTTTTGAAGGGTCAAGAAATCGCCATCCCAACGCCGATTATGAAAGGGCGCTAAAACCAATTTCATTTTATTGGACAATGCAATTAATTCGGAAGCTTGTGCTGAGCTGACTGAAAAGGGTTTTTCGACAATTACATGTTTACCATTTTGTAATGCTTTTTTGGCATATTCGAAATGGGTATCGTTTGGCGAAGCAACAACAACTAAGTCAATTTCAGGGTCGCTAAACAATAGGGAAACGTTATCATAAATCTTAGCTTTTGGGTACGATTGGGAAATTTCTTCAACCTGAGATGAAACAATGGCATAAATTTCCATGTAACGATGATTTTCGATAAAAGGGGAAAAAAAATAACGTCCTGAAAGGCCAAATCCAATAATACCTACATTCAGAGTTTTACTCATCGTTTTAAATTTTTCATTTCGAAAGATAATAAATAGAAGCTGTAATATCAAGGACTATTCCCATCGAAAGTTTGCATATTTTGTCAATTTTTTGTACTATTTGCTCATTTTTAATTTAAATTAGCATGAATAGATTAAATTGCATTGTACAATTTACAAATTGTTGTCAATAATTATATTTTATTCAATTAACCTTTACACATTATGAAACGAACAATATTGAAGAGCTGTTTTTCTAAGTTCAAAAAACATTCGTTCAAACTTTTACTAACCATTTATGTATTTTTATTTATGCTTCAATCGTGCAATAATCAACAGAATATGGGAATATTTGAGCAAAAAACTGACATTGGTAATCCCAAAATAGAAGGCAATTCAGTTTTCGATGAAAAAAATGGAGAGTATATTTTAAGCGGAGCTGGAGAAAATATTTGGTACTCACGCGATGAGTTTCAATTCTTATACAAACAGATAGAAGGAGATTTCATTTTAAGGGCAAGAATGAAATTTATTGGCGAAGGAGTTAATGCTCATCGCAAAATTGGCATAATGGTACGTGAAGAATTAAATGCCGAATCGGCTCATGTCAATGCAGTTGTACATGGCGACGGTTTAACTTCGCTTCAATTTAGAAGGGAAAAAGGACTCGACACAGAAGAAGTTAAGTCGCTTGAAATTGCCCCCAACATTATTCAAATACAACGAAAAGGCAATACATTTATCCTATCTACAGCCATCGAAGGTGAAACATTTTCAACCATTCAGGTTAATGATTTGACTTTAAAAACTCAAGCATTTGTTGGTTTATTTATTTGCTCACACGATACTGGTGTTGTTGAAAAGGCAATTTTCGACAATGTGAGGTTAATATTTCCCGCAAAAGATGATTTCATTCCTTACCGAGACTATATCGGAAGCCATATTGAAATAATGAATATTGAGACGGGCAAAAGGCGAATTATACACAGTTCACCTTTATCGTTGCAAGCGCCAAACTGGGCGCCAAATGGAAAATCATTGGTATATAACAGCGAAGGAAAAATATATTCACTTGATATTTTATCAAATAGAATAAGCGAAATCAACACAGGTTTTGCAATTAATAATAATAATGATCACGTTCTTTCATTCGACGGAAAATGGATGGGGATAAGTGATCATACAGAACACCCCGAAGGTCAATCATTGGTTTACTTATTACCCTCTTCGGGTGGAATACCTGAAAAAATCTCCAATGAAGCCCCCTCGTATTTGCATGGTTTTTCACCCGATGGTGAATATATGGTATATACTGCCGGCAGGAACAAGGCAGCACATCTCGATATCTATAAAGTGTCGATAAAAACCAAAAATGAAGAGAGATTAACTACTGCTGAAGGATTGGATGATGGCTCGGAATATTCCCCCGATGGAAAGTACATTTATTTCAACTCAACCCGAACTGGCACCATGCAAATTTGGAGAATGTTACCCGATGGCAGCAATCAGGAACAACTTACCTTTGACGAATATAACGATTGGTTTCCACACGTTTCTCCCGATGGAAAATGGTTGGTATTTATCTCTTATTCAAAAGAAATTGCAGCCGACGATCATCCCTTTTACAAACAAGTTTACATTAAGATAATGCCGGCAAATGGCGGAGAACCCAGAGTAATTGGCTATTTATATGGAGGACAGGGTTCAATGAACGTTTATAGCTGGTCGCCCGATAGTAAAGAAATTTCGTTTGTCAGTAATTCTGTTATAGACGAAAAATAGGGATCAGTTCATTATTAAGGTGGATAAAAAATATTGTTCGATCTTTTATTCCTGAATATTACACTTAAATTATTCAGTCCACCCAAATCTTAACTTGATCCTGTAGTTGCCCCTTTATGAAGTTGATGCGAGCTCCAAACCTCGCTGTTTAACATTCTCGGTCAATGTGTATAACTTGTTATAGAGCGTTTGCGTTTTATCTATTCTTGTAATATTCATTCATAACATACCAAGCCTTTTTCTTTTCCCCTTTTTCGGATAATAATCCTTTTCGATTATATCCATTTTGATAAACCGGGTGCATTCTTCCCAATGATTTGTAATCGAATAAAAGCCATGGGCAAACCCCACATAAATTAGGGGTATTATTGAACATTTCAAGCTGATCTCTGTAAATATTTGCCTGATACTCTTCCGTCCAATATGCGGCCTCGTCGCTTGGTCCATAATTGCTTCCAAACAGAGCTTCTCCTCCAAATTCAGATATGAAAACAGGTTTTTCGGGATAAATTAACTTCCATTTCGTTTCTGTTGGTTTACCTTGCCATGGGGCATACCAACCTACATATTCATTTAGCGCTATTATATCAGAATAATTATAAAGCGTATCCCAAACATTAAAGGTATTATTATCATACCCCTGAGTATTCACAACATGTGTAATTAATCGCGTGGAGTCGATTGCCCTGCATTTTTTGGTCAACTCAATTAATTCTTTGTCTCTGTTTGGGGTAAAGGAATAGGTTTCGTTCGAAAGGTTCCAAATAATAACGCCACAACGATTTTTATCCCTGTGAATCATTTCGTTAAGCATTGTTTCCATTTTTAAAGGAATAGCACTATTCGAAAACTCAATGTGCTGATATAAGGGCAATTCGTCCCACACCATTAAGCCCATCTTTTCGGCTTCGCGTACCATGTATTCGTTGTGCGGATAATGGGCAAGGCGAACCAAATTACAGCCCAATTCTTTAGCGGCATTCAAAAGGATTTGTGCATCTTCTTTAGAAAATGCCCTGGTTCCTGAATAGGGGTTTTCTTCATGAATATTAACTGCTTTTAAAAAGATTGGTTTCTTATTCAATAGCACTTCATTTCCCCGCACTTCAATAGATCTAAACCCAATTTCTTCGGCAATTTTATCGGTTTCACTTTCAATAATAATGTTATATAATTTTGGGTTGTACGGAGACCAAAGTTCAAAGGTTGAAGCAAATTCAAGTTTTGCCAAACCATTTTTATCCGACTTTATTTCAAAAGAACGATTGAGTTCGGGTATTTTAATTGTAATAATTTGTTCGGACTGAGTTCCGTTTAGTTGAACCCATGCCAAAACGGTGTCAATACTACCTTTTTTTAACTGAACAAAGTAATCCGAGATATAAGTATCGCTGGTCTCAATAAGGTTGACCTGACGGGTTACACCTCCATAATTCAACCAGTCGTAGCCATTCCCGGGCAAGCCATTTCCTCTGCGATTATTGTTTGCCATCACAACAATACTGTTTGTACTCTCCTTAATTTTATCGGTAATTTCGAACTGAAAAGGGGTGAAACCTCCTTCATGACTTCCAATTTTCTCTCCATTTAAATAAACATCGGCCAAGTAATTTACGGCACCAAAATGCAAAAATAATCTTTTCCTTTTTTGAAGTAAATAATTGAATTCCTTTTGATACCAAACAGTTCCTTCAAAATAAGTCAGCTCACACATTTGAGAATTAAAATCACCCGGAACTTTGAGTACCGGACCTCCTTTAAATGAATACTCAAAAAAATCGGTCTTTTTTTCCGCCTCTTTCTCTAACCAAACCTGCCTCCACTCCCCTATTCCCGTTGGATCAATAATAGCATTCCATTTGCCATTCAAACTTTTACAATCGCGCGATTGAGTATTAATCATTGCAGTTTGTCCACTCGAATTTTGCACTAAAAAAACAATGAATAAAAATATCATCATCCATACATTGGGTATTATCTTTCCTTGCTTCATCACTTTTGTTTGTTTTGTAGTGCTTTTTGAGTGCCCATTCAACATGTGTAGGCTTAAAATACGACTATGAGTTAAACATAAAATTAAACAATATTTTAGAATGCCCTTTTTATTCCTTAAAGATAAAATTAATCTATTAGAGTTATAAATATAGATTACATTTTCAGCTGCAATACTTGCGCAAGCGGTGCTATAGATTTTGCTTGGTAAGGCTAAATATTAATTGTAATTCACAAAACTAATTCGAATATCAATTCCTAATTCCCTATTCAATAACAAATTTCATTTTATTAAACAGATCATTTAAATTAACTACCGCTATTCGTGACGCTATATCAGACATGGCGTAGGGGACAATTAGGGTTTCATTAAAAATCATACTACCGCAAGAATATATGACATTGGGGACATATCCTTCGCGCTCTTCTTCGGTTGCCGATAATAAAGGCTCATCTAATCGGGCAATTATTTTTGTAGGATCATTTAGATCAAGCAGTATTACTCCAATAGAATACTGTCGCATACTGCCTACTCCATGTGTTAGAACCAACCAACCTTTGTCGGTTTCGATGGGTGAACCACAATTCCCGATTTGTACAAACTCCCAGGGCTGTTTGGGTTTCTGAATAAGAATTGGAGAATGCCAAAAATGCAAATTATCGGAAAACATAATATAATTATTTTCACCATCTTGTCGCGATAGCATAGCATATTTCCCATTCACTTTTCGTGGAAAAAGTGCCATTCCTTTATTTTTCACTCCTTCGCCGTTAAGGGTAATAATATTGAACGTTTGAAAGTCTTTTGTCTCAATTAGCTGAGAAAGAATACTGTGCCCATTGAATGCAGTATAAGTTGCATAATAAGTTTCTTCTCCATCATCGTGAGTAAATCTAACAAACCGCGCATCCTCAATCCCCTTGCTTTCATTATATGAAACAGGAAATATTACACGCTCGCAAATTGCTGTTTCGTCATCAAATTTCACTTTATAGTTCGAGTCTGCCAGCCAATTAACAACGTTAATTGTCCAATGGTCAGTTTTAAAGTCGAGATTTATATAAACTTCTTGTATGCTTAGTTTTAGTTCGGCATGAGTAAAAAAAACAGGAAGTTGGTTCATTATGGTCTGACTGGTTTCATTCCATGCTTTTAAGTCTTTTAGCTTAAGTTGAAACAAATCATTGTTATAGAATGGGTCGTGAACCATAGCAGGCGTTTCAACATATTCTGACACACTATCGAAATTGAATGAAAAATTTTGATCTACTATTCCGCTTCTAAAAACGATGGATGAGATGTGCCCCTCTCCGGTTGCACGCAAGCTCATAATAAACCTCAAACTCCCCTTCGGAAGTAGTGTTTGATCGGGGTGTGGAACAATAGATGGGTTGAAAAGTGCAGCAGATTCAATAGAATACTCCATGGTAAGATAAGCCCCAATAAGCAATTTTTGGGTCTTATTAACAATGGTGTTTTGTGAAATATAGTCGGATATTTTGTCGTAGTGCCTTAAAAATTGCTGCTGAATATTTCTGTGGCGATCGGCAAAAAGTAGCAGGGTTTCCTGCAAAAGTTTTTCGCCCTCTTTTTTACTAAGTTTAAGAACACGGAGTATTATATTGCCTATTCGTGGCAATTCGCTCGGAATATGAGGTAATGCAATTACTCGCGAATTATCTCCGGCGATTTTCATTTTTTTTCGCTTTACAATTTGTTTTAAGTCCATTGATTGCTTCATATTCATTTAATTATTTATTTTTTGTTTGTATAATTTGCTGATAAACATCAATATAACCATCGACCATTTTTTCGAGACTAAAATTTGACATTGCCCATTCACGGCAATACTTCCGTTTGATAGAATCTATTTTATTTAAAGACTCAACAGCTTCGTCAACGGTATTTACAAGAAATCCTGTTTTAGTATCATCAATTAATTCGGGCATCGATCCTCTGTTAAAAGCTACAACGGGTGTTCCGCAAAACATAGCCTCGGCAACACTCAATCCAAAAGGTTCGTCAAAGCTAATGGGGTGTAATAAGGCAGCAGCTTCACCCAACAATTGGTCTCTTTTTTGGGGACCCGAGTTGCCAACGTACACAATGTCGATATCGTTAACAAAAGGTTTTACTTTTTCTTTAAAATAGGCTTCATCTTGAATTAATCCTGAAATGATTAATTTTTTGTTTGCTTTTTTGGCAATTTGAATGGCTTCCCATGCTCCTTTTTCAGGATGTATCCGACCAAAAAACAGCAGGTAATTTTTAGGTTTGGGATTAAAAGTAAAATCCTTGCTGTCTATTCCATTGTAAACTGTGGCCATATAATCGAGTTCAGCACTTCGGTCTGAATTACTAATAGAAACATAGAAATTGTTGCTGTTGTATTTTTTATATACCGGAATTATTTTTTGGGATGAAAACCCATGAATGGTTGTAAGCATGGGCGTTTTAATTAAGCGGGAATAGCTTAGCGGAAGAAAATCAAAATTATTATGAATGATATCAAACTTCGAAGCCTGCTCCATTATATTGCTAATATGCAGGCACTCCCACACTTTAGGATCGAGCAAGCTATCTTCGGCATAAGCTGTTTGCGAAACAAATTGCAATTTTGCCTCTGTATGTGAATTGCCCGTCGCAAATAAGGTTACATCTACTCCTCTTTTTATCAATCCTTCGGTTATATTTGAAGTTACCTGCTCCCATGGCCCATATTTCAAAGGCGGTGTACGCCACGCTATGGGCGCTAAAATGCCAACTTTCATTTTATTCATTTTTTATTCAAAATACTGTTAATACATCCTGCATTTACCTTCGTTTTAGTAAAACAAACACTCTAATTGAGTAGAACTACTTTTAACGAGGTACATTCATTCTACAGGGCACTTCTGCTATTTTTGAGACAATGATCCACCAGTTCCTCAAGGTTTGCAGTTCCTACACACATTACCGTATCGGCCGCACCCCAATAAATTTTCACACTTCCGTCGGATTCGGGAATTGCACCACACGAAAAAACAACGTTGGGTACATAACCCGTAATTTCGTAGGTTTCTTCCGGTTGAAGGATCCATTCATCGCCTACTGCTATTATTTTAGCCGGATTATGTAAATCGTGCAGCGCTACTCCAAGTCGGTAAACGCTGCCCGCCATGGTTGGAAATACGCCATGATAAATATTGAGCCATCCGCGCGAAGTTTTAATAGGCGTTGCGCCGGGACCAATTTTCATTTCATCCCAATGATATTGCATGGGCTTCATTATCAATTCCGAATCGCCCCAATATCTTAAATCGGGTGAATAAGAAATCCAGATGGCCCAGGGCGAAATATCGGAGTGAGGGCGGTCTAAGCGTGCATACAATCCGTTAAATTTCTCCGGAAAAATAACCACGTTTCTATAATCGGCCTCGGTAATTAACGACAAGCGCTCAATGGACTGAAAATCCTTAGTTTTAGCTAGGCCAATTCTCACACCGTGTTGCGAATAAGCGCTGTAGGTGATCAAATACTCGCCTTCGATAAATACAATGCGAGGATCTTCTATGCCATAAGCTTCGTATGTTTTAAAAACGCCTTCGGTAGCAGGTGTTAAAAAAGGCTTCGGATCTACTTTAAAATTAAAACCATCGCTACTCACCGCTTTCCCAATAATACTTCGTCCGTTTAGCTTGTGAGACCTAAAGAGCATAATGTACTCGTTATTGTGTTTCACCATACCTGCATTGTGAACTGTTGCCACCGGATACGGAACATCGTTTTTTGTTAGAATAGGATTATTTGAATATCTTTTAATTAATTTGTTTTTCATTTTCATTTGGGTTTTATTTTATTCTTTACGGTAATAATCTTCATGCGCTTTCAGCACATTTAAATATGAAATTAGATAAGCTAAAGTACTCTCGGCACCTTGATTCTGGTTTACGCCATAACTTTCAAGGCCATCAAAACAACCCTTTGTTTCGTGGTTAAAGAGATTCATTCGTAAATCATTTTCACCTAAAAACCATTTGAATGATTTAAACAGCTTACTCAAATAGTTTTTGTCGTTGCTTACATTATATGCCTGTCTGAACATTAAAACCATCGCCATGGCATCAATTGGCTGCTGTGCAAACACAGAGCGATCGCTATTCTTTCTGAACCATTTTTCGTTTCCAATAACCGATAAATACCCATTACTCATGGTTTGGCTGATTAGAAAATTCATTGAATCGAAGGCAACTTCCCTAACTTGGTCTTCATTCAAAATTTCTGTTGCATGTAGCATTGCTAGTGGGAGTATTGCATTATCGTAAGCCAGTAAATCTTCAAACCAATTCCAATTATCATGGGTATTTGCCTGGTAATGATCAATTAGAACGTGCGCTAGTTTCCTCAGTTTTTCAATCATAATATCGTCCGACATGTTACTTCTCAAATAGTGGCAAATGCCAATTATAGTATTGGCAATACTTCGTATCGATTTTAAATTATCAAAAACCGGTATGGACTCGTTAAATATAAGTCGCCCAATTTGATAGTACGAGGCATTGGGTGAATTATCAAGCATATATCCAATTGCCCAAATTGTTCTTCCAAAAGAATCTTCGGAGCCTACCTCGTCTAAAAACTGTCTGCTATAACTTAAAAAATTTCTGAAGCTGCCATCAGGGTTTTGCATGTAATAAATGTAGCTTAGATAAATTGAACACAACTTAAGTGCGGAGGTATCTTTTTTAACTTTATAGGTCATTAGGGCCATCAATAAAGCCCTGGAATTATCATCTAAGCAATATCCCTCTTTAAAATTGGGTATTCCAAACTTTGCATGTTGAATAATGCCAGTATCGTCGGTAAGGCGTTTTATATGCTCAATTGAAAATGTGGGTAAAAGCGAGATATCGAAGGGAACAAGCTCCTTCTTTTCAATTTTAATATCTTCTTCAACCACTTGTTCAACTACGTCGTTGTAAATTGAACCAATTTTTGGCCAAGTTATCTTTCTGCCATGCTCAAATGCCTTTTTTCGAATGGCCAATCGTTTTTCAGGATGATCAAGCAGATCAATTAAAACGTTCGACAGCCCATCGGTGTCGCCAAAATCGAAAAGAAGCCCCCTTCCCTTGCTCAATAGTTCAGTGGCGTGCCAGTAAGGAGTTGAGACTACTGCTGAGCCAGCCCCCACGGCATAAGCAAGTGTTCCACTAGTTATTTGCGCCTCGTTAAGGTAGGGTGTAATGTAAATATCGGAGGCATACAAATACTTAAAAAGCTCTTTTTGTGTTGTAAATTCGTTGAGCAAAACAACATTTTTCTCCAGTTTCAAATCTTCAACAAGCTGGGTTAAATATAAGCGGTACTCTTCGCCCGAATGCCTAACAACGTTGGGATGTGTTTTGCCCAGCACAATATAAAGCACATCGGGGTGTTTTTCAACCACCTTGAGCAATGCTTGTATGGCTACCTCAATACCTTTGTTCCGACCAACAAACCCAAATGTAAGCAGCACCTTTTTCTTTTCGAGCTTAAACTCTTTTTTAACCTCTTCCTGAATATATCGAAAGTTGGGCACACCATGCTCTATATAGGCAATTTTTTCTTTTGGAATACCATATATTTCAATCAGCATTTCTATTGCTTTATGACTCATAACCACCACCCTATTGGCCATTTTACAAATGCGTTGTAAAATTTCTTTCTGGGCGTACGTTGGAATTTGCATAACGGTATGCAGCGTTACAATTAGAGGCATATCCAGCTGATGGAGCAAGGGCAGAATATAAACGCCATCTTGTCCACCAAAAACACCAAATTCATGCTGCAATATGCAACAATCTGCACCACTTATATTTATAGCCTTGGCAGCAGCCAAATAATCTTCCTGAAACTCCTGTCTTATCGTAAACTTAACTTCTTCGGGATAGCTTAGTTCCTGATCGAAATCGTTGATGGCTACAATAAAACTCTTTTCATGATGAGGCTCGTCAATGTCGGAAGCAAGCATAGAATTGAATAGGTTTTGGGTAAATGTTCCAATACCACATTGACGAGGTGGATAGGTTGCAATGTACGCATTTTTCATGTGTATATATTTTTAGATATAAGTAAATCAATGTTTTAATGAATGGACTTAACTTACATTAGGGTTTACACACCCATGTCTTGTCCTAGGATACGACTACAGGTTAACCATACAATTAAACTGCATTATTGAAGATACTATTAGGAATTTTACACTTTAGCGATAAATGAAATCTATTAGAATAGTAGCCGATCACGAGCATCATTCTTGTAAAGATACACCAAACTTAATGTTTTGGCAAAAAATTAAGATATAAACCTAAAACACAATACCTTATAATCGCCCGTCAAGAACTGACAGTTTTTGTCTTTCGTTATATTGGGGCAAAATGCAATTCGCCCGTGTTAAATTTGCCCTTCAATTTTTAATCAAGGGCATTTGCAATCATTTCACTCCGTTTTCTATTCCTTCGATATTATTTGGCTTTTAAAATGAAAAGCAGTTAAACGAATTGGCCGAATGGGTAAAAACGAAAGGAAGGCTTAATTATATTTAAATGGACCTGCATGGGGCATGGACAGTATATGCGAACTTTTAGATCGTTCAGTTGCATCGCTACAACCATTACTGTCGGTTATTGAAGTTACATTCAAAGTAACCGTCAATGGAGTTTTTTCGATATTTTTAATTAGAAATTCGAGATCGACATAATCGCCTGTCAATCCTGTATACGTTCCGTTATCGTCGTTTCCTGACGATGGTGCTGGGCTTACATCCTCAACTTTAACACTGGTACCGCTTACATTGAAATCGAAACCCCATGTATTGGCTAAAGAATTCTGTCTTTCGACCCTAAAAATCACTTTAGTTGCCCCTACGTCATAAGGGCCACTATTATCGGATTCGAACCCTTGGGCAGGAATCAGCTCTGGACACGCATAGTCATCTGACAGGCGTGTTACTATAGCCTGAATATTATCGAGAACAGTGTAGTGCACATCCAACCGAGCAACGCTTTCGCAGCCATCCACGATTTGTGAGGCATAGTAATGTTTCCCGTCTACCAATTCGGTATTTGAGGTCAACAAGATTCCACCCGACGAAGCATCATACCACTGAATAAGTGAACCGACAACCACTAAATCAGCAACTGTGGGAGTATTTAATGAACAGACAGTTTGCAATGATCTTCCAGTTGGAGCAGCAGGCATTGCTTTAATTAAGGTAGAAAGCACTATATCGGTAACGACAGGAGAGCATAGCATCCCACCACCATAAATACCATCATTTAATCCTTCTATTTTAAAATAGACGCCAAAAGCTTGTTCGGGTATGTTTTTAATTTCGAATCGAATATTTACTGTAGTGTTATTATAGCAATTTATCCTAGAGGAGGAAGTATTATCAACAGTTGGCTGTGTTGCATCACCCGAAAGAATAGTATCGACCACCACGTATGGAATATCTACATAGTCGTCAATCGTAAAATCGAAACTCCAATTACCCGTATGCGCTAAAGCATTAACCTTGAATTCAACAAAAGTAGTTCCGTTAGGATAAGAAATTAAATTATTAAACTCGGGACAAATAGGGTTAGCAGAAACAAGAGAAGCGCTTACCTGAGGTTGTGGACGTACAATAATTGTTGCTTTATTGGTAGTAAAGCCACTGCTTCGTTTACAACCATGTGTATCGGTAACCGAAACGAGGGTGTACAATGTGGTTTCAGATAGAGCTTTTGGAGTAAGCTCGAAAGCTGTACCGCTAACTACATTTGAAACCGTGTGGTCGGAGTTGCCGTCGTTATATACAACTGTGAATGGTCCGGTACCTGCTGTGGCGGTCCAAGTTAATTCTCCGTCGCCATTAAAACAAAGAGGACCATTTGGAGATAGGCCACCTTGAGGTAGTGGATTCACCGTAAGCGAAGCAGTGCTATTACTACAAGTGCTAGCTGTTTCTGTAAAGGTAAATGTTGTACTTCCATTTATTAAACCAGTAACTACTCCATCATTGGTAACTGATGCCACGCTTGGGCTATCGCTAAGCCAAGTACCTCCAGTTGTTGGTGATAACGTTGTTGTTCCACCAACGCATATTGAATTATCGGCAATACTCACTGTTGGCAATGAATTGACTGTAACCAAAGCACTTCCTGTGCGGTCGCCTGCAACTGAAGTGCAATTAGCATCGCTCAGTGCGGTAACGGTATAAGTTGTATTGGCAGTTGGGCTTACACTAAAAGTATAAGGACTGGTTGTGATGCCTGTTACTGAGGTTGGGGTGCTACCATCGCTCCATGTCAAAGCCCAAGGCTGTGTGCCTGTCAAGGCTACGCTAATGGTGGTGCTGCCTCCGTTGCATACAGTGGCTGAGCCACTTACTACACTCGTTGGGCGAGCATTAACTGTTACCAAAGCACTTCCGGTAAGGTCACTTGCAACTGAAGTGCAATTAACATCGTTCAGTGCGGTAACGGTATAAGTTGTATTGACTGTTGGGCTTACACTAAAAGTATAAGGACTGGTTGTGATGCCTGTTACTGAGGTTGGGGTGCTACCATCGCTCCATGTCAAAGACCAAGGCTGTGTGCCTGTCAAGGCAACGCTAATGGTAGCGCCACCTCCGTTGCATACAGTGGCTGAGCCGCTTACTACACTCGTTGGGCGGGCATTAACTGTAACCACAGCACTTCCTGTGCGGTCGCCTGCAACTGAGGTACACTTAACATCGCTCAGTGCGGTAACGGTATAAGTTGTATTGGCTGTTGGGTTTACACTAAAAGTATAAGGACTGGTTGTGATGCCTGTTACTGAGGTTGGGGTGCTACCATCGCTCCATGTCAAAGACCAAGGTTGGGCACCTGTCAAGGCAACGCTAATGGTGGTGCTGCCTCCGTTGCATAAAGTGGCTGAGCCACTTACTACACTCGTTGGGCGGGCATTGACTGTAACCGTGGCACTTCCGGTAAAATCACTTGCAACTGAAGTGCAATTAACATCGTTCAGTGCCGTAACGGTATAAGTTGTATTGGCTGTTGGGCTTACACTAAAAGTATAAGGACTGGTTGTGATGCCTGTTACTGAGGTTGGGGTGCTACCATCGCTCCATGTCAAAGCCCAAGGTTGGGCACCTGTCAAGGCAACGCTAATGGTGGCGCTACCTCCATTGCATACAGTGGATGAACCACTTACTACACTTGTTGGGCGAGCATTAACTGTCCATCTGGCAAGTTCTACATAATTTGTGCCGGTACATCCTGAACCACTAGTACAATTTGCCCTTCTTCCCTGAATAACAATTGAACTTGTAGCAGAAGAACCTACAGTTGATCCGGAGGTATAGGCTACGGGAGTTCCACCGTCAATAATCAAAACATAATCATCTGAACAACCAACTCCACCGCTTCCGGCGGTAAAAGTGGCGCTGACACCCTGACCAGTACAAATATTGGTGAGATTTGGTGTTTTGGCATCCAAAGTTGGTGCTGTTGGCTGGGCAGATACTGTTACGCTCTGCGATACACCAACTGTAGTAGCAGTACAGGGTGAAGTAGTATTTTCTATTCTTACCCAATAAGTAGTGGTGATTGTAGGGGATGCTGAATAACTAACTGAAGTTGCACCCGATATGGGATTTGATCCAACAGTAGAACCTGTTCCCCATTGGTATCTGGCTCCTGATCCAAGCGTGCCACCTGTTGCCGTTAATGTAGTGGAACTGCCATTACAAATAGTGCTTGTTCCCGTTATGCCCGTGGGCGCCACGGATGGCTGATTAACCGTAACAGTCTGCGTTACCCCACCTGTAGTAGCAGTACAAGGTGAAGTAGTATTCTCTATTCTTACCCAATAAGTGGTAGTTGCAGTAGGAGATGGTGAATAACTATTTGATGTTGCTCCTGATATGGGATTTGTCCCAACAGTAGAACCTGTTCCCCATTGGTATCTGGCTCCTGTTCCTAACGCACCACCTGTTGCCGTTAATGTAGTGGAACTGCCATTACAAATAGTGCTTGTTCCCGTTATGCCCGTGGGCGCCACGGATGGCTGATTAACCGTAACAGTCTGCGTTACCCCACCTGTATTTGCAGTACAAGGTGAAGTTGTATTTTCTATTCTTACCCAATAAGTAGTGGTGCTTGTAGGAGATGGTGAATAACTATTTGATGTTGCTCCTGATATGGGATTTGTTCCAACGGTAGAACCTGTCCCCCATTGGTATCTGGCTCCTGTTCCTAACGTACCACCTGTTGCCGTTAATGTGGTGGAACTGCCTCTACAAATATTGCTTGTTCCCGTTATGCCCGTGGGCGCCACGGATGGCTGATTAACCGTAACGATCTGCGTTACCCCACCTGTATTAGCAGTACAGGGTGAAGTAGTATTCTCTATTCTTACCCAATAAGTGGTAGTTGCAGTAGGGGATGGTGAATAACTAACTGAAGTTGCACCCAATATGGGATTTGATCCAACAGTAGAACCTGTTCCCCATTGGTATCTGGCTCCTGATCCAAGCGTACCGCCTGTTGCCGTTAATGTAGTGGAACTGCCTCTACAAATAGTGTTTGTTCCCGTTATGCCCGTGGGCGCCACGGATGGCTGATTAACCGTAACAGTCTGCGTTACCCCACCTGTATTTGCAGTACAAGGTGAAGTTGTATTTTCTATTCTTACCCAATAAGTGGTGGTGATTGTAGGGGATGGTGAATAACTAACTGAAGTTGCACCCAATATAGGATTTGATCCAACAGTAGAACCTGTTCCCCATTGGTATCTGGCTCCTGATCCAAGCGTGCCACCTGTTGCCGTTAATGTAGTGGAACTGCCTCTACAAATAGTGCTTGTTCCCGTTATGCCCGTGGGCGCCACGGATGGCTGATTAACTGTAACCACAGCACTTCCTGTGCGGTCGCCTGCAACTGAGGTACACTTAGCATCGCTCAGTGCGGTAACGGTATAAGTTGTATTGGCAATTGGGTTTACACTAAAAGTGTAGGGACTGGTGGTAATGCCTGTTACTGAAGTTGAAGTAGTGCCGTTACTCCATGTCAAAGCCCAAGGCTGTGTGCCTGTCAAGGCTACGCTAATGGTCGTTGAACCTCCTCTGCATATAGTAGCTGTGCCGCTTACTACACTTTTTGGGCGAGCATTAACTGTTAAGGTTGCCGAATTGGAATAAACTGTTCCACAGTCGTTGTTAATGGCTGCCATCCGGTAACGGTAAGTGGTCATCCCGGCAGTGACCCCGGTTATGTTCAATGTATCCGTTGTTGTTCCTGAGTATGGAGTAGCATCAGTAAGATCGGCCCAGCTCGTTCCACCATTGGTGCTTAACTGCCATCTGCGGCTGTCATAATTTGATGCACCCGCGGTAAATTGCGCATTCGAACCAAGGCATCCGGTTACATCACTAGGATTGAAGGTAATTGAGGCGGGTTGCTTGTTGACAGGTGTCAGGGTAACTACGTTACTATGCCCAGTCGAGTTTTTTATAGAGTCGGCAGCCGGGTAAACAGCCATGGCCCTGCGACGGTAATAGGTTGTTTGAGTTGGCCGGGTTGGTGCCGTGCCAAAGTTCGCATTTGTCCTACCACTAATATTGGTATAGAATAAATTGTCGGTACTAATTTGCCACTGATAGCTGATGGTGATGCCAGCATCGGGACACGTAGCAGGGGTAACACTTGTGAATGTAACAGGGTTTACACCTATACACAACACTTGGCTGGATGCAATTTCGCCAGGATTAACACTTCCTGCCATAATAACATCACCACAAGCGTAATTTGAAAGATCGGGTGAGTAGAGCGGTTCGGGAAAAGGGGTAAATTTCACAGAGCCTCCGATCGAACTTGCTCCATAAATAGTGTCAAATGCACTGGGATTTCCACCCGGAGAGGCATCATAAAAATGAATGGTATCGGCTCCCTGACCAAAAACACCATTGTTTTTATTGTGCGAAGTACGGCTAACATAAACCCATCCACTCCCTGTAAAAAGCCCTTCGTTGGTAAAGTCGCGTGTACGTAGAACACCCTTTGGACCATTGGTTATTATTCCTGCACTTTTAGTCTCAAAATTCCCAATTGGCAAGTAAATTAAACCATTATTAGAAATATTGGTGTTATTTTGAAATTTTGCACCATCGGCACTCGAAAAAAAAGCACAATTATTGATCACTGTTCCTCCATTGAAATGGAGAGAGGTGCCCACGATTTCAATTTTACCATTGTTGGTAAAGTTGTTGTTGCCCACGTAGGTACCGATGGTCATCCAAGCTTCGTTCAACACCGAACCAGAACCTTGCATCTTCCCTTTTATGGTGACTTGACCGTAGTTCTCCAATTGAATGGTAGCGGAATAGGCATTCTGATCATTGGTTGTATTTTTGTTCCCAATGGTCAACTTATTCATGTTCACTATACAGCCGCTTCCTCCTTGCAATTCATTATCGATTACAATCGTTCCATTGTTGTAAATGGAATAACCATTCAGATTAAGATTGCTTTTCCAATTGATAGTCCCACTACAGTTGAGCAAGTTTCGGCCTTCTCCACTATTGATATTGATGGTTCCACCGTAATTTTCGAGAAGACATTTAAAGTTTGAAAAAGTTAATGTATTATTGGTGTTATAATTGCGAATGATACCTGTAAAATTGTTCATAGTAACATCGCCAAGAATACCCCCCTGCGCAATGCAAATCATAACATTTGTATGATTGTTTCCCGTAATATTACCGGTATAGGTTACCCCACTAGGAATAAGCAACATTTGATTTGGAGAAAAAGTGAAATTGCCATTAACAGTAACATCGACCCCTACAGTTTTTGTATTAGCAGCTGTAAATTGACTTCGAGTTTCTTGGTAAGTTTTACAATTGGCAGGACCAATGGCACATTGCCCATAGCCACTCAAGGTGGTCAACACCATTAAGAAGAAGATAACAACAAGCACTTTTGTATTAACCCGCTTCTTATTATTCAAAAAAAATAAAAAATTACTCATTGCCATTTACCTGCGTTCCTGCGTTAAAACCAACCCTAAAAAAAGATTCGAATTAATAGTTATATAGCTATAGTTACCAACAACTTAGGCTATTTGTATTATAGTAATAATACAAAACCATTATGAACATTTTATTGTTCAAATAACGTCAGTAACCTTACTTAACAATGGATGGGTGCCTTGAAGACTTTTTAGCTTGTCATTTAGTTAAAGTCAAAAGAATTGACCCCCAATACCCCTCATTTCTCTCTAACCAATATAATTCCCTTGTAAAAAACGTTTAAGTCCTGTTTCAAATCCCATTAAAAAACACCTCTATTATTCAATGAGCACTTGATTTAAAAATGATTTCCTGTTTTCTAACTCAAATCAATACATAAATTTGTATTCACACAAGTAAATTTTGATGAATGTGTAATATGTGTTGATTAAAGTGCCAAAACTGATGGTGGCGTATTATTTTGCTCTTTTCTATTTAAAACAAAAAAGACTAAAGATAAACAAAAGACAAAAAACAAAAAATAAGAAATTTAATTAACTGAGGGTGATTCTTGATTCTGATTTTATAAGTGAAAAAGAGAAAAAATTCCATATAAAAGCAAAAAGAAATACTTCACCACAAATGTTTATGACTGCATATTCGCAATGGGGACTATTTATCTTTTTGGTTGAAATGATAATCGGCAAAATCTAAATATTGTTCCCAATCAAATCGAGCCAAATTATGTCCTCCAGAGCGTATATGATATCCCAAATTACCTGTCCAAAGGCGCATATTTGTCTGAGGTAAAACATCAGTCGGAATGCCATTCAAACCAAAAAGATGATATGCCGGTCCAGCATGATATAATGAAACTATTTCACCTTTTGGATCGCACCAATCGTCTTGTTCTGCACTTGCAACGTAGAGAGGTCTTGGAGCCATTAAAGCCAGTAGCATGTGCTGATCAACCGGCAATTCATTTTCCTTGTCATTAAAATGATGAAAGTTTTTGCTGAACCAATGAGGAAATCCATCATTTATATTTTTAACTGTTTCGCCAACTTTTCTACGTGAAAGAGCGGCGCCTGCACAACCTGAATTATTTGATATTACTATTGCAAATCTTTGGTCGTTGGCACCTGCCCAAAGTGCTGTTTTGCCTAATCTCGAATGCCCAATAACAACAACTTGATTTTTATTAATATCGATATCTGTTTCTAAATAATCCATTGCAGTGCTTAATCCAAAGGCCCAAGCTGAAATTGTACTTAACTCGTTTAAAATATCTTTTTCAGAATAATCTAACAATGAGTGTATCCCGTTTTTAAAACCATCATCAAAATCAGGATCAATATCACCACAGCAAAAAGTGGCCAGACCATAACCCCTTTCTAGTATCCGCTCAACAGGCCAACTGGAAGCATCGGAGCCACGCGATTTGTAATTAGCCGTATGATTAAATATATTATATTCAGGATTATCGATGACATAACTTCTTGTAATAGGAATATTAGAATCGGTATGAATAGACTGATTCCCATAAAAGTTTATCCCTAAAAATAAGGGGACAGGCTTTGTTGCATTAGCCGGAATAAAAATCAACAAATCCATTTGTATGGTATCGCTATTTTTTATAAAATAGACCGCAATATTTTTTTGTATGGCCTTTCCGCATAGTGCATTTGAATCGGTTGTTAAGGTTTCAAATTTTACCTCCAAATTAACCTCCGGAAACCTTCCGTACACATGCTCTTCAAAAAGCTTAATAATTTCGGGTCGCCTTATATTTATCCAATCCTTAGAAGTTTCTATTTTTTGCCCTTGATTGGAAATTAACATTTCGGGCAAAGTGTACTCGGGTACTTTACCCTTGTCGTGGTTTATCTGACTATACGCATTGAAGCTCAAAAAGGCCAGAAGGCAAACCACACAGTATAACTTCACTTTTATATTCATATCAAATATTGATTAGATTTAATTACCAACGGCAAATTAGTTAAAATACGAAGCGAATTTAACTACCTTGAGTTTTAATTCATACTAAGCCTCTTACAACTTGTAGCGCCTTACGCGGGAAACATGCCTAATTGTCTCCCATCAAACTGATATTTTTATTCAATCAACACCAAATTTAACAAGATATTCTTACATGCCAATGCAAAAAGAGGTAAGAAATCTAATTCTTTACCTCTTTACACATAAATAATTTATTCGAAAAGTTTCTTTACTTCATCGAACCCATGAATGGTTTGTAATGGTTGTAGGTCTGTCACGCAAAAGGCAGTTGAACTCATATTAGCTAATGCTAATTTTCAATTCGAAAGCGTCTTGCAAAACAGGCATACAATTTATGTTTACTTCACAAATCAATAGTTCGTTATATTTTTATAAGTAATTAACGTACAGCACCTTACGAATCACTCAGATATCTCGTTAAACAATTGAATACTAGCGTTCTATATTTTGTCTCAATACTAATATCGTAACCATTCAGTCGGTTTGTTTTTCAATACGTATTTTGTTCAAAAGAGTAGTTTTATACCGATTAGCCAACAAAATGTCGCGTATATTCGCTACGCTCTATAATCTCCTTTATTGGTCTATCAGTATTGGTTTTATAGTTATCAATTATCCCCAGGGTTAATCCCGATGTACATCGGGACGAGCAATTCATCCTGTTTTGAACTGAAATTCTACCCTTTTTTAGTGCGACTGAATGGTTACCTAATATCTAATAATCTAACGATCTATTGCAAATGAATGACAAACTAATTAATGGATTAATTGGCCATTACAATATCCGAAGGTATATCAAATTTACCAGCGGGTATTTTAGGGTTTTCGATGAATTTTTCAGCGGTCATTTTCATTTTCATAGTACCTAAATCAGTGTCAAAAAACAAAGCAATTCCCTTATAAACCAGGTAAGTTCCCTTCATTTGCATTTTTTGATAATCGATGCTCATTTTTTCGCACGTTTTGCCAAGAAATTCTTCTTTTCCAAGCTTTTTCAGGTTCATTTCACTCGTCATTTGCTCCGACAAATTTTCGAAATCAATACTCATATTACTGGCTGGTGTTGCAGCGTTTTTAATTCCAGTTCTTTGCACCAAATCCATTTGATAAATAAAATCATCTTTTATTAAAGTGGCCGTGTGAATTATAGTGCCCATTATTTCCATCTCAATATCCTGTACTTCGAGCTTACCGTAATCATCGAATGTTAAGGTTTGTTTTGCGTCCATACCCATCATTTGGGTTTTGTATTCTACAATTCCCGATTTTATAGCATATTTACCTTTCGAGCTTGCTTTTGCAACTGATTCGACGACTGCTTCTGCCTGTGTGTCTAGGTTAGCGACTGAATTACTTGTATTGTTTTTACAGGAGAATAACATTGTAGTAGCAATAAAAAAGAGTAAAAAATAAACTTTAGATGTGGTCATAATTTAAATTTTAAGTGGGTTATTAATTATTTGAAATTGTTTTTGCTAATTCTTTAAATTGATATAATTTATTGATTTAGAAAGGATAATTTACACACTCCTTTTTCGAAATAAATTCCTTAAATGCTTTTTCTTCTTTATACAAACAAAAGGTTAATTATAAAT